>NZ_JAMJFM010000009.1:0-211750 GCF_023544705.1 Streptomyces sp. MCA2
TTAGGCAGTGGGGGAGCAACGGCGAGACACCACCACGGCGGGAAAGCCAAAAACGTGGGATCAACCCCCATAGCTCCGCAGGAAAATCGCCTCTGCCAGCGACAGCCGCTCCAGTTCCTCTGGCGAAACGCTCTCGTTGACCGCGTGGATCTGGGCCTCCGGCTCGCTCAGGCCGATCAGGAGGATCTCGGCGTCCGGGTAGAGCTCGGCCAGTGTGTTGCACAGCGGGATCGAGCCGCCCATGCCGGAGGTCTGCATCTCCTCGCCGTCGTAGGCCTCGCGCAGCGCCGCCGCCATCGAGGCGTACGCCGGGCTGGTGGTGTCCGCGCGGAACGGCTGGCCCTGGCCGACCTGCTCGACCGCGACCCGCGCACCCCACGGGGCGGCGCTCTCCAGATGCGCGGCCAGCAGCTTCGTCGCCTCGGCCGCGTCGGTGCCCGGCGGCACCCGCAGGCTCACCAGCGCACGGGCGCCGGCCTGTACGGACGGGGTGGCGCCGACCACGGGCGGGCAGTCGATGCCGAGGACCGTGACGGCCGGACGCGCCCAGATCCGGTCCGCGACCGAACCGTTGCCCACCAGCCCGACACCGTCGAGGACCTTGGCGTCCTTGCGGAAGTCCTCCTCCGGGTACTGCAAGCCCTCCCAGGAGGCGTCCGCGGCCAGCCCGTTCACCGTGGTCGAACCGTCCTCGGCGCGCAGCGAGTCCAGGATCCGGATCAGCGCCGCCAGCGCGTCGGGGGCCGCCCCGCCGAACTGGCCGGAGTGCAGATTGCCCTCCAGGGTGTCGACCTGGACCCGTACGAGCGTCATTCCGCGCAGCGTCGCGGTCACCGTGGGCAGTCCGACCCGGAAGTTGCCGGTGTCGCCGATGACGATGGCATCGGCGGCCAGCAGCTCGGGGTGGGCCTCGGCGTAGCGCTCCAGACCGCCGGTGCCCTGCTCCTCCGAACCCTCCACGATCACCTTGACGTTGACCGGGATGCCGCCGTGCTCCTTGAGCGCGCGCAGCGCCGTGAGATGCATGATCAGGCCGCCCTTGCAGTCCGCGGCACCGCGGCCGTACCAGCGGCCGTCGCGCTCGGTCAGCTCGAACGGCGGGGAGACCCAGGCGGTCTCGTCCAGCGGCGGCTGTACGTCGTAGTGGGCGTACAGCAGGACCGTGGGAGCGCCGGCCGGGCCGGGCAGGAAGCCGTACACGGACTGGGTGCCGTCCGGGGTGTCCAGCAGCGCCACGTCCTGGAAGCCGTCCGCCCGCAGCGCCTCGACGATCCAGTGGGCGGCCGCCTCGCACTCGCTCTTGGGGAACTGGGCAGGATCCGCCACCGACTTGAAGGCCACCAGCTCGGCCAGCTCGGTCCTGGCGCGGGGCTGAAGCGCGGCGACGGTACGTGCGAGCGGGCTGTCAGACATGGAACGCTCCTTGTGGGCGCGACGTTGTGCGTACGGGCGGTCCGGCCTCGTGAGCCGGACAGGCCGGACGTACGGGCATCAGTGCCCCCGATCTTCCCACAGGCCTCTTGAGCAACAGCGGCCCGTAGGATGCGGGCGGTACGCGCAGCCAGCATCGAATGGGAGCAGAAGCACAGGTGAGCAGCGAGCGGGCAGCCGAGGACAACCAGCAGGTGTGGGACGTCGTGGTGGTGGGCGCCGGGCCCGGGGGCGCCTCGGCCGCGCATGCCGCGGCCTGTACAGGACGCCGGGTGCTGCTCCTGGAGAAGGCGCAACTCCCGCGCTACAAGACCTGTGGCGGCGGCATCATCGGCCCCTCTCGGGATTCGCTGCCACCCGGCTTCGACCTCCCGCTGCGCGACCGGATCCATGCGGTGACGTTCTCGCTGAACGGCAAGCTGACCCGCACCCGCCGCTCCAAGAACATGCTGTTCGGGCTGATCAACCGGCCCGACTTCGACGCCCGGCTGGTCGAGTCGGCCAAGGACGCGGGCGCGACGGTCCGTACGGGCGTCACGGTCTCGCGGGTGGAGCAGCACGGCGCCGAGGTGCCCGACCGGCGGACCGTCGCGGTGGTGCTGGGCGACGGCGAGGTGGTGCTGGCGCGCGCCGTGGTCGGCGCGGACGGCAGCGCGGGCCGGATAGGAGCCCATGTCGGGGTCAAGCTCGACCAGGTCGACCTGGGCCTGGAGGCGGAGATTCCGGTACCGGCGCCGGTCGCCGAGGACTGGGCGGGCCGGGTGCTCATCGACTGGGGCCCGATCCCCGGCAGCTACGGCTGGGTCTTCCCCAAGGGCGACACCCTCACCGTCGGCGTCATCTCCGCGCGCGGCGAAGGCGCGGCGACCAAGCGCTATCTGGACGACTTCATCGGCCGGCTGGGCCTGGCCGGCTTCGAGCCGAGCATCTCGTCCGGGCATCTGACGCGCTGCCGCGCCGATGACTCCCCGCTGTCCCGCGGCCGGGTGCTGGTGTGCGGCGACGCGGCCGGACTGCTGGAGCCGTGGACGCGGGAGGGCATCTCCTTCGCGCTGCGGTCCGGGCGGCTCGCGGGGGAGTGGGCGGTACGGGTCGCCGAGGCCCATGACGCCGTGGACGCCCGCCGCCAGGCCCTCAATTACGCCTTCGCCATCAAGGCGGGTCTCGGCGTGGAGATGGGCGTGGGGCGCCAGATGCTCAAGGTCTTCTCCCGCCGTCCCGGCCTGCTGCACGCCGCGATCACCGGCTTCCGTCCCGCCTGGCAGGCCTTTGCGAAGATCACCCGCGGGACGACGACGCTGGCCGAGATCGTCCGCACCCATGGGATGGCGCGACGGGCGCTGGAGGCGATGGACCGGGGCTGAGGCGGATGCCGTCCGGTGGGTGAGCTGCCAGGGGTGCCTGCCTACGGGCGTCCCTGGCGCGGCGGCCCGCGAGCCGTGCGCCGTACCGGCCCGTACTCCCGGGGGAGTACGGCGGATCACCGCGCAGGGCTGACGCCGCCGGGCTCCGCCGCGGTCTAGCGTGACGGCATGGAGAACGCACGGCCGCCGTGGGCGCGGCGCGGCCTCGGCCCGGTGTGGGAGCGGTGGCTGTCGGCCTCGCCGGAGGAACCGCGGGGATGGCCCGGCACCCGGCTGCCCTGGCTCTCGACGCTCGCCGCGGTGGTGATCGTCACGGCCGGGTCGGGCTTCGCCGGGCACAAGCAGCCGGAGCGCGTCCCGGTGGACTCCGTCGCCCGCGCGCTGCTTTTCGCCGGCACGGCCCTGCTGCTCTTCCGGCACCGCTACCCGCGCGCCGTCGCCCTCGGCACCGCCGTGGCCACCGCCGTCTACCTGGCGGCCGGCTACCCGTTCGGACCGGTCTTCCTCACCCTGGCCCTCGGCGCCTTCGGGGCGATCGTCGCCGGGCACCGCACGGTCGCCTGGTGCGCGCTGGGCGGTGTGTGGGTCTCCCACCTCCTGGTCGCCCACTGGCTCTACCCCTGGCTGCCGCCTGCGCACGACGGGCCCGCCCCCTGGGAGCAGGAGTTCTTCGTCACCGCCTGGGCGGTGGCCGTGGTGGCCCTCTCCGAGCTGGTGCGGGTGCGCCGCGAGCAGCTGGCGAAGGCACGGGCCGAGCGGGCCGCCGCGCAACGCCGCCGGGCGGACGAGGAGCGGCTGCGGATCGCCCGCGAGCTGCACGACGTCCTCGCCCACAGCATCTCCGTCATCAACGTCCAGGCGGGCGTGGGCCTGGCGCTGCTCGACAGCGACCCGGAGCAGGCCCGGACCGCGCTGACCACCATCAAGGACGCGAGCAAGGAAGCGCTCGGCGAGGTCCGCCAGGTCCTCGACACCCTGCGCGCACCCGGCAACGCCCCGCGCTCCCCGGCTCCCGGACTGGACCGGCTGCCCGAACTCACCGAGCAGGCAAGGAGCGCCGGCCTCGCCGTGGAGGTCACCACCGAGGGCACCCGGGCCGCCCTGCCGCCCGGCACCGACCTCGCCGCCTTCCGCATCGTCCAGGAAGCGCTCACCAACATCGTCCGGCACTCCGGCTCGCGCACCGCCCGGGTGCTGCTCCACCACGCCCCCGAGGCACTGGAGATCCGGGTCGACGACGACGGCCCGGCGACCTCCGTCACGGACGGGGCGGCGGGCGGTGGCAACGGTCTGGTCGGGATGCGGGAGCGGGCCGCCGCACTCGGCGGCAGCGTGGCGGCCGGTCCGCGCCCGGACGGCGGCTTCCGGGTCCGGGCCCGTATCCCGCTGGCCGGGCCCCAGGAGCGGGCCGCGGATGCCGATACGGTGACCCCGACCGCCACCGAGGAGGAGTCGTGATCCGGGTACTGCTCGCCGACGACCAGCTGCTGGTCCGGGCCGGTTTCAAGGTGCTGCTGGACGCCCAGCCGGATATCGAGGTGGTCGCCGAGGCCGCGGACGGGCAGCAGGCCCTGGCCGCGGTCCGCGAACACCGCCCGGACATCGTGCTGATGGACATCCGGATGCCGGTGGTGGACGGCCTGGTCGCCACCCGCAAGATCACCGAGGACCCGCGGCTGCCGGACGTCAAGGTTGTCATGCTGACCACCTTCGAACTGGACGAGTACGTCTTCGAGGCGATCCGCTCCGGGGCCTCCGGCTTCCTGGTCAAGGACACCGAACCGGAGGAGTTGCTACGGGCGGTGCGCGCCGTCGTGGCCGGCGACGCCCTGCTCTCGCCAGGTGTCACCCGCCGTCTCATCGCGGAGTTCGCGGCCCGCTCCAAGGAGCCGGCCGCGGCGGATGCCCTGTCCGGACTGACCGAGCGGGAGCGTGAGGTGATGGCGCTGGTCGGCCTCGGCCTGTCCAACGAGGAGATCGCCCGCCGTCTGGTCGTCAGCCCGCTCACCGCCAAGACCCACGTCAGCCGCACGATGGTCAAACTGGGTGCCCGTGACCGCGCCCAACTGGTCGTGCTCGCCTATGAGTCGGGGTTGGTACGGCCCGGCTGGCTGGGCTGAATCCGGACCACGTCCTGGACGGACGGGCCGGCAGCCGGCCGGCGGGGCATGCGTCGCAGCACCCGCACCACCCGGACACCGCACAACACGCCGCCCACGGCGCCGCTCACCGCGAGCCATGGTCCGCTCCACGCGTCCGGCAGCGCGGCCCACAGGATCGTGCTGCTCAGCACCCCGAAACCGAGGGCGCCCACGAATGCGCCGCTGACCAGCGCAAACATGATCTCGACGGTAACGGCGTCACGCTCGGCCCGGGTACGAGTGCCTGACATACCGCCACTCTTCCAGGACTCCCGTCCCGTGCACCATGCCGCGCACCCGACTCGCCTGCTCAGACGCCGGCGCGCTCCCGCCACAGCTGGGACAGCGTCTCATCACCGGTGATCGTCATCGCGTCCCACGGCAGACGGTTCCACAGCGCGAGGTACAGCTCCTCGGCCGGGCCCTCGATCGTGCAGTCCGCGGGCTTGCCGTCCTCAGGTCCGCCGGCGCCGTGATGACGCACCGTCCGCGGCGGGGCGTCGGAGAGCGACACGGTCCACTCGGCGCCGGGCGTGTTCGTCGCACGCAGCCGCAGCGTCCGGGGGACGTCCGTACGGATCCGGCTGCGGTCGCGGGAGTGGAAGCCCGTGAGGAGTTCATCGATCCCGTCGGCGGCGAAGGCGGACGGGAGGGGGGTGAGGGAGGCGCCGAGCGCCTGCTGGGCGTCCACGCGGTGCACCGACGTTTCGTGCGCCTGGCGGCGGGCCCAGAACGCCAGCGGGGACGGGGCGGGCAGGAACGTCCAGGCGGACAGGTCCTGCGGGGCGGAATCCAGCGCCAGGACGAGGTGGTGATGGCCTTCGCGCAGCCAGGCCACGAGTTCGTCGTCGGCCAGGGCCGGGGCCTCGGGGGGACGGCTGGGCTGCTGCACACCCTGTGTCACGAACTCCGTCGCCCAGCGGTGGACCTGGCCGATGTGCGTGACCAGATCCCGCATCTGCCACTCGGGACAGGCCGGAATGCGGGCATCCGGACCCGCCTCCTCGGCGGCGTCGGCGAGCAGGCTGCCGTCCAGTCGCAGCGTTTCGACGAACTCAGTGATCTCCATGGTCAAGAGTGTGCCAGCCGGTACTGACAACGGACCCTCGCGGGTCCGGGCGGCGTCCGCGCACGAGCGTGCCTCCGCGCACGCCCCCAGGGGGTGTGCGTGCGCGGGGGTGCGTCGGCGCCTCAGGGGCCCGGTGGCGCCTCAGGGGTGCCCGGTGTGGTGTGCCCCGCGGGTGGCGTAGGCGATGCCCGCCGCGACGGCGGCGAGCAGGGCGAGGGTGGTCAGCGCGACGGGCAGGCCGGCCGCCTCGGCGAGGAAACCGATGGCGGGCGGTCCGAGCAGCATGCCGCCGTAGCCGACCGTGGAGGCCACGGCGACCCCGTCCGGGCCGCCGGTCTCGCCGGCCCTGGCGATGGCGATGGGGAAGATGTTGGCAAGCCCCAGGCCGGCCACGGCGAAGCCGGCGCAGGCCGTCCAGGCGGTGGGGGCCAGCGCGCCGAGCAGCAGGCCGGCGGTCGCCGTCGTACCGCCCGCGATCAGCGCCCGCGCCGCGCCGAAGCGCTGTACGACCGTGGTCCCGGTCAGCCGTCCGATGGTCATCGCCAGCGCGAACACCGCATATCCGGCGGCGGCCGTACCGGGCCCGGCGGCCAGGTCCTGGGAGAGGTGCAGCGCGCCCCAGTCGGCCATGGCCCCCTCGCCGTACGCGGTGCACAGCGCGATCAGCCCGAAGACCAGCACCAGGCGCCGGCCACGGCCCGCGCCCCGCGGACGGGTCTCCTCCGCCGCCGGCAGTTGCTCGGGCACGGCCGGCGCCCGGTGTGCGCGCAGCGCGCGCCCCGCCACGGCCGTCACCAGCAGTCCGATCGCGGCGAGCAGCAGCAGATGGGCGGTGGGGGACAGGCTGCCGGCGATCAGTCCGCCGAGCCCCGCGCCGAGCATGCCGCCGAGGCTGAAGGCGGCGTGGAAGGACGGCATCACGGGGCGCCGCAGTGCGCTGATGAGGTCGACGGCGGCGCTGTTCATCGCGACGTTGAGCGAGCCGTACGCGGCGCCGAAGACCATCAGGACCAGCCCCAGCGCGGTCGCCGAGTGGGTCAGCGGCGGCAGCACGATGCTCAGCGCCATGGCGGCGGCGGAGGCGGTCGTCACGGCCGCGCTGCCGAACCGCCGGCACAGCCGTCCGGTGATCATCATGAAGGCGACCGCGCCGGCCGACACGCCGAGCAGAGCAAGCCCGAGCGCGCCCGCGCCGGCACCGGTCTGCGCCTTGATCGCGGGGATGCGGACGACCCACCCGGCGAAGAGGAAGCCGTCCATGGCGAAGAATGCGGTGAGGGCGATACGGAGGCGGACGAGGTGCGGACCGGCGGGGGCGGGGACCTGCCGGTCGCTCGTGAGGGCCATCCGTATTTTGTTTAGCGTCGGCACAAAGCCAGAATAGGGGTGTGACCCAGACTCGGACAACCAGGCTGGAGCGGGGCCGTGGCGCCCTCGGACCCGCACTGGAGCTCGTACACACCGGACGCGCGCCCACCCGTGCCGTCCTGACCTCCGAACTCGGCGTGACCCGCGCGACCGCGGGTGCGGTGGCAGCCGAGCTCGAAGCACTCGGCCTGATCACCGTCGACTCCCGGCCGACCGCCTCGGCCGGCTCCCAGGGGCGGCCCTCCCACCGGCTGTCCGTCGCCGAGCGCGGACCGGTCGTGCTCGCCGCGCAGATCCACGCCGACGGGTTCCGTGTCGCGCTGGTCGGCCTCGGGGGCCGCATCGTGGCGACCTCGACCGGCAGTGGCACCATCCCCGCCGACCCGGCGCATGTCCTCGCCGATGCCGTCGAAGCCGGCGCGGAGCTGCTGCGCGAGACCGGACGGCGCTGCCTCGGCGCCGGCCTCGCGGTGCCCTCCGCGGTCGCCGAACCGGACGGCGAGGCCCTCAACCCGCTCCACCTCGCCTGGCCTTCGGGCGCTCCCGTACGCGCACTCTTCCTGCGCTCGCTGGCCGAGGCCGGCATCCCGGGAGTCACCGAGAAGATCGGCTTCACCGGCAACGACGTGAACCTCATGGCGCTCGCCGAACACCGGCACGGCGCCGGCCGGGGCGCCCGCGATCTGCTCTGTGTGGCGTCCGGCCACCGGGGTGTCGGCGGGGCGCTGGTGCTCGACGGCCGTCTGCACAGCGGCAGTTCGGGCCTGGCGCTGGAGGTCGGTCATCTGACGGTCAAGCCCGAGGGGGCGCCCTGCCACTGCGGCAGCCGCGGCTGCCTGGACGTCGAGGCGGACCCGCTCGCCTTCCTCACCGCCGCGGGCCGCGCACCGGGCCCCGAGGTCTCCCTGCTCCAGCAGTCCGCCGATCTGCTGCGCGACGAGTACACCGATCCGGGCATCCGTGCCGCTGCCGATCTCCTCATCGACCGCCTCGGGCTCGGCCTCGCCGGTCTCGTCAACATCCTCAACCCCGACCGCATCGTCCTCGGCGGTCTGCACCGCTCCCTCCTGGAGGCCGATCCGGAACGGCTGCGCGCGGTGGTCGCCGACCGTAGTCTGTGGGGCCGCAGCGGCGGGGTGCCGATCCTGCCGTGCGGCCTCGACCACAACAGCCTGGTCGGCGCGGCGGAGCTGGCCTGGCAGCCGGTGCTGGACGATCCGCTGGTCGTGCTGGACCGGTGACGGACGGCGGCCCGCCGTGCCCGGGGACGGGGGAGCGGCGGGAGCCGGGACGGTCGGCGAGACCCCGGAACGGGGCTCCAGCACCGGGCGGATCACCGGGCAGAACCCCAGCTCGGGACGCTGTTACAGCACTGTTCTCCCATCGCAGGCTCACTGTCATCGCTTCGTCATGAAGTGAATGACGTCATGTCACATGGTCCCGGCAGTATGGCGCTGCACCGACATGGACGTACTCCGGGATCACCCAGCCCGGTCACGTGGTTCAAGCGGCTGACGTCCGCGTAGAACGCCCCGCTCGGCGCCCCTGCACACCCCGGCAGTCGGGCGCCTTGCGGCACCCATGCGGTACAGCGGCGCTGTCGGCCGGTCCGGGCGCGAGAGGGATGCGTTCGCCCTGCCCTCGCTCTGCACGTTCCCAACAGGGAGCCGTGGGGAGCGATTTCGGCCGCCGATGACGCTGTGCTGCGTGCGGCGGCGGTGCACCGTCTGCCGGTCACCGGAGCTGATAGGGCATCAGGCGTCCGGCAGCACTCCCGTGTGCCCTGCCCGCCTACCAGTAACAGCGTCGACCACCGCAGCCCGCACGCCAATTGTTCAGGCACCTTGAAAAGGCAGTGATCAGAAATGAGATGGGCTTCCACCTTCACCGCGGCGGCCATAGGGGCTGGAGCGGTTGCCGGAACCTTTGCAGCGGCCACACCCTCCGTCGCGGCACCGCAGAGCACACGGGCAGTCGCCCCGACGGTGCACTGCACGTCCAAGGACCAAGCGCTGGCCGAGAAGCTGTCGAGCGATATATCCCAGGCGCTGGCAGGCCGGAAGAGCATGGCCTCGCTCTCCTTCTACGACCGGCCCACCGGGACCACATGCACCTCCGACGCTGCCAAGAAGTACGACTCGGCCAGCGTGGTGAAGACGATAATTCTCGGGGCCTTGCTGTATCAGAAGGGCGGCACCCTCACCGAGGCGGAAGACGCCCTCGCGCGGAAGATGATCACCGCTTCCGACAATGCCTCCGCGACCACGCTGTGGAAGCAGTTGTCCGACCTGAAGGATCCCGCTAAGCCGAACCCCGTCCAAATCCAGGAATTTCTCGACAAGGCCGGGATGGACAACACCGTCCTGGACAAGGAAGGGTCCTGGGGCCTCACCCAGGTCACCGCGGGCGACCAGGAAAAGCTGCTGCGCATCTTCTCGGGTGACGACGATTCGGTACTGGGGAGCAAGGCGCGTTCTTACGCGCTCGAGCTCATGAACCAGGTGCAGAGCACCCAGCGGTGGGGGGCCACGGCCGGCGCTCCGCTCGACTCCGTGATCCATGTGAAGAACGGCTGGCTACAGCGCAGCCAGAACCCTGACGTCGATTCCTTCGACAGAGGGGACTGGAAGGTGAACAGCATGGCGGTCCTCACGGAGAACGGCTACGACTCCGGTCTGGTCGTACTCACCGAGAACAACAGAGTTCCCGAAGGGCACCCCGCGAACGAGGGGTGGGATTACGGGATAGAAACGATAGAGACCATTTCCCGCACCATTTACCGGGACGTTCACCCCGGCGCTGAAGGCTACGTGCCCAGCAGGCCGGCTCTTGCGGCGGCCAAGCCCCCGGCAGCAGGGTAGAACGCGGCGCGAAGCCCGCACCGTCCGGCCGGCAAGGTTTCTTCGGCTCATTTCCTGGAGCTTGACTCAAGGTATGCGAAGGTCTGCTTTTCCTGTCCCGGACCGTCGGCGGCTCCCGGCCCCCTCTGCGGCCGGGAGCCGCCTCGCCGTGCCGTCCACGGCGAGCAGCCGTGGCCCACGCCCGCCACCCCCTGATGCGCTGCGCCGGGCGAGCCCCGAACCACGCGGGCCCACTCCGGACCCCTACGGACGTTGCCCTCCACGCCCGGCCTCCTCAGGGCAAGCCCCGGCTGACCACTGCGGTCGGTGAGCCGTGCTCCCCGGGCCCTTCCGCCTCCGGAACCACCGCTTCCCCGCCCACCACGGACACGCCCTAAGCTGCGGCCATGATTCCCGAAGCGGTGGCCCGCAGCCCGTACGTCAGCCTGGTCACGTACCGCAGGAACGGCACCCCGGTGGCCACCCCCGTATGGGCGGTGGCCGACGGGGCGGAACTCCTGGTGTGGACGCGGGACGACAGCTGGAAGGTGAAGCGGCTGCGCCACGACGGGCGGGTGACCGTCACGCCGTGCGATGTCCGCGGCCGGATCGCCGAGGGCGCCCAGACCGTCGAGGGCACCGGCCGGCTCCTGGAAGGTGCCGCCGGGCTGGGGCGGGTGCGCAAGGCGATGGCGGGCAAATACGGGCTGCGGTTCCGGCTGATGGACGGGGTCGGCGCGCTGGTGCGCGGGGGCAAGCGGCCGCATGTGGGGATCTCCGTCACGCTGTAGGTGCCCGGCCCGGTCCTCGGTCCGTGTACGGGGCCCGCGGCCAGTCGGAGGCGAAGGCGCGCGCCGGGTTGGCCGTCAGGAACCGGGTCACCAGGTCGGCTCCCAGGGCGAGTTCGAGGCGTTCCCGGTGCCGGCGCAGCAGATAGGGCATGCCGGGACCGCCGTTGACCGACCTGGCGCCGGCCGTCGTGGTGTCGCCGCCCAGCAGGATCCGCTCGCCGTGGCCCGCGTCGGCGAGCGCGGCCAGCGCATCGGGCAGCCGCCAGTCGGTCGCATGATGGGCCCGTGAGGGGCCGTCGAAGGCGAGGTACGCGCCGGCTCCGGCCGCCTTCCGGTGCACCACGAGATCCGGCGAGCGGTTGAGATGACCGAGGATCACCCGGTCCGGCGGTACCCCCCACTCGCCGCAGAGCAGATCGAGCACGTCCAGCGCGCCGGTGCCCAGCTCCAGATGGACCCCGATGACGGCACCGGTCGCCCGCTGGGCCTCGGCGGCCGCGGCCATGGTGTGCCGGGCGTGCCGGTCCAGACCGTGGAAGCCGCCGGCAACTTTGATCATCCCGGCCCGGACGCCGGAGCCGCCGATCCCTTCGGTCAGCTCGGAGACGAACAGCCCGGCCAGATCCGGGCGGACCCGCGCCAGCACCTCAGGGGTGTAGTGGGCCGCCTGGTGCAGCCCGGTGGCGGCCACGATTCGCACCCCCGACTCCCTTGCCAGCCGCGGGAGTTCGTCGGCACCCCGGCCCATGCCGTACGGCGTCCACTGGATCACCGCCGCGCCGCCCGCCGCGCGAAAGGCGCTCAGCTCGGCGGCCGCGGCCCCGGCGTCGTCCAGCTCCTGGCCCGGCAACTGGGGGCTGCGCAGGAACAGATGGTCGTGCGCATCGCAGATGCCGAGGTCGGCGGGGGAGATGTCGCCGAGGACCGTACGGATGGCGGGAGCCGCGGGACCGCCCGAGGGAGTCGGGCTCACCACTGCCGCCCCGCGCCCAGCCCGCCGGTGCCCGGTGCGGACAGATGCAGCACCTGGTGGCGGGCGCCCGCGGACTCGGGGGCGGCGTGCGCCCAGAGGGTGAAGTGGACGAGTTCCCACAGTCGTGGATCGAAGCCCAGCGCGGTGGTGTGCACCCCGTCCGTCGTGGCCAACTCCTCGTGTCCGGCCACCGCATGCGCGAGCACGGTGGCCGGATCGGCGTCCTCGGCGAGGGTCTCGGTCCGCCGGGTGAACGTGCGGGGGAGGGTGCCGGCTGCCGGTCCCGGCCGGTGGAACAGCCCCTTCCAGTGCTGGACGACCGGCCGGCCGAAGTCGCGGACCACACCGCGGAATCCGTCACCGAGGAGGAAGCGGTTCATGGCCTCCGGATCGGCCCAGAGATAGAACGGCGCGTACTGGTTGACCGGTGAGCCGTCGACCCCGCGCTCCCGGATTCCGTACGCCTTGAGGCCCAGCCCGGCGAAGCCGTCCAGGAGGTGGCCTCTGGACTTCACCCGGTGCCGGATGATCTGCATGTCGTAGTCGGC
Source organism: Streptomyces sp. MCA2 (assembly GCF_023544705.1). Taxonomy (NCBI): domain Bacteria; kingdom Bacillati; phylum Actinomycetota; class Actinomycetes; order Kitasatosporales; family Streptomycetaceae; genus Streptomyces; species Streptomyces sp. MCA2. The sequence goes on from NZ_JAMJFM010000009.1 coordinate 12,526, forward strand.
GGGCAAAGTGATCGCGTACTGCATGGCGTGCATGAGGGGCTCCGTACGGGTGCGGGGGAGGGGCGCTCAGCCGGTGGTGCCCGTAGTGGGCGTGACCTGCGCGGCGAGCAGGGACAGCACGCCCCGTACGGCCGCGTCGAAGGGGGCGGTGTCATCGGCCGCGCGGGCCAGCACATAACCGCCCTGGACGACGGCCGCGACGGTCGCCGCGACGGCCGTCAGGTCCAGCTCGGCGGCCAGTTCGCCACGGCGCCGCCCCTCGTCCAGGACCTCGGTGATCCGCCCCTGGAGCCAGCCGAACATCTCGTCCAGCGGCTGCCGCAGCTCGGGGCTGCGCACCACGTCGCGGTCCTGCGTCATCCGGCCGACCGGACAGCCGCGCAGCACCTGCCGCTCGCGCAGCAGATAGCCCGCGACCCGCTCGTACGCCGTACCGGGGGCGCTCAGACACTCCTCGGCGACCGCCTTCATGCCCTCGGCGGTGCGCCGGATCGCCGCCAGCGCGAGCGCGGACTTGCCGGCGAAATGGTGGTACATGCTGCCCTGGCCGACGCCCGCACGTTCCAGGATCGCCTTGGGGCTGGTGCCGACGTATCCGCGCTCCCACAGAAGCTCCTGGGTACTCCGCACCAGGCGGTCCCGTGTGCCGAGTGCGTCGTCGGCGCCGGGTGGTTCCTGCGTGCCGAGCCGTTCCTGAGTGCTCATGATCGCACTGTACATACCAGTAGTTACAGAGATCAAGAGCGGTCCGGCGCAGGGCGTGCCCGGGCCGCTGGAGCAGACGTGCGCCCGCCGGGTACTTCCGGCGGCGTACGGACAGAGCCGCTGGCGGTACGACGACCCGCGGCCGCCACAGGACGAAGCTCGAAGAGGACTCGAAGAAGACCGGAAACCACCCGGACTTCCCAGGGGCCGGCCTCCTCCGGCCCCACCCATCCCCCCAACTCACCAAGGAGCTGATCGCGATGTTCGAGCTTGCCGAACCCTGGACCGGCGGCGGCCCGGGCCCCTGGATCCTGTTCGTCCCCGTCCTGTGGGCGCTGGTCGTCGTCGGCGTGGTGACCCTGCTGCGCCGCACGTCCCGGGGCCGGGGCGGACCCGGCGGGCAGATCCGCGGCCCGCAGTACTCCGCCCGTACCGACGCACCCTCACCCCTCGCCGTACTCGGCCGGCGCTTCGCCGCGGGCGAGATCGACGAGGAGGAGTATTGGCGCCGGCTCTCCGTACTGGAGGAGCACTTCGGTACCGGCTCCAAGGGGAGCGCGGCATGACCGCCGCCGGCGCCACCGCAACGGTGCCCGCCGCGCCCGCCCTGCGCGTCGTCGACGCCGTCGAGGTCTACGACCCGGACGTCCGCCAGTATTGACGTCGCTTCTCGTCCCGCACGACGACACCGAGACGGGCCAGTTCCGCGCGAAGCTCTCGCACGTCATCGTCGGACGGCCCCCTCTTCTCCAGGGCCACTTGGCGGGCCTTGAGGAAGGCGTCGGCGGCGTCCGGCAGTTCGGGAGCGTCCGGGACCCAGCGGCGGAACTCGCCCTTGTGCGGATCGGCGGCCGCCCACGCGTAGCCGTGCTCGGTGAACGCGTCGGCAAGGCGGCCGCCGTCCACCTCGCACTCCTCGCGGGCGAGTTCCCCGCCGTCGTGGCCGAGCAGGACCAGATGCCTGCCGTCCCGGCAGGCTGTGGCGATGGCGTCGCGCCGGAACGTCTGGTCGCGGCCCTTGCGGGTGAGCACCACGCACTCGTCGGTCAGGCGAATGGCCAACTCCTCATGCTGCACGACGAATCCGACCGCCAGGCCCACCACCGAACCCGCGGCGGGCAGCACGGGGCCGGGGGCCGACGCAAGGAGCCGGGCTGGCCCTTGTAGAGGCGCCCAAGGCAACGTGACCAGCCAGTCGGCAAGCAAGCCGACGAGCCAGCCGGCGCCCGCCCCCACCAGTAGGCACACGATGTAGACGCATACGGTGCCCCACGCCGACCGGCCGAGCGCGGTGCGGTGGTTCACCCGCGGGCCCCTCTCGACGCCCTTGCTCCTGCTCTCGACGCTCTTACTCAGGTCCATATTTCCCCCTTCGTTCCTCTGTGGCGCATCATAAACCGAGCGCTCAATCTATTATTAGGAGGAGAGCCCAGCCCACCAGAAGGAGTCATCGATGAGGACAGTCGATCCGGCCAAACACCGAGCCCGGCGGCGGCACATCGTCAACGCCGCCACCGAGCTCTTCGCCGCTCAAGGCTTCGAGCGCACCACCACAGCGGAAATCTGCAAGGCCGCCGGCATGAGCGCGGGCAACCTGTTCCACTACTTCCGCAGCAAGCGCGCGATCTTCCATGCCGTCTTCGTGGACGACGAGCCCGAAGACGGCGTCGCCGGCAAATCCGAGCGCCTCGCCGCCGCTCGTGCCGCTGACGACCCGTGGACCGCGCTGCTCGACACCGTCGACCTCCTCGCAGGCCCCGCCGCGGAGCCCCTGGTCCCGGCCCTCGTCATGGAGGCGATGATCCAGGCCCACCGCGACCCCGAACTCGAAGCGCTGCTGAGCCGTGACAACGACGAGGAGCGGTCCACCATCACCACCCTGCTGCGGAAGGCGTCCGCGAGCGGCCAGATCGACCCCACCCTGGACCCGGACGACACCGCGGCCTGGGTCATGGCACTCATCGCCGCCCTCTACACCAGCGCCGCCACCGAGCCCTCGTTCAGCCCGGCCGGTCAACTCCCCACGCTGCGCCTGATCCTCCACCGTTTCCTGCGCCCCCACGCCACCCCGGTACCGGAGGGGCCAAGGCCGTAGGCGGGACGCCCGGCGCACAGCGAGTGCGTACGGGAGGGAGGTACGACCCGGAGGGGCGGCCGGCAGCGACTGCGGGAGCAGGTGCGGAGCCCCACGCCCAGCCGGCCGCCCAGCCGGCCGGATGTCCTCACGCGACTTTGAGGAAGAAGTGCGACCTGTAGTCGCCACTCGTCTCGTCGTACCCGATGATCGCCATGCCGCCGACCCCGAACTCCCCGATGCGCCCGTATGCCGAATGGGTGTGACACGTCAGGTCCGGCGACGTGTGTGTTGCTGAGGGCGGCGTGCATACCGAACCGTCTCGCCGGCCGATCGCCTCGTCAGTCGACCGTCTCGCCGGCAGACCGACTCGTCAGCCCACCCTCGTGCCCCGTATCCGGGGGCGCGGACCGGCCGGCGTGCCGGGGTCGTCACGCGGCGGGGGCTCCCGGAAGCCACGGACCGTACAGACCTCTTCGGGGGCGGTGGTCAGGGCCGGAAGAGTGAACCACACGACCTTGCCGCTGCCGTCGGGGCGCATCCCCCAGCTCTCGCTGAGCGCCGCGATCAGGGCCAGGCCGCGACCACAGGTGTCCCAGCTGTCGGCGACCCGGATCCGGGGCAGCCGGGGGTCCTCGTCGTGCACCGAGACCGTCAACTGATCCAGGAGGACGCACAGTTCCACGGTGCACTGTTTGCTGGGGCGGGCGTGCCGGTGCACGTTGGCGAGGAGTTCGGTCACGCCGAGCGCCGCAGGGTCTATCAGGGCGTCGAGACGCCAGTACCGCAGCTGCGCGGAGACGATTCTGCGCACATGTCCGATGCGAGCCGGGACGGCTTGGAGCTCCACCGTGCAGTGCCTGCTGGGCTGCCTGATCACGACCGCGACTCCCTGATGAGGCCGGGCGCCCCTCTCACCGGGCAGGGGCGAAGATCGGATCCAGCGATGCCGACTGCACCACAGCGTCACCGCTGGTGAACCCTCAGTGATACGAGTCCAGGGTCATGCAGCCGGTGCGCTCCCGCAACCGCACCACGCCGTCCGGAGGGGGTCGTCAGGGGTGCGGCGGACGCGCCGCCTCCAGGGCCTTGAAGAACAGCTCCGGGGTGCCCAGGGTGAGCGAATAGCGGTGGCCGTTGAGCGTGGCGAGTGCCCGGTCCCGCGCCGCGAACAGCGGTTTATGCGCCTGTACGGCCCCCAGCGGGGCGCTGTCGATCTCCGTGCCGTAGCTGGTCAGCAGCGCCAGTCTGCCGTCTCTGATGACGACCTGTCCGGCGCGGGTCAAGGACCGCAGCCACCGCTCGATCCGTACGCCGGTCGCGTTGAACTCGGCCTCCGCCATGCCGGCACCTCCTCGGTGAGACGGGCAGCTGCCCTCCACCGCCCCTTGGAGGGAAGTCTGCCGGTGCGGCGCCCCGTGCACCAGTGCCCCCAGGGCGTGCACGGCGCGCAACAGTCCGGCCCCACGACCTCCTTGGGGTATCCCAAAGCGATGTTTATGCAGGTGAGAAGGGTGCGGCGGGTGGCTATAGTCGGAATCGGCCCGCCGTTGTGCGCGGGCTTCCGAACCCTGAGGAGCGCGCCGGTGAGCACCGCACAGCAGCCGCAGAGCCGGCCCGACCGCGAGGCCGGGACGCCGATGCCGACCGTCGATGTCGACCGTACGGATCCGGCCTACCGAAGCTGGCTCAAAGAAGCAGTCCGCAAGGTCCAGGCGGATGCCAACCGCACCGCCGACACCCACCTCCTGCGCTTCCCGCTGCCCGAGAAGTGGGGCATCGACCTCTACCTCAAGGACGAGTCGACACACCCCACCGGAAGCCTCAAGCACCGGCTGGCCCGCTCGCTGTTCCTCTACGGGCTGTGCAACGGCTGGATCCGCCCAGGGAAGCCCGTCATCGAGTCCTCCAGCGGCTCCACGGCCGTGTCCGAGGCGTACTTCGCCTCGCTGATCGGGGTGCCGTTCATCGCGGTGATGCCGGCCACCACCAGCCGCGAGAAGACCCGGCTGATCGAGTTCCACGGCGGCAGCTGCCATCTGGTGCAGGACCCGCGGACCGTCTACGAGGTCTCCGCCCGGCTCGCCGCCGAGTCCGGCGGCCATTACATGGACCAGTTCACCTACGCGGAACGGGCCACCGACTGGCGCGGCAACAACAACATCGCCGAGTCGATCTACCAGCAGCTGCGGCTCGAACGCTATCCCGAGCCCGCCTGGATCGTGGCGACCGCGGGCACCGGCGGCACCTCCGCGACCATCGCCCGCTACGTCCACTACATGCAGTACGACACCCGTGTCTGTGTCCCCGACCCGGAGAACTCCTGTTTCTTCGACGGCTGGCTCACCGGCGACGCGCGGACCGACTGCGCCACCGCCTCCCGCATCGAGGGCATCGGGCGGCCCCGTATGGAACCGAGCTTCGTACCCGGCGCGATAGACCGGATGATGAAGGTGCCGGACGCGGCCAGCATCGCCGCCGTACGCGCCCTGGAGGCCGCGATCGGCCGCAAGGCGGGCGGCTCGACCGGCACGGGTCTGTGGAGCGCCTTGAAGATCGTCGCGGAGATGGTCGCCGAGGGCCGCCGGGGATCGCTCGTCACCCTGCTGTGCGACCCCGGCGACCGCTACCTCGACAAGTACTACTCCGACGACTGGCTGGCCTCCCAGGGCCTGGACATCACGCCCTACGCACGCACCCTCGACGAGTTCCTGGCCACCGGCTCCTGGCCGGCCTGAGTCCTTGGGCCGGCCCGCGCGGCCCGGCCCTGCCTCAGGCCTTCGCGAGTCTGCGGTCCAGGGCCCGCGCCGACTCCCGGAAGGCGCGGCCCAGGCCCGGCCTGGCCAGCGTCAGCAGAAAGCGGAACGGCGCCGGGCCGTCGGCCGCGAACGTCCACCGCAGCCGGGTGCCGCCGCCCGACGGGGTCAGCCGCCAGTCCTCCACCAGGGCCCGCATGCCGGGGGCGTTGGTGGTGTCGACCCGGTAGGCGTAGCGCAGGTCGGGCTCAGCCGCCAGGACCGTCTCCGTGAAGCGGGTGCCGCCGGTCAGCCGCACCTCCCGGCCCGTGCCGTCGTGCGTCGAAGCCGACCGCGCCACGCCCGTGAACCAGCACGACCAGCCGCCCACATCGTCCGCCAGCGCCGGATACACCACCTCCGGCGGCGCGGCGACCTCCGCGGCGAACACCAGCCGCAGCGGGGCGGAGGCGACGAAGTCGAGCTCGACGGGGCGGAGTCGGCGTGCCATGGGACGAGCACCCCCTACGGGACGGGCGGCGGGCCTGGGCGGCTCACCATAGCTGGCGACCCGTCAGATGTCTGCGTCGTCACGCCGTTCGCCCGCCACCACCAGCTCGGGCGGCAGCTCGGCGAACTCCGCTCGCGCCTCGGCGGACAGCCCGGCATCGGTCACCAGCACCCCCACCTGATCCAGCGTCGCGAACGAACTCAGGCCGACCGTGCCCCACTTGGTGTGGTCGGCGACCACCACCACCCGGCGCGCGGAGCGCACGAAATGCCGGTTGGTCTCCGCCTCCGCCAGGTTCGGTGTCGACAGCCCCGCCTCCACCGATATGCCGTGCACCCCGAGGAAGAGCACATCGAAGTGCAGCGACCGGATCGCGGCATCCGCCACCGGGCCCACCAGAGTGTCCGAAGGCGTACGCACCCCGCCGGTCAGCACCACGGTCGCGGCGCCCGCGCGGGGGCCCGCGCCGCCGCTGGCCGCCGCCCGCTGCGCGCCGTAGAACACATCGGCCACCCGCACCGAATTCGTCACGACCGTCAGATCCGGCACGTCCAGCAGCTGCTGCGCCAGCGCGAACGCGGTCGTGCCGCCCGCCAGCGCGATGGCGCTGCCCGGCGCCGCCATCTCGGCCGCCGCCTTGGCGATGTCCTCCTTGGCGCTCAGCTCCAGCGCCGACTTCGCCTCGAAACCGGGCTCGTGCGCGCTCGGCTCGCTGACCGGCACCGCGCCGCCGTGCACCTTCTCCACCATGCCCTGACGGGCCAGTGCGTCCAGATCGCGACGGACCGTCATGTCCGACACGTTCAGCTTGCGGGTGAGTTCGTTGACCCGCACCCCGCCGCGCCGCCTGATCTCGTCGAGAATCAGGGCACGCCGCTGCTCCGCGAGGAGGTTCTGGTTGTCGCTCACCCCGGCCCGTCCCTTCCGCCCCGGCTTGCTGTGTCGGGTCGTACGTGCTGGCTGCCGCCTGCGATCACTGGTGCCCTCATCCTCGCACGAGGCGCTGACAGTGATGCTGGTGACGGGAGAAGTGTTTGCTGGTGGAGGTGGTGCGAGGCTGCCCGCCGGTTGCTCCCCCGCCCCCTCCCCCCTCTCCCCCTTCGGGGGGGGCGGGGGTGGGTTCGGGGGTGGGGGGTGCGCCGGGCGACGCGCAGGTGCGGCACCCGACGTGCGGCACCCGACGTGCGGCAGCCGACGTGCGGCAGCCGACGTGCGACACCGGACGTACGACACCGACGTACGACACCGACGTACGACACCGGAGTACAACACCCGAACTACAACACCCGAACTACAACACCCGAACTACGACACCGCGGTATGGGTGCTGGATGTCCTCCCGTGGGGAAAGGACAATCCTGGGGGCGGCGCACCGCACACGCCGCACGGACAACGTGTCACGACTCTGGGCACGACTACGGGGGACAACAGTGGAGACCGCGGACCCGACACCGCACGCGCGCTCAACCGGCCGTGACAGCACGGCAGACGGGCCACCGGCCGCCGCACCGCAGCTCTCCCTGGAGCTGCTGGTGCACGGCGTCGGCGGCACCACCGCACAGGAGATGCTCGGCGACCCGCGCGTCCAGCTGATCACCGGCGACGACACCGCCGCCTGCTACCGCCGCACCGAGGACGCGGACGCCGAGCAGCGGCCCGACGACTACCGCGGCGAGCCGGTCCGTGAGGCGTACTGCTGGTCCAACCTCACCTCGGGCAACGGAGCACGCGCCCTGTGGCTGCTCCTGGTGCCCTTCATGGTCGTCAACCTCGCCCACTGGATGCGCCCGGCCGCACCGCCCGAGCATCCTGCCCAGCGGATCTACGACCTCCTGGTGCGCATCCTCGCCCTCACCCTCACCGTCCTGCTCGCCGCCGCGGCCTGCGAGGTCGCCCTCGACCTGACGGCTTGGCAGTGCGCCGGCACCACCGTCTGCTCCGCCGGCAAGTCCTGGATGGGCTTCCTCAGCCCCGACAACTCCGGCTGGTGGAGCGCCCCGGGCCGCCGCCTCGCGCTCGCTTCCATGGTGCCGCTGCTCGTCATCGGCTTCCTGTGGTCGCTCTCGCGCCGCACCTGGAGCGCCTACGAATCCGCCTCCCCGCCGCCGCGGCTGCCCGGCACCTCCCGCGACACCCCGGTCACCGAACGCACCGCGCTCAGCCTCGACGGCTTCTGGTACGGCCGCCGGCTGGTCGCCCGGCTGCGCGCCGCCCACACCACGGCCGGCGTACTGACCATCGCCGCCGTACTCCTCGCGGCGGGCGCACAGGCCGACGGGCGCGACGGCGGTGACACCGCCCTCGCGGTCACCGGCCGGGCCCTGACCGCACTGGTCATCCTGCTCGCCGCCGCCACCGTGGTGGTCGTGTGGCGCACCGCCCGCAGCGAGGCCGCGCCGGACGACGAGTCCGACCATCTGGTCGTGCGGGCGCTGCCGTTCGCCTCCCTCGGTGTGCTGGCGCTGATCGTCGTGCACACCGGCTGGGCGCGCCCCGGAGCCCACAGTCACGGCTCCCTGCCCGGTGCCGGCGCCTTCGGCGGTATCGCCGTCCTCCAGGGCCTGCTGGTCCTCGCGCTGGCGCTCACCGCCTGGGTCCTTCAGCGCGCCGCCCGTGACGACGCCCGCACCGCCCTGCGCGGCATGGGCGGGCCCGCCGTCGCCCTGCTGGCCTGCGCGGTCGGCGGGGTGCTGTCCGGGGGGGTGGCCCAGCGCTTCGCGGACTGGCTGGACGGCGGGGCGACCCCCGGACAGGACCACGCACCCATCCCCGGGCCGCCGGTGCTGCTGTCCTGGCAGGCCTCGGTCATCCCCGTCCTGCTGGTCGTCGTCGCGATCGTCTTCGTGCTCGCCGCCGTCCGCGTGGTGATCGTCCGTGACCGGGTGGCCAAGGACGTCCCCGGGCTGTACGACCCGCGCGAGCGTCCCGACGGGCGGCGTACCAAGCGGATCGCCGCCACCATCGCCGGCGCCGGACTCACCGATTCCGCACCGGTCCTGGTCGCGGCCACCGCCGCCGTCACCCTCGTCCTCGGGGCCGGCGCGGTGGCCGGCGCCTGGATCAGTGACCGGGCGCCGGGCCGCGCCACCGAAGGCGCGGCGCCGGTCGTGCACGCCGCCGCCGAGACCGCGGAAGCCCTGGGCTCCTGGCTGATGGGCGCCGGCGTCATATTGCTGATCACCATGGGCCGGCGCGCCTACCGCGACCACTCGGCCCGCCGCACCATCGGCATCCTGTGGGACGTCGGTACGTTCTGGCCGCGCGCCGCCCACCCCTTCGCCCCGCCCTGCTACGCCGAGCGCGCCGTCCCCGACCTCACCTGGCGGATGGCCACCTGGACCGAGCGGTTCGACGGCCGGCTGGTGCTCTCCGGGCACTCCCAGGGCAGTGTGCTGGCGGCCGCCGCCGTCTGGCAGCTGGACCTGGTCACGCGCAGCCGCGTCGCCCTGCTGACGTACGGCAGCCCCCTGGAACGCCTCTACGGACGCTGGTTCCCCGCCTTCTTCGGGCCGCCCGCGCTGACCGGACTGCACCGCGAGATGGACGACTGGCGCAACCTCTGGCGCTTCACCGACCCCATCGGCGGCCCGATCCGGCTCACCTGCGAGGACGGCCGCCGGATCGACGAGGGTCCGCTGCGCGACCCGCTCGCCTTCGGCCGCACCCTCCAGAACCCGCTGCCCGCCCAGATCCTGGGGCACGGCGACTACCACGCCGACCCGGTCTTCGGCAGGGTGCGCGCCGAGCTGATCGCCCGGCTCGGCCCGGACCTGCCGGGACAGCGGCCCGCCGATGACTGCTCGGGCCGCCGCGCTGCCGATGACCGCTCCGACGACCGTCCCGCTCAGGGGAGTTCGGGCAGGTCTTCCGGATAGAGCAGACTCAGATCGTCGGTGCTGGGGGCGGTCAGCTGGGCCACCCGGCCCGCATGCCGCTCCACCATCGCCTCGAACGTCTGGCGTGCGGTACGGCCGTTGCCGAACGACGGTCCCTTGGGCAGTGCCGTGAAGTACTTCAGGAGCCCCTCGCCGGTCCCCTCGGCGAGGCGGTACTCATGCTCCTCGCCCTGCTGCTCCACGATCCGCAGCAGCTCTTCGGGCGCATAGTCGCCGAAGGTGATGGTCCGTGAGAAACGGGACGCCACACCGGGGTTGACCGCCAGGAAGCGCTCCATCTCGGCGGTGTAGCCCGCCACGATCACCACCACCGCTTCCCGGTGGTCCTCCATCAGCTTCACGAGGGTGTCGATGGCCTCCTTCCCGAAGTCCCGTCCGGAGTCCTCGGGGGAGAGGGCGTACGCCTCGTCGATGAACAGCACGCCACCGCGCGCCCGGTCGAACGCCTCCTGGGTGCGGATCGCCGTCGACCCGATGTGCTCGCCCACCAGGTCCACCCGGGACACCTCGACCAGATGCCCGCGCTCCAGCACCGCCAGGGAGGCCAGGATTTCGCCGTACAGCCGCGCCACGGTCGTCTTGCCGGTACCGGGGGAGCCGGTGAACACCAGGTGGCGGCGCACCGACGCGGCCTTCAGCCCCGCCTCCCGGCGCCGGCGCCCCACCTCGATCATGTTGATCAGGCTGCGCACCTCGCGCTTGACGCTCTCCAGCCCTACGAGGGTGTCCAGTTCGCCCAGCACCTCGTCGGAGGGACGGCTGCTGACCGCCGGTTCCGCGGCCGCCGTGGTGCCCGGTGCGGGACTCTGTGCCGGGACATTGCCCAGCAGCCCGGCCGTCTGCGTCACCTGCTGCACCGCGGGGCCCGTCAGCGCCCCGGCGGCCGGTGTCTGCACCGCGCGGCTCTCGTCGCTGGTGCAGTCCTGGACCGTCGGCCCGTCGCCCGCTCCCGCACCGCCCTCGGCGAACTCGTAGCCGCCGCGCGCACACCGCTCCGTACGGCACCGCGTCAGCGCCGTACGACAGCCGTCGATCACATGGAAGCCGAACCCCGAACTGCCGGTGACCCGGCAGCCCTGGAACGTGCCGCGGCCCTCCGCGGAGACGTAGAACCCGGCCTCGGCGGGCGAACTGACCGTGCAGCCCTCGATGGTGGGGTCCGCGCCCTTGGTGACGATCACCCCGGTCTGCGCACCGTCGATGGTGCAGTTGGCGAGCGTGCCGCCGCTGCCGTGGTCGCGGAACCACGCACCGGTCGCGGCCTCCCTGATCCGGCAGTCGTCGAGCTGCACGGTCGCCCCGTCGCTTACCGACACCGCGGTGTTGCGGACCTGCGAGATGTCACAGTCCACGACGTCGGCGCGGGAGCCCCGGTCGAGCACGAAGAGTGCGTCGGGCACGTCGTGCATCCGGGTCGAGTCCAGGACGGCGGTGGCGCCGTCGCTGACCCACACCGCCGGATAGTCGCCCGTACTGTCGTGGATCTCGCACTGGTTGGCGTCCACGCGGGTGCCCGGGTCCCATACGGACAGACCGTTTCGCCCGAAGTGTCGCACCGTGCTGCGGGTCAGCGTCAGCACCGAACGCGACCGCAGATCGACGGCGTTCTCCGGGATGTCGTGAATGTCGCAGTCGGCGAGCGTCAGCACCGCGTCGGTGTCCAGGGTGACGCCGTCGGCGGAGGTGCGGTGCACCGTGCAGTCCGTGAGGTGGCCGGTGGCGCGTGCGGCCACCTGGACCCCCGCGCCCTTGATCTCGTACAGCTCGCAGCCCACCGCCTCGACCGCGCTGCCCTCCCCGTTGACCGACAGGCCGGCGCCCGAGGCATGGTGGATCCGGCAGTTCTCCAGCCGCGGATGTGCCCCGCCGCGCACCGCCACTCCGGTCTGCCCGGCGGCCATCACCTCGCACTCCTCGAAGACGCCGCCGGCGCCGTCCAGGACGCTGATGCCCACCCCGCCCGCGTTGTCGACCGTGCAGCGCCGCACCGTGGGGCGGGCGCCGCCGCGGACCTCGATGCCGGACGCGGACCGGGTCACCACCCGCAGGCCCGACAGCTCCGGGGCGCCGTCCTCCACCAGCAGCGCGGGCGAGGTCGAATCCGTCGCCTCCAGATGCAGATCGTGGACGGTGGCCGAGGCCCGTACCGTCAGCGCCACACCGTCGGCCGGGGCGATCCGCACCGAACCGCGTGCGCCGTCCGGGCCGCGCAGCGTCACCGCGCGCACCAGCACCAGATTCTCGCGGTACGTACCGGCCGGGACGGTCAGCACATCACCGTCCCCGGCGGCCTCCAGGGCGGCGGCGAGCGAGCTGTACTCCCCGGTGCGGCGCCGCCAGCGCGACGTTCCGGAGTGCGTCACCTGGACCGAGCCCTGTGCCATGGTGCTGTCGTGCCCCCACTTCGTGCGGCTGTTGTCGGCCCGGCACCATCCGTCCGCGGATGTCCGTTTTCCGGTCTGCGAGGCCCCAGCCGAGAGGCTGGCGCCACCACCGTAGCGCGCCCGGCGGGCGGCAGTTGACACGGTCGGCCGCCTCGAAAGGCAGGCTCTCAACTCCCTGCGCCGGCCCGGCCCCAGTCCTGGCCCGCGCGCTCCCACTCCTCGTCCCAGCGGCGGAAGCGACGCACCATCAGCCGCCAGACGACCAGCCGCCGGGCGCCTTCGATCATCATGCCGACCCCGGCCGCGGTGCCCAGACCGGCCAGCACGGCATGCGTGCCCGCCGTGCCGGTGTCCATCGGCCGCGGCGCCACCCGGCCCCGGTCGTCGGTCCAGATCCGGAACCGCTCGCCGGTCTCCACCGGCCGCGGCGCGGCGAGCTGCCCGACGTGCGGGCTGCCGTCGGGGGCCGTCCAGCGGGCGACGACCCGGCGGTGCGCATCACGCTGGGAGGAGGTCTCCGGATCGGAGTCGAGCGGGGCCCGGGAGATCAGCCGGTCGACCGTGACCCACTCCAGATGCCGCTGCTGGTGCTGTATCCGTACGGTCGCCAGCAGCGCGCCGTGTGCGGCCCGTCCGGCGAGCCAGCCCACGGAGGTCGCCCCGAGGGCGATCAGAAGGGCGGCGACGAGCGCCGTCCAGGCCTCGAACCGATCGGTCCGGCGCCGCAGCGGATTGTGCCGCCAGCGCCATACGCCCTTCATCGCTCGCATCGGTGCCCCCTCTCCGTGTCTGTGGATACCTCATCGCGGGTGGTCCATGCGAGAGTTCTGCGAAGAGAGAGCAACTTCATGGCGTACAAAGAGCGACAACCGGACGTTTCGAGCAGGTCCGGGACTCTTGGGGGACTCCGCGCCGGACCGGCCCGCGCGGTCAGCGCAGCCGTACCGTCACCGTCACCACGGCGCCCGTCATGCCCGTACCGGGAGCCCCCACGGCGACCGCGAACCGGTCGGCCACCAGACGGGCCAGCCACAGCCCGCGCCCCTTCGGAGCGCCGTCCAGGCCCGGCAGCAGCTCGGGGATCACGTCCTCGCTGAACCCGGGCCCCGCATCGCTGATCCGGCACTCCAGCTCCTCGCCGACCCGGCGCAGCACCAGCCGTCCCGAACCGCCCCCGTGCTCCACGGCGTTCCCCGCGATCTCGTCCACGGCGAGCACGAATTCGCCGCGCCGCGGCTCGCAGAGGCCCTCGCGGGCCGCGCACTCCTCGACCAGCAGCCGCAACTGCGGCAGCAGCCGGGCGGTGAAGCGCCGCTGGAGCAGCCGGCGGCCGGGCTCCGGGGCCGCCACCTCGGCCGGATCGGGGCTCACCACGGCCGCACCACCTCCGTCAGCGTCAGCCGCGGCACCGTCCCGGCGCCCAGCCGCCGCAGCATCCGGTGCTGCCCGCGGTCGCAGCGCACCTCGACCAGGTCGTGGCCCGCGGCGCCGCGGACCAGGGTGAGCAGGCTGACGGCGCAGCCGACCGACAGGAAGTGCAGCCGGGTCAGATCGACGCCGAGCCGCCGGGACGCGGGCGTCTGTGCCAGGGCGATCTCCAGCGCTCTGCCGAACGCGGTCCGGTTCGCGGCGTCCGCCTCGCCGATGAAGCACAGCGCGCCGTCCGGTGCGCGCAGCGACCGCAGACTGCCCAGCCGCTCCAGGAGCGCGCGCGGATGCGCCCGTTCCATGGCGGTGAGCACCGCGCGGTCGAACCGGCGGCGGTCGTAGGCGCAGATCTCCGTGTACGGCCGGCCGCTGAAGAGCGCCTGCGCACCGGTCTCACGGCACGCCATCACCCCGACGTCCGCGCCGAGCGCACGCACCCAGCCCATGTCGATGAACGCCCGCAGGCCCGCATACCCCTCGGCCGTCGCCCGGTCCGTCTCCGCGTACAGCCGGCCCATCTGGCGCGCGGCGGTGAACTCCGTGTCCGGCCGGATCACCGCACGCATGCTGCTCACCACCAACTGGCCCCGCTCGCGCGCCGACACCGTGCTGCGGCTGGGGAAGTCGAGCCTGGCCAGTACCTCGTCCTCGGGCACCTCGGGGCACGGCAGGACCATCACCTTCTCGCCGTGGGCCAGCCCGAGCCGTACGAATGCCGTGACGACCTCCCAGCGCACCTCGTCATCGCCGTAACTCACAAAGGCGTGGTCCCCGGGCCGCAGATGCTGGACGGGAAGGAGACGGCCGCACCCGGTGTCCCGCACAGACATCGGCACCCAGCTCTCTGTCGTCCGTCGGCCGCTCCCGTCGGCGGCGCCGGGCGTGCACCGCGGACAGCTGGTCACCGGGCCGCGGCGGCCCGCGGCCGCCACGAGCGCCCACGGCGCGACCATGGCGAAGGGCCGCGCCGGCCCGTCAGCCGAGTATCTCGAACGGGTCGCCGATACGGATCGTGCCGACCCCGCGCGGGATCAGATTCTGGCCGAAGACCAGCTGGTCACCGAAGCGGCGATGCCGGGCGAGCGTGCGCAGCGGCTCCTTGCCGCGCTCGGCGGTGCGCTGGTCGGTGGTGGTGACCACGCAGCGGGAGCAGGGCTTGACCACCTCGAAGACGACCTCGCCGATGCGGACCCGCCGCCAGTCGTCCTCCGCCCAGGGCGCGGTGCCGTCCACCACCACATTGGGCCGGAAACGGTTCATGGGCAGCGGTCCCTCGTCGGCGTGGTCGCCCTGTGCGATGAGGGAGTTGAGGGCGTCCAGCGACGAGGTGGTCGTCAGCAGCAACGGGAAGCCGTCGGCGAAACTGACCGTCTCACCGGGCAGGGAGTACTCCGGGTCGATGGGCCGGCGCTTCTCCGGGGCGTCGAGGTACACCAGCCGGCACTCGACGCCCAGATACCCGCTGAACCACTCGTCGGCCGCCCGGCCCACGGGCACCGCCTCGACCTCGTCCTTCCAGACCTCGACCGTGATCGTCTCCCCGGAAGCCGGCACCTCGACCGTCAACGGCTTCCTTCCGGGCGCGGTGAGCCCGAGGCCACCGCCCGGCAGCCCCTCGGCATGCGCCAACGCCAGCATCCGCTGCTGCCGTTGCGTGATCTGCCTGCCCTCGGCGTCCACCAGCAGCCAGCGTCGGTCCCCGGCGAGCCCCCACGGCTCCACGACCGCCTCGCCGGGACCGGACCCCGCAATGGATTTGACCGGGTAGAGATGGATCGACTGGAGCGCAGGCTTCGGCATGCGTTCCATCCTGCCAGCAGCCTCGGACAGTTGACCGTTCGCCCAGGTCAGTACCCGCGCGGGTACTGCCGGCCGTACGGGTCGTCGTACGGCGTGGCAGGCCGCGGCGCGACCGGAGCGGCCGGCCGCATCGCCTCATACCCCGTGCCCATGGGCGGGCGCTGGGGCTGCTGCTGTTGCTGGGACGGATAGCCGCGGACACCCGCCTGCTGCGGGATGTACGGCGCCGGGGCCTGCTGCAACGGGGCGACCGGCTGTGCGGCCGCTCCCGGGTAGCCCTGGCCGGGCGAATGGTGCGAGGGCGCGGCCGGAAGTGCCGGCAGCGCCGAGGGCAGCGCCGGCATATAGGACGAACCCGTCTCGTAAGGGGAGGGGTTCACCCGGATCGGGGCGATCTGCGGCGTACCACGTTCGGCGACGAGGCTGTCGTAGATCGGGGTGTCCGGGAAGGAAGGCGAAGCGTAGTAGCCGCCGTAGGTAGAGCGGGGGGAGGTCATGCCTCATAAGTTAAGCCCACGATGTGCCGATTGGGGAGCCTGCAAAGAGGGTTGTTTTGCGTGTTCGGAGCGGCCATGGATCGCCAATGTGAGCGAAGTTGTGGAAATCGGTCGCGATCGCCCGTAGGGATCGTGTAAAGACCTCGCTTCTCGCAGGTGAACGGGGGGCGTTCGGAGACGTTCGGGCCAAGTAGGTTGGGGGTGCCACCAGTGACGGGGCACGACGGACGAGAGGAAGGCGCAGCGATGTCGATGCTCAAGGGCAGCAACGTTCCGGTCCCGGCCCCGGCGGTCCGGGTGGAGCTGGGCTGGCAAACGGCCCCGGGGACGCCGGACGTGGACGCCTCCGCCCTGCTCCTGGTGTCCGGAAAGGTCCGCGACGACGGCGACTTCGTCTTCTACAACCAGGCCGCGCACGCCTCCGGTGCCGTACGCCATGACGGCAAGCGCCCGGCCGGCGGCGCGATGACCGACAGCCTCACCGTCGCCCTGGACTCCGTCGAACCCGCCGTCGACACGGTGGTGCTGGCCGCCTCCGCCGACGGCGGCACCTTCGGGAGCGTCCCCGGGCTGCACGTCCGGGTGCTGGACGCGGCGAACGGCGCCGAGATCGCCCGCTTCGACAGCCAGGACGCCGGCGCCGAGACCGCCTTCGTGCTCGGCGAGCTCTACCGTCGCCAGGGTGCCTGGAAGTTCCGCGCGGTGGGGCAGGGGTACGCCACCGGGCTCGCCGGCCTCGCCACCGACTTCGGCATCAGCGTCGAGGACCCGGCGCCGCCGCAGCCCGCGCCGCCCGCCCCGGCCCCCGCCGCCCCCGCTCCGCCGTCGGCCATGCCCACCCCGCCGCCCGCCGCACCCCCGGCGCCCGCCCCTCCGATGGCGCCGCCGCCCATGGCGCCCACGCCCCCGTCGCCGACGGGGCAAGCGGCGGCCGCCTTCCCGCCGCCTCCGGGGCAGCCCGCGCCCGCCCCGGCGCCCTCTCCCGTTCGTCTGACAAAAGTCACCCTCACGAAGGACGCCCCTGCCGTCTCCTTGACGAAGCAGGGCGGCACCTCCGGGGCGATGCGGGTGAACCTCAACTGGAACAGCGGCACGGCGGGCAAGCGGCTGGGCAAGAAGCTCGGCTTCAAGGCGATGCAGGCCATGGGCGCCCGCGGCGCACTGCTGCCCCCGTCCGGCGAGCTCGACCTCGACCTGTGCGCGCTGTACGAACTCACCGACGGCGCCGCCGGGGTGATCCACCCGCTCGGCAACAACTTCGGCTCCCTGCACGCCCCGCCGTACATCCAGCTCGACGGCGACGACCGCACCGGAGCCGTCGCCGCCGGCGAGAACATGACCATCAACCTCGACCACCAGGCGCGCATCAAGCGCATCCTGATCTTCGTCACCGTCTACGCGGGAGCCCGCAGCTTCGAGGGCCTGAGCGCGACCGTCACCCTCCAGCCCCAGCACGGCGCCCCCGTCGACTTCTCGCTCGACGCCTGCACGGTGCCCTCCAAGGTCTGCGCACTGGCCCTGATCACCAACACGGGCAGCGAACTCGTCGTCCAGCGCGAGGCCCGCTACCTCGTCCCCGAGCCGGGCGTCAGCCCGCAGCGCACCATCGACAACGCCTACGGATGGGGCCTGGACTGGTCACCCGCCCGCAAGTGACGCCGGCACCGGGGGCGCCGCTCAGGGCGCCGGGTACGTCCGCCCTTTCCAGGCCGCGCCGCGCCCCCGGTAGTGCTGTACCGCCGAGTCCACGGTCATCAGCAGATACAGCAGCGCGGTGAAGGGCAGCAGCGGTGCCGCCCACGGCGGCTGCCCGTAGTAGCGCAGCATCGGCAGATACGTCCCGCACATCACCGCCCAGGCCGCCCCGCCCAGCGCGGCGACCGCCGTGTCACCGTCCGCCAGTCCGGCCGCCAGCGCGACGGGCGGCACCAGATACACCAGCGCGAGACCGAGGACGGTGCCGAGCAGCAGCAGGGGCTGGTGCCGCAGTTGGGCGTAGGCACTGCGCGAGACCATCCGCCACAGCTCTCCCGGCCGCGGATACGGCCGCACGCTGTCCACCCGGTCCGCGAGCCCCAGCCAGATCGTGCCGCCGGAGCGCTTCACCGCTCGCGCCAGCGTCACATCGTCGATCACCGCATGCCGGATCGCGTCCGGGATACCCGCCCGCTCCGCGGCCTCCCGCCGCAGCAGCACACAGCCCCCGGCCGCCGCCGCGGTCCGCGCCCCGGGACGGTTGACCCACCGGAAGGGATACAGCTGCCCGAAGAAGTAGACGAAGGCCGGCACGATCAGCCGCTCCCAGAACGTCACCGCCCGCAGCCGTGCCATCTGCGACACCAGATCCAGCCCCGCCGACCGGGCCGCCGCCACCAACTCCCGCAGACTGTCGGGGTCGTGCGCGATATCCGCGTCGGTCAGCAGCAGATACTCCGGCGCGACGCGCTCGCGCGCCAGCGCGATCCCGTGCCGTACGGCCCAGAGCTTGCCCGTCCACCCGGGCTCCGGCTCGCCGGGTGCGGACACGGTCAGCGGCAGCCCGCCGCGCGCGGCCGCCAGCTGCCGGGCCAGCGCACCGGTCCCGTCCGTACTGCCGTCGTCGACCAGGAACACCTCGGCCCGGCCCGGGTACTTCTGCCCGAGCAGCGACGGCAGGCTGTCCGGCAGCACCG
Source organism: Streptomyces sp. MCA2 (assembly GCF_023544705.1). NCBI lineage: Bacteria > Bacillati > Actinomycetota > Actinomycetes > Kitasatosporales > Streptomycetaceae > Streptomyces > Streptomyces sp. MCA2. Next base: position 31,228 of record NZ_JAMJFM010000009.1, read on the forward strand.
CGGCCTCGTCCCGCGCCGGGACCACCACCGCGACCGTCGGCCAGCGCTCCGGATCGCGGCGGTCCGGCAGCCGTACGTCCGTCCGCCAGAAGAAGCCCTGCCCCAGCAACAGCCACACCCAGGCCAGCAGGGACCCGGCACCGATCCACTCCATCGCTCCCACGGCCGCAGTCTGCCGCACCACATCCGGCATGCACCGGCGATCGGGAGGGTGTCCCGGAAACGGGACGGAACGGACCGGTACGCGAGGAACGGACCGGGACGCCGCTCGTCGGGTGCGGTGCGCCCCGGCCCCGGAAGGCACCCGGCCGTCCCGGCCCGGTATGACAAGCCGGACGCGCGGCTGAGTAAAGTGTCCGGGTGAAGATCGCGCTGATGGACTCCGGGACCGGGCTGCTCGCGGCGGCCGCCGCCGTGCGGCGACTGCGGCCGGACGCCGACCTGGTCCTCTCCTCCGATCCCGACGGCATGCCCTGGGGCCCACGTACCCCCGACGATGTCACCGCCCATGCGCTGGCGGTGGCCCGCTCCGCTGCCGCGCACGGCCCCGACGCCCTGATCGTCGCCTGCAACACCGCGTCCGTGCATGCGCTGCCGGCCCTCCGCGCCGAACTGGAACCCCAGGTCCCGGTCATCGGCACCGTCCCCGCCATCAAGCCCGCGGCGGCCGGCGGCGGCCCGGTCGCCATCTGGGCCACCCCCGCCACCACCGGCAGCCCCTACCAGCGGGACCTGATCGAGCGGTTCGGGCACGGCGTGGAGATCACCGGCGTGCCCTGCCCGGGGCTGGCCGACGCGGTGGAGACCGCCGACGAGGCCGCGATCGACGCCGCCATCGCCGCCGCCGCGCATCGCACCCCACGGGACGTGCGCACCGTCGTCCTGGGCTGTACCCACTACGAGCTGGTCGCCGAACGGATCCGCGCCGCCCTCCAGCAGCCCGGCGCCCCCGCCCTCGCCCTGCACGGCTCCGCCGAGGCGGTCGCCGCCCAGGCGCTGCGCCGCATCGGCGCCGAGCCGGCGCCGGCGGCCGCCCCCACCGGCGCACTCAGCGTGATCCTCAGCGGCCGCCCGGCCGGGCTGCCGGCCACGTCGCTCGTCTACGCCGAGGGCCGGCTGCTCGCCGCGGGCCGTACCGACCGCGCACCCGGGGCCCCCGCCGAGGCCACTCCAGCGGCCGACGGCGCCGCCGCGGCCGCCCGCCGCTGACGTCAGCCATGACGTCGGCGGCGCCGCGGTCCGGGCCGTGAGCGGCTCGTCCGACGCACTGCCATAGCGTGCAAAGACGCGTACGCTGCGTCTCATGAGGGACCACCCCCACGAGGGGGCAGCAGCCCCCGACGACCCTGGCACGACCGACGGCGCCGACAGCGGAGCGCGCCCCAGCAGCGGCTCCCATGCGGAGATCCCCGAGGTCTGGCACGGCAGCGCCACCAACCGCATCCAGTGGCTCCTGGCCGCGATCGGTGCGGCCTGTCTGGCGCTGGGCATCGAGCTCGCCGTCGACAGCAACTGGACCGCGGGCCTCGCGCCCCTGGTGATGTCGGTGGTCGGCTGTGTCGCGGTCGGCCTGCTGGTGCTCTTCGGCACGCTCGCCTACGTCCATGTCGCGGTCCGCGTCGACAAGGACTGCCTGGAGGTGCGGTGCGGCCATATAGGGGTGCCACGCCGCAGGATCCCGCTCGACGACGTCGTCGGCGCCGAGTTCACGCCGCAGGTCACCCCCCGCCACTGGGGCGGCTGGGGCTACCGCTGGCGCCCCGAACAGGGCACGGCCGTGGTCGTCCGCCGCGGTGAGGGCGTGGTGCTCCGGCTCGACGACGGGCGCGACTTCACCATCACCGTCGATGACGCCGAGGGCGCCGTCCGCGCGATCCGCGGCCGGCTCCGGCCGCGCAAGGGGACCCCGGCGGGCGCCTGAGCGCCGTCCGCGGCACGCACACGGCACGTGGTCCACAGGGCCGGGGACCCGCCGGGGACGTCCCGTAGGGTCGGGGCATGGCAACCCCCGATTTCATCCGTCACCTCCGGAACTCCATCGGCCGGCAGCTGCTGTGGCTGCCCGGGGTGAGCGCGGTCGTCTTCGACGACCAGGGCCGTGTCCTGCTGGGGAAGCGGGCCGACACCGGTGGCTGGTCGGTGATCGGTGGTATCCCCGAGCCGGGTGAACAGCCGGCCGAGACCGCGATGCGCGAGGTCTACGAGGAGACCGCGGTGGTGGTGGTCCCCGAGGGCGTCGTCCTCGTCGAGACCATGCCGCCCACCCACTACCCCAATGGCGATATCTGCCAGTTCATGGACGTGACGCTGCGCTGCCGGGCGGTCGGCGGCGAGGCGCAGGTCAATGACGACGAGTCGCTGGAGGTCGGCTGGTTCGACCTCGACGCCCTGCCGGAGCTGGAGGAGTACGCCCTCACCCGCATCAAGCGGGCGCTGGAGGCCGGGCCGACGTGGTTCCACGGGATGGGGGAGGAGCCGGAGGGGCAGCAGCCCTGAGGCACGTCTCAGGGGGCGCTCCGGGGTGTGCCGGGGTGTGTCGGGCTTTCCTCGGGCGGACGGAGGCCTACAGCTCCTCCGTCGACGGCTCGTCCATCGGGTCGGAGGGCTCGCCGGGAAGCGTGGGCAGCTCGGATCCGTCCGGTGAGCCGGGCTCCTCGGACGGAGCCGGGTCGGTGGGCCGACCGGACGGCTCCTCGGTGTGCATCTCCCGGTCGTCCTTGCGGCAGGCCGTGATCCAGGTGCCGGTGGGGCCGCTCTCGAACTGGCAGAACCAGCCCCGTACGGCCAGGGAGCCCCGGTCGTCACGGGCCTCCTTCGGTGCCCGCACGAAGAACTCGGCCATCACCTGACGGACCTCGTCGCAGCCCACCGTGCCGCCGGCCCCGGGGTCCGCGTAGAGGGTGACGTCACCTGCCTCGCCCAGTGCGCCGCGGAGCACGCCGCATTCCATCGGCTGCCCCGGGACGGTGGGGGACGCGGGGCCGTTGCCCGGAGTTCCTTCCGGGCGCGGACCGGTGCCCGTCGACGACGATGCCGCGGTCGTCGGGTCCCCGTCGTCCGCGCAGCCCGCGGCAGTCAGGGCGAGCAGCACGGTCGGCACGGCGATGAGCCTCCGCATGTAGGACTCCCTTGTGGCGGCGGTGCGCAGACGGCACGCTGCGTCGTACGACGTTAGGGGCCCGCGGGGAGCGCGGCGATCCGGGGCGGCCGATCGGGTGAAGCGCGGGGGCCGGTGCGAGCCGCGGCGGGCCACCCGCCGTGCCGGGGAAGGCGGGTGCGGGCACCACATCTGACGTGTGCCGTCCCCATGCCCGGTCCGCGAAGTGTGGTGCCGGGGCACATCGGAGCGGTACCCGGCCGCTGCCTAGGGTGCGGACATGACCGTGATCGGCACCCCAGGCCCGGTATCCCTCGACCTCGACGGCCGCACCGCGCTCGTCACCGGCGCGGCCGGTGGCATCGGACGCGCCTGCGCCCTGCGGCTGGCGGCGGCCGGCGCGACGGTGCGCGCGGTCGACCGGGACGCGGCGGGGCTGGACGAACTCGTGGCGGCTCACCCGGACGGCGCACCGGGCGGCATCGAACCCCGGCTCCTGGACCTCACCGATCTGGACGCCGCGGAACGGGCCGCGGCCGGCGCCGATGTGCTCGTCAACAACGCGGGCCTCCAGCTCGTCCGCCCCATCGAGGAGTTCCCGCCCGAGGTCTTCCACCAGGTGCTGACCGTCATGCTGGAGGCGCCCTTCCGGCTGCTGCGGGGCGCACTGCCCCATATGTACGCACAGGGCTGGGGCCGCGTCCTCAACATCTCCTCCGTGCACGGCCTCCGGGCGTCCCCCTTCAAATCCGCGTATGTCGCCGCCAAGCACGGCCTGGAAGGGCTGTCGAAGACCGCGGCCCTGGAGGGCGCCCCGCACGGCGTCACCAGCAACTGCATCAATCCCGGATATGTCCGCACCCCCCTCGTGGAACGGCAGCTCGCCGACCAGGCCGCCGCCCACGGCATCCCCGAGGAACGCGTACTGGCCGACCTCCTCCTTGCCGACTCCGCCCTCAAGCGGCTGCTCGAACCGGCGGAGGTCGCCGAGGCCGTCGCCTACCTCTGCACTCCGCAGGCGTCCTTCATGACGGGCGCCTCCCTGGTGCTGGACGGGGGCTGGACCGCGCATTGAGCGGCCCGCGCTCCGGAACCCGGGCGGCGGAGGCTGGCGCACCGCGACGACCCGAAGGTATGCCTGTGACCATGTCCACCGATCAGCCCACGCCCGAGCCGGATCCCGAGCCCGTGGACGCGCCCCCGCCGATGCCCGCTCCGTACGACCGGGAGGCCGTGCGGGCCGGTGCGCCCGCCCCCGGCCGGGAGGACGCACCCGGCCGGGACGTCACCCACGACCGGGAGGGCGCCCCCGCCCACGACCCGGCCGAGAACCCCTTCCTCGGGCTGCTGGCCGCGGGCGCCGCCGCGGAGGAGTACGAGCGGCCGGTGCTGCGCGCCCGCGCCGAGGGCGCCGACGCCGGCCGGCTCGCCGCACTGGAGCGGGCCAAGCTCCTCGCGCTGCGGGTACGCACCGAGTTGGAGGGCCGCCGGCGCCGCGAGGCCGAACTGTCCGCGCTCTACGCCACCGCACACGACCTGGCCGGGCTGCGCGACCTCGACGCGGTGCTGCGCGCGATCGTGCGCCGGGCCCGCTCCCTCCTGGGCACCGAGGTCGCCTACCTCACCCTCCACGACCCCGCCGCCGGCGACACCTATATGCGGGTCACCGACGGCTCGGTCTCCGCGCGGTTCCAGCAACTGCGGCTCGGCATGGGCGAGGGCCTGGGCGGGCTGGTCGCGCAGACCGCCCGCCCGTATGTCACCGACAGCTACTTCCACGACGAGCGGTTCCGGCACACCCGCACCATCGACTCGGGCGTCCATGACGAGGGCCTGGTGGCGATCCTCGGCGTGCCCTTGATGCTCGGCAGCGGCGTGATCGGCGTGCTCTTCGCCGCCGACCGCCGCGAGCGGGTCTTCGAACGCGGCCAGATCGCCCTGCTCGCCGCCCACGCGGCGCACGCCGCCGTCGCCATCGACACCGCCAACCTCCTCGCCGAGACCCGTAAGACGCTCACCGAACTGGAGGCGGCCAACGAGATCATCGGCGACCGCAGCTCGGTCATCGAGCGCGCCTCGGACATCCACGACCGGCTGACCGAACTGGTACTGCGCGGCGGCGGGGTCCAGGACGTGGCGGACGCGGTGGCGGAAGTCCTGCACGGCGAGGTCGAGTTCACCGAGCCCGGCCGGGCACCGGCCGCGGCGCTGGACCGCTCCCGCGCCGACGGCCACGCCGTACGGGACGGCGCGGAGTGGGTCGCGGCGGTCGGGGCGGGCGGTGAGGTCCTGGGCGCCCTCGTACTGCGCGGTCACCCGGCCCTCGACCCGGTCGACCAGCGCACCCTGGAGCGGGCCGCCATGGTCACTTCCCTGCTCCTGCTCGCCCGGCGGACCGCGGGCGAGGCCGAACAGCGCGTACGCGGCGAGCTGTTGGACGACCTTCTGAACGCCGCCGACCGTGACCCCCGCCTGCTCGGTGAACGCGCGGCCCGGGTCGGCGCGGACCTCGATGCGCCGCATATCGTCCTGGCGGCCCGGATCGACGGTTCGGCGCCGGCCCACGCAGCCCCGATATCCGACGACGGCCCGGCGCCCGGCGCCGACGCCCACCCCCACGGCACCGACCGCCGCCGCCTGTGGTCGGCGGCCTCCCATCTCGCCGCGACCCGCCATGGACTGGCGGCCGTACGGGACGGCGGCGCCGTCCTGCTGCTGCCGCTCGGCCCCGACGACGACCCGGCGCACACCGCCCGCGAGATCGCCGCCCGGCTCGGTGCCGCGCTGCACCTCCCCGTCACGGTCGGCGCCTCGGCCCCGGTCCCGGCCCCGGCCGCCCGTCCCGCGGCGGTCGCGGACGCCTACGCGGAGGCCCGGCGCTGCCGGGAGGCCCTGCGGGTGCTGGGCCGTGCAGGCCAGGGTGCGGCCGCCGCCGACTTCGGCTTCCTCGGACTGCTGCTGGCCGACACCCGCGATGTGGACGGCTTCGTCCACCGCACACTCGGGGTGGTCAGCGACTACGACACCCGCCGCGGCACGGAGCTGTTGCGCACCCTGGGGGCCTACTTCGCCTGCGGCATGAGCCCGGCCCGCACCAAGGACGCGCTGCACGTCCATGTGAACACCGTCGCCCAGCGCCTGGAACGGGTGAGCCGGCTGCTGGGCCCCGACTGGCAGACCCCGGCACGCGCCCTGGAGATCCAGCTGGCGCTGCGGCTGCATCAACTGTCCTCGGCCGTGGCGCGCGATACCGGCGCGTAGCCGGGATCCGTGCGCCGCTCCGTGCCCACGGACCGGCGGGTACCGGTAGCCGCCTCCGGGTGCGCGCCTCCGCGACCTGCGGCAGCGTGGAGCCGAAGCTTTCTCCCTCCCACCGGACAAAAGGAGTTCCTCATGGGTGACAAAGGCGCCATGGACAAGATGAAGGGCAAGGCCAAGCAGAAGGCCGGCAAGGCCATGGGCGACGAGCGCCTGAAGAGCGAGGGCCGTACGGACGAGGCCAAGGGCAAGGCCAAGAACGCGATGGGCAACGCCAAGGAGCACGCCCAGGGGATGAAGGACTCCCTCAAGAACAAGGACCGCGCCTGACGCCCGGCGGGGGCGTGGCGGACCTGCTGCCCCGTCTCCCGGAGCGTCCCCGGGCCCGCCACGCCCCCGCCGTACATCAGGTTCCGCAGGCCTCTCAGGACGGGACGGCCGGCGACGCCCCGCCCTCCGCCGCTCCCGTCTTGCGGACCGCACCGGCCGTCGTCGTCCCGTCCACTGCCGTCCCGTCCACCGCGTCGAGATCCCGGTTGCGCGTCTCCCGGGCCACCCCGACCGCGAGCAGCGTCAGCAGCGCGGCGGCGATGACGTACAGGGCGATCGGCGTCGGGCTGTCGTAGTCGGCGAGCAGCGCGGTCGCGATCAGCGGGGCGGGCGCGCCGGCCGCGACCGAGGCGAACTGGGCGCCGATCGACGCACCCGAGTACCGCATCCGGGTCGCGAACATCTCCGCGAAGAAGGCCGCCTGCGGCGCGTACATCGCACCGTGGAAGACCAGCCCGACGCTCACCGCGAGCAGCAGCGGCCCGAACCGGCTGGAGTCCACCAGCGCGAAGAACGGGAACGCCCAGACGGCGACGCCGACCGCGCCCAGCAGATACACCGGCCGGCGCCCGATCCGGTCCGAGAGCGCGCCCCAGGCGGGGATGACCGCGAAGTGCAGCGCCGAGGCGATCAGCACGGCGTTCAGCGCGATCTGCTGGGACAGCCCGGTGTGCGAGGTGGCATAGACGAGCACGAAGGCCGTGATGACGTAGTACGAGATGTTCTCGGCCATCCGCGCCCCCATCGCGATCAGTACATCCCGCCAGTGGTACTTCAGCACCGCCACCAACGGCAGCTTCTCCACCGCGGAACCCTCCGCCCGCCGGGTCTCGGCACGCGCCAACGCGGCCTTGAACACCGGTGATTCATCCACCGAGAGCCGGACCCACAGTCCCACGAGCACCAGCACGCCCGAGAGCAGGAACGGCACCCGCCACCCCCAGGACGTGAACGCCGCATCCGACAGCAGCGCCGTCAGCGCCGACAGCACGCCGGTGGCCAGCAACTGGCCCGCGGGAGCACCGGTTTGCGGCCAGGACGCCCAGAATCCGCGCCGCCGTGCGTCACCGTGCTCCGACACCAGCAGCACCGCGCCGCCCCACTCGCCGCCCAGCGCGAACCCCTGGACCAGCCGCAGTACGGTCAGCAGCACCGGCGCCGCCGTACCGACGGTCGCATGCGTCGGCAGCAGCCCGATCGCGAACGTCGCGCCGCCCATCATCAGCAGGCTCAGCACCAGCAGCTTCTTACGCCCCAGCCGGTCCCCGTAATGCCCGAAGACCAACGCTCCGACGGGCCGCGCCGCAAAGCCCACCGCGTACGTCAGAAACGACAGCAGGGTCCCGACCAGCGGATCGGAGCCGGGGAAGAACAGCTTGTTGAACACCAGCGCGGCGGCGGATCCATAGAGAAAGAAGTCGTACCACTCGATGGTCGTGCCGATCAGACTCGCGGCGACGATGCGCTTGAGGTTGGCGGGTGGTGGGGCAGCGGTCGCGGGGGAGGACATCGGCACCACTTCCTGACGAGGGGCGGGGACGTTTCGCGTCCCCACACCGTAGGAACGTGCAGGTCAGGCGCACATGTGGCGGGACGCCACACTTCGGGCCCGGACCGTGCGCGCGGGCACCATGACACGGAAGAGGCACACCAACGCTGGAACGATGCCCCCTACTTGCCGTTGGCGATTTCGGAGCGCTCAAGTCAGCGAACCACCGCTCCCAAGAAGTGATTTGACGGTCGTTGGCGAACCCAAGCGCCAGTTAGCGGGTTATGTCATGAATGTGCAAAAGCGTCCGGCGAGGGGCAACGCGCGGGGCGGCGGGCTCATCTGGACAGTCGGCGAGGCGCACCGGGCGCCTTCGCGAAGGGCGGGTCTCACCAGGTGGGGGATCCGCGGGAGGGGAAGTCCATGACCAGGACGAAGAAGACCGGAGTCAAGGCGCGGGGCGGCCGTGTGGCGGCGATCGGTGCGCTGGGGCTGGCCTCGGTGGCTCTGGCCGCCGGGCCGGCGTTCGCCAAGGGCGGCGTGGACATCACGGCGCCGCACACGGCGCAGGTCGGCAAGGCCATCACGGTCAAGGCGCACGGCGGCGACGACAGCGCCGGATACCTGCATCAGCTGTGCCTGGAGGAGAAGGGCTTCGGCGAAGGGTGGCACCAGGAGAATTGCAGCGCCGCGGCCGAGGGCGACGCGCGGGTCACTGCACACGGCACGTCCGCGCGCCGCGGCGACTTGCAGTTCCGTGCGGTGCTGTACGGCCTGACCGGCCCGCATGACCAGAAGCCGGTGCGCCTGCACGCCTCTGACGTGGTGACGGTGCACGTCCGCTGAGCCGGCAGCGCGGCCGTGGACAGCCGGCACCACCACTGCCACGACCACTGCCCACGGCCGCGTACCGCATCGTTTCTCGGGAGAACGCCCCGGCACCCTGGGTGCCGGGGCGCGGTGCTGAACGGTCCTGTCGTCGCCGGTGTTACCGCTGTGAGCCCGAACCAGTCACCGTGCAGGCTCGATCGACCTGGGGGCGCGTCGCCCGGTGGGTGCAGCGAACAGGACCGCGTCGCGACTCAAGGTCGGCTCAGGCCCCGGTTGCCTCATCGAGCGGGTGTTGAGCGGCACCAGGGGTGTCCGGGGCGTCGGTGGCAGGGGTGTCGTGGTCGGTGGAATGCTCGGCGAGGTCGGCGGCCCAGGCGACGGACCAGTCGACGAGAGGGCTGAGGGCTGTGTGAGCCTGCCGTCCCAGCGCGGTGAGGGCGTAGTGGCCGTCCGGGGTCTGGTGCACCAGGCGTGCCTCGATCAGCTCGACGAGGCGTTGACGCAGCACGCTGGAGGACATGTTGCTGCAACGTTCGCGCAGGGCACGGAAACCCAGTGCGCCTTCGCGCAGTTCCCACACCACACGCAGGCTCCATCGCCGACCGAACAGGTCGAGCGCGGCCATGAGAGGGCTTCCGGTGGTCGAGCCACGCACCGGCCGTCCTGGTGTCGGTGTGGCCATCGCGGTCCTCCTACGCTCGTGCAGATCCACAGCTCCTGGCGTTTCGATTTGCGAAACATTAACATCGCCAGGTGATTCGAAAACCGAAGCACCCTGACGAGGAGGGCGGCATGACGACGTTGACCACACCTCTGTGCCGGCAACTGGGCATCGAGGTCCCCGTGGTGCAGGCGCCCATCGGGTCCGCGGTCACCACGGAGCTGGTGGCTGCGGTCGCGGAGGCGGGCGGACTCGGCACTCTCGCGCTGACGTGGGTCACCGCCGAGGAGGCGGTGCGCCGGATCCGGGAGGTTCGGCGGATGACGCCGAGGCCCTTCGCCGTGAACCTGGTGCTGGACTTCCCGGTCGACGAACTCCTCGATGCCTGCCTGGCGGAAGGCGTGCCGGCCGTCTCGACGTTCTGGGGCGATCCCTCGGCCGTCGCCGAACGCGCACACTCGGCCGGCGCCCTTCACCTCCACACGGTCGGTTCCGTAGCCGAGGCCGAACGCGCCGTTGCCGCGGGCGTCGACGTGATCGTGGCCCAGGGGTATGAAGCGGGCGGCCACGTGCGCGGGGAGGCCACCACGATGGCGCTGGTGCCCGCGGTGGTGGACGCTGTGCACCCGGTGCCCGTCATCGCGGCCGGCGGCATTGCCGATGGGCGCGGGCTCGCCGCCGTACTGGCTCTCGGGGCCCAGGCCGGATGGCTGGGCACCCGATTCCTGACGGCATCCGAGGCGGCCACGCACGAGGTCTACCGCCAAGCCGTCATCCAGGCGGCGCCTCAGGACGCGGTGCACACACGGTGCTTCGACGGCGGCTGGCCCAACGCCCCGCATCGGGCGCTGCGCAACTCCACGCTCCGCGCCTGGGAGGCCGCGGGCCGTCCCGACGCGCCGCACCGTCCCGGCGAAGGGGCCGTGGTGGCCCGGAGTGCCGACGGACAGGACTGGTCGCGCTACGACGACATGGTCCCCGTGCCCGGCATGTCGGGCGACGTGGAGGCGCTCGCCCTCTACGCGGGCCAGAGCGCCGGGCTCGTCCACGACGTCGCCCCGGCGGGCCGCATCGTGGCGGACATCGCCGCGGAAGCCGCGGCCCTCACGAGGCGGACGCGGACCCCCTGACGCTGCCGGTTCCCCTCCCCCCCCGGCGCACCGCAGTCGCTACAGCGGTGCGCCGCCGCGTCGTGCTTTTCCCTTGCGGGCATCGGTGACGAGGCGGTCAGGCGCTTGTAGTCCCGGTCAGCAGCATGCTCAGGTCCAGCCCTGGGGCGCTGTGGGTAAGGGCCCCGACGGAGACCTTGTCCACTCCGGCCTCGGCGATCGGCCGCAGCAGTTCGGGGGTGACGCCGCCAGAGGCTTCCAGGACGACTCCGCGGCCCGGGGCAATGTCCTCCCGGGCCTGGACGACCTGCCCGATCTCGGTGACCGTCATGTTGTCGAGCATGATCCAGGGCGCGCCTGCATGTAGCGCTTCCACGGCTTGCGCGACGGTCTCCACCTCGACATCGATGACTGCGCTGCGGTCCTCGGCGGCCATTCCGGCGCGTACCGCGTTGATCGCCGCGGTGATGCCGCCGGCAGCTGCGATGTGGTTCTCCTTCAGCAGCACCATGGCCGCGAGATCGAGCCGGTGACTGCTGCCGCCTCCGGAGGTAACGGCGTACTTGTCGAGGGCGCGCAGGCCAGGGGCCGTCTTACGGGTGTCGAGCACCTGCACACCCAAGTCGGCGACCAGGTCGACATACCGCTTCGTCAAAGTGGCTATGCCGCAGCAGCGTTGCAGGAAGTTCAGCGCGGTGCGCTCTCCCGTGATCAGGGTGCGTGCCTCACCGCTGAGGCGGATCACCGCCTGGCCCTGCTGGACGAAGGTCCCTTCCGGGGTCAGTTCGTCCACGACCACCTCGGGATCGAGCTGGCGGAAGACCTCGGACACGAGGGGCAGGCCGCTGGCGACGCCGGGCTGTCTGGCGATGATCTCGGCTTCTGCGCGCAGCCCCGCGGGCACGCTCCAGCGGGTGGTGATGTCGTCGTGCGAGCCGTCCTCCGCAAGCGCCAGGGTGACGGCACGGCGAGCCGCCGTTACGGGGAAGTCCACTGCTTTCCTCTTTCCTCACTTCTGAACGGATTGCGAGCGAGCCGGTTCCCCGCTCCACGCGGGCTGGTGATTCGATTTCAGAAACACTACGCTCTCCCCGGCGATTTGAAAATCGAAGCACAAGGGGGAGTTCATGCCCGAACGGAAAGCGCCGCTGCCGGCACCTCATGCGCCTCACTCGCCCGAGAACGCAGAACTGCTGCGCCGGATGAGGGCGCCCGGCGAAGAGAACCATGTCGAGGGGGAGGCCATGGCTGAAGCGTGGGACGCGCCGCATGCGGGTGGGCCCCTCTTCTCGCACCGGGACACCGAGGGGAACCAGTGGCCACCAGCGGCGGTATCCGTACGTCCTCCGGGCGGTTGCTGGTTCCGGCGTTGCTGTTCATCGCACTCGTCGTCGCGGTCGTCGGCAGCCTCGGGGCGCCGCTGATCACCTCGGTGGCAGGCGAGTTCGGTGTCTCGCTGGCGACCGCGCAGTGGACGCTCACCGCCCCGCTGCTGGTCGGCGCGATCGCCACCCCGGTGCTGGGCCGGCTGGGCGCCGGCCCGCGCCGCCGTCAGGTCATCCTGGCCACCCTGGCCGTCGTGGTGGCGGGCAGTCTGCTGGCGGTGGTGCCGCCGTCGTTCGGCTGGCTGCTGGCCGGACGGGTGGCCCAGGGCGCGGGGTTGGGGCTCACACCCTGTTAGTCAGACGTTAGCGGAGCGGCAGCTTGTCGATAGTGGCCCAGACCAGAGTGGGTGACGTACCGAAGAGCCAACGACACCGACTGCCCCAGGGGAACCCCACATGAGCTCCACCACCACTGCCCGCACCGCTCGTCGCCGCACCCTGCGCGTTGCGGCTGTGGCCCTGGCCGCAGCCGCCGGTCTCACCCTGACCGCCTGCTCCGGCTCGGACGCCGCCGGTGCGAAGTCCGCGGGCCGCACGGACAAGGGCATGGCGGCTGCCGAGTCCAGTGGCACGGGCTCCTCCACCGCAGCGCAGGGCTCCGAGGGCCAGGCGGGCTCCGGTGCCAAGACCGACGCCAAGGTCGAGACCAAGGCGGGCGCCGTGGGCAAGCAGTCGGGCAGCGCGCAGGCTGCCGGCGGTGGCAAGGCGGCGTCCCCGGTCCGTACCCAGACCCTGGCGGACGGCATCAGCAAGGCCGAGATCTACAAGATCGGCGACCAGCGCTACCGTGCCAAGATCGTCGCCCGGGGCTCGGTCCTGGCCACGATGGAGACGACGGGGCAGGACGCCGACGCCGGGCTCGACGCCAACGACATGTTCATCGTGCTCACGATGGGCGGCCAGGTGCATTCCTGGATGGGCGGCGGACACCAGGGACCGGGCACGTTCAAGCTCGCGGGCGGCTGGACGGCCAAGGTCACGAAGGTCGGCGAGCTGCGGTACCGCGCGCAGATCATCGGCCACGACGGCGTGGCCGCCACGCTGGAGACGAACCAGCACGACGTCGGTGTCGACGCCAACGGCGTGTACATCGTGCTCAGCAACGGCGGTGTGATCAGCGCCCACAAGTAAAGACCCGCCCGCCCGCGGCGGTGGAGCCACCTTCGGCGGGGTGGCTCCACCGCCGCAGGTGACGGCGGTTGTGGCGTGACGAGTACGCCTTGGCCGCCACAGGGCGGCCCGGTCGAGAACGCGGACGTCCGGCGCCCTGTCGGGGAACTCGGATCTCGCCCAACACCGGAATCATGTGCGGACAGCCCTTAGAGTCGCCGCATGCGACGAAGGACAGGGCTGGCGATGGCCGGGGCTGCTGCCCTGGCCTGGGGCGAGTGGTTGAACTGGCGCTGGTCCCGCGCTCTCGTGGGGAACGGCGGGGGCACTGCCGAGGCCGTGGTCGTGCTGGGCTACCGGAACCCTCAAGCGACGGCGAACGTCATCAACCGCTGGCGAGTCCGTGCGGGAATTCGCTCCATCGCTGCTGACAGTGCGAGTGGCACCCGCCTGATCTTCAGCGGCGGTGCGACCACCGGTGGCGCCGCGGAGGCCGAGTTGATGTCTGACTACGCGACGTCGGTGCTCGCGTTCGACGGCACCGTGCTCCTCGAAGACCAGAGCCGGACGACATGGGAGAACATCACGAACGTGATCCCACTGCTTGAGGACGTCGACCGCATCAAGATCGTCTCCCAGCCGTCTCACGCGCTCAAGGCCCGCGCGTACTTGCGGCGGCAACGCCCTGATCTTGCCGAGAGGCTCGTGCGCGCGGATGACTACCGCCCCGGCGAGTGGATGGTCGTCAAACCGCTGCTGGCTCTGTACGGCCTGTGGACACTCCGCGGTCTCCAGGCCGGCGAACGCAAGCCCTCGCTGTAGCAGCCACTGTCGCGTCGGCGTCACAAACGGTGGTCCTTGAGCCGAGGCCGGCAGATGATGCTGCCGAGGCTCGCGGCGACGATGCGCTTGAGGCTCGCGGGCGCGGGCGGGGCGGCTGCGGGGGCGGCGGTGGTCCCTGCCTCCGGGCAGCCACGGGAACGTCGAGGCGTCGCCACACCGTAGAAACGCCCAGGTCAGGAGCGCATGTGACGGGGCGCCACACTGCTGCTTCCACGCGGACCGGCCACCCCACCATCAGCTTCCGCAGCTTCCGCGACTTCCCGCAGGTGAACGAAGCGTGCCAAGCCGCGAATCGGATCGATCGTGCGGCTTTTGTGCTCCAATATCTGGATCATCCCTGATAGTCCTTTCTCGGCAGGGAACACGGCACCCGTGTTCCCCGGCGCCAGATCCTGGCCCCGCCTGGCGGTATGCCTCTCACCAGCGAAAGGACATGCAGGATGTCGAATCACTTCACCGGTCTCAATCTCGGCGCACCGCTCGGGGACCAACGGCTCGACCTCTGTGACCTCTACGCGTTCCAGTCACCCACCGACTCGACGAGGACGGTGCTGATCCTCAACGCGAACCCGAATGCCGACGCTCTGCATCCTGACGCCATTTACCGCCTCAACATCGACAATGACGGGGACTGTCTCGCCGATATGGCGATCAGCTACGTCTTTTCTCCGCCGCGAGACGGCCGTCAGACATTCAGTGTCTTCATGGCGAAGGGCGAGGAGGCCCGCTCGGTCGAAGCCGTCGGACAGCAGGTCGTCACGGACGCCGAGGTGTCGTTCGGCACCGTGGCGAACCGCGTCACCGCCGGTCCCTACACGTTCTTCGCCGGCAGTCGTAGCGACGCCTTCTTCTTCGACTTCGACGGGATCAAGGGCCTCTTCGATACCACCGGCGGCAGAAATTTCACCGCACCTCATCTCGGTGGCAAGTCGCCGTGGACCGGTGTGGACTCGAACACGGAAGCCAACGTGTTCTCCACGGTGGTGGAATTGCCGACGAGTGAACTCCGTGCCGGCCCCGAGATCCGCATCTGGGGCCGTTGCAGTGTGCGGGAAAACGGCCGGCTCATCCATGCCGACCGGGCAGGCCATCCTTCGGTCAGCAGCTTCTTCAACACCGACGAGACGAAGGAGGAGTACAACGCCAGTGAGCCGGTGAACGATCGTGATCGCTGGACCGATCAGTTCGTCCATCTCATGGGGCACACCGGCAACTACACACGGGAAGAGGCGATCGCGGCGATCGACGCCGACCGCATCCTGCCCGACATGCTGGTGTTTGACCCCGCGAAGCCTGCGCAATACCCCAACGGCCGCGTCTTCACCGACGACGTCATCAACCACCGGCTCTCCTTCCTCTCGAAGGGCGACATCCCTCCCACCGGACTGGAGCCGCACACCGACCTTCTGGACGAGTTTCCCTACCTCGGCAATCCGCACCCCAAGGGGAACTGACCCCCACGTTTCATCCCTGGCGGTGTCCCGTTCTTGAGCGGGAAGGCGGAAGTACTTTCCGGGCCGGGGGTCAGAACTTGGGGCAGAGGTTCGTGTGCACGGCCTCGACGATCTGTGCGGCCTTGGCCTTGCCGAACCCCTCGGGGTGGGTGGGCGAGGTGAACCGCATCTCCGCCATCTCGGCCTGCTTGGGCTTGTCCTTGGGGAAGCTGTGGATCGTCTGGCACTGGTTGCGCCCGCGGTCGACGGCCTTGTCTTCCTTGCCGTGGACGATGTCCGGGTCGATGCCGGTCAGGGCGCGGAGGTATCCGAGCTTCATGGCGGCATTCGGCTCGGGCGGGATGCCCGCGGCGGCTTCGGCGTCCGCAACGGCCGTGGGGGAGGGGGTACTTGACGCCGTGGTGGGCTCTGGCTTCTTCTTGGGCGCCGCGTCGGTGCTGGCGTCGCTGCTGCACGCGGTGAGGGCGGCGGCCAGGACGAGTGCGGTGAGGGCGGTGGCGGCGGTGCGGTTCACGTTCGGACTCCGGGGTGGGTGACTACTGGCACCGGTGTGACAGCCGAGACCGAGTGAAGGTTGTGTGCTGACTCCGTGTGGGCAACCGCAGGGCGGTCGAGGCGAGTCGGGGGCCGGCATTGAGGTGCGCGGCGCGGGCGGGAGGCGGCGGTTCGGCGCGGGCGGGGAGGCCGCGGACCAGTGCGGACGTCCTCCCGGAGGGCCCCGGAGAAGTCCGCCGGAAATTTTTTCCTCCGCCACCAATCCGCGGGCGTTGCGGCTCCGAATAACGGTCGATGCCTCGCCGAGGTGTCGCTTTCGAACCCGGACGACGTGCGGTCCCCCCTTCCTCCCCGCGGAGGCCGCCGGAAAAGGAACGAACGTGATAGCCAAGCGCACCAGCCGCCTCGCCGTACTCGTCGCTCTGCCCGCAGCCCTGGCCCTCACCGTGGGCGCCTCGTCCCAGGCCGTCGCCGAGGGCACCGGAGCGTTCCAGATCAATCTGGCGCAGTTGAACGACTCCGGTTCCAAGGGCACGGCGATGCTCAGCCTCCAGGGCAAGCAGCTGACCGTGAAGATCGAGTCCGAGGGCCTCGTGCCCGGACAGCCCTCCGCCCAGCACCTCCACGGCTCCACCGACGGCCATGACTTCCACTGCCCGGACGCGAGCGACGACACCAACGGCGACGGCGTCCTCAACAACACCGAAGCCACGGTCGACTACGGCAACATCAACATCTCGCTCACCACCAAGGGGCCCACGGACATGATGAGCGGCCTCGCCGTCGACCGCATGCCCGTGGCGAACGCGCAGGGCAAGGTCTCCTACGAGCGCACGATTCCGGTCTCCCAGGCGGTCGTCGACCACATCAAGGACCTGCACATCGTGCAGCACGGCATCGACCGCAACAACAACAAGAAGTACGACTTCGAGGGGGCGGGCAAGAGCGAACTCGATCCCAAGCTTCCCCAGGAGGCCACCGCTCCGACCAACTGCGGAGAGGTCCTGGGTGCCGCGGTGGGGTCCATTCCGGTCGGCGGGGTCGAGACGGGTACCGGGCCTTCCGAGGAGAAGGGGGTTCCGATGGCGGTGATGGGCGCCGGCGGCGTCGCCTTCGTGGCGGTGACCGGTGCACTGGCCGTTGCGCGGCGGCGGAAGAGCGTGCTCGCCGCCGGACGGGCCGGGAGCAACGGGAGTGCCGCGTGAGCCGTCGGAGCGAGGACACCGTGATCACCGTACGCCGCCGGGGCCGTCGTGTCGCCGGCTGTGCGATCGCCGCGGCATTGGCGACCGTGCTCGTCGCCGGGTGCGGAGGGCAGGAAGCGGCGCCGCCCCCGCAACTCCCCGCGGGGCAGCAGGGCGGGGACTCGACCGCCGACGAGGCGCCGGACACAGGATCGGGGAGCGGGGACCGGGCCGCCGCCAGTATGCCGAAGTCGGCTCCGGCGCGGCTCTCCATCCCGTCGCTCCAGGTCTCCTCCACGCTGGAGACGCTGGGGCAGAAGAAGGGCGGAGCCATGGAGACCCCCCGTGATCCCGACAAGGCGGGCTGGTACCAGCCGGGGCCGACGCCCGGATCCCAGGGACCGGCCGTGATCGCCGGCCATGTCTCCTGGAACGGCAAGCCGTCGGTGTTCGAGAAGATCTCGACGATGAAGGCCGGTGACACCATCGAGGTCGCCCGGCAGGACGGGAAGACGGCGAAGTTCACCGTCGACCGCGTCGCCCAGTACCCGAAGAACAAGTTCCCCACGGTCGAGGTCTACAAGAACCTCGATCACGCCGGCCTCCGCCTGATCACCTGCGGCGGCCAGTACGACGAGGGACAGCACTACTACCCCGACAACGTGGTGGTGTTCGCCAGCCTCACGGGCAGTGCGTAGGCCGGACCCGCGATGAACCGGCCGGCGGTCCGGCGCCCTCGCACGGGCGACCGGGCCGCTCGTCGGGGCCCGCCGGTGCCGCGGCGGTAAGGGAAGAGCGCGAAGGTGCGGCCGTGAGTCCGCTGACGACGGGGCCGCCGTCCGGGGGCCCCCGCCTCACGACGAGCGGGTGATCGCGATCACGGCCGCGTCGTCGCCCAGGTTGCCGCCGGTGTAGCGGAGCAGATCGTCGCGCAGCCGCCGTACCAGGGCCGCCGGATCCCTCTCGTGCCAGGCGGTCAGCCGGTCGATAAGGGGGTAGAACCGGCCGGTGCGGTCCCGGGCTTCGATGACGCCGTCGGTGTGGAGCAGCAGGAGACCGCCGGGCTCGAACCGGAACGTCTCCTCCCGGTAGTCGCTCTCCAACGGGGCGGTGAGGCCCAGCGGGAGGGCGGGTTCGCTCACTTCGAGCACCTGGACCTTGTCGTGACGCAACAGCAGTGGCGGCGGATGCCCGCAGTTCACCATGGTGAGGACAGGTGCGTCGTGGTGGACGTCGACCACTACAGCGGTCACGAACGACTCCTCCGGTTCCGGACCGCCGTCGGTGGGGTCGGCCGTGTTCTTCCAGTACACGGAGTTGCCCAGGTGCGCCACGATGCCGGGCAGTGAAAGGTTCCGGTAGGCCGACCCCCGGAAGGCCCCGATCAGCACCGCCGCCTCCCCGATGGCGGACAGGCCCTTGCCGCGGACGTCACCGATGACCAGCCGGGTCCTGCCCGGGGCGGGCACCGTCGCGAACAGATCACCCCCGATCTGCGCCTCGGCCTCCGCCGAGATGTACGCGGACGCGATCCGCAGCGCTCCGATCCGCTCGGGCAGTGGCCGCAGCAGGACCTGCTGGGCCGCGACGGCCACCGACCGTACCTGGCTCAACTGCCGTTCATGCCGGTCACGGACGTAGCGGAAGGCCGTGACGAACACGGAGATCACGACGAGGGCGGCGATCTGCGCCTGGTGGTTCGGTGTCAGCAAGCCGCCGTGCAGATGGCCGATGACGATCTGGGCCACCACGGCCAGTGCTCCGACGGCGCCGGTGACTCCGGCACCGGCGAACGAAGCGGTGAGCGCCGGCGCCGCGACCAGGAACGGGCCCAGGTGGATGCTCGTCGGGGCGTGGATGTCGATCACGGTGATCACCGCGATGATCGCGAGCGGGATGGCGATCAACCCGTCGTGCAAGCCCCAGGCCCTGTCGAGAGGGGGGAGACCGCGCCGGACGCTCATACATCCTCCTTACACCTGCGACGCCCTCCTCGCCCGGCGGACCCGACGGGCACGGCGGACTCGACCGGCCAGGCGGACTCGACCAGTGGATACGGCGTGCCGTGGCCGCTCGGCACCCATCGCTCCGCCGAGAAGACGACCGGCCGGGGTGTGGACGGGGACGCCCTCGTGCCCGTCCCGCATCGGGCGGCCGACCGGGAGGGGCGACGGAAAGTGCCGGGTCAACCGCGGAAACCGCCTCGGCTCGCGTAGGGGAGCGATCTGGCGGCACCGGGCCGCCGTCCAGGGAGTCGCCGGTCCGCCCGCGCCGGTGGGACCGCCGGGCCGCCGGGCCGCTCGTCTTTGCGGACCGCCATACTGCGTGCGATCTTTCCGAGCACTCCGAAGGGAACCCCGCGACGTGTCCTCCACCCCCTCCTTCCCTCCGACGCGCACCCGCGTTGCCATCGTCGGGGCCGGGCCCGCCGGGCTCACCGTGGCAAATCTGCTGCATGCCGCAGGAGTCGACTGTGTGCTGCTGGAAGCGGAGAGCAGGGAGTTCATCGAGCAGCGGCCGCGCGCCGGGTTCATGGAGGAGTGGGCGGTGGACGCGCTGGCCCGGCACGGGCTGGCCGACCGGCTGCTCGAACGGGCCGCCACACAGGGGGAGTTCGAGTTCCGGTTCGACGGCGAGCGGCACACCGTGCGGACGACGGAGCTGGCGGGCCGACGTCACTTCGTCTATCCGCAGCCGCTGTTGGTCACCGACCTCGTGGCGTCCTACGTGGACCAGGCGGGCGGCGAGGCGCGCTTCGGCGTACGCGAGGTGCGACTGCACGAAATCGACGGCGACCGGCCGGCGGTGTCCTACACCGACCCCGACACCGGCGACCGGCACCGGATCGAGTGCGACTTCATCGCGGGCTGTGACGGCGCGCGCGGGGTGAGCCGGGAGGCCATACCCGCCGACCGGGCGCTGCTCACCCGCCATGACCACGGCGTCGCCTGGCTCGCCCTCCTCGCGGAGGCGCCGCCGTCCGCCGACGGTGTGGTCTTCGGTATCCATGAGCGCGGATTCGGCGCGCAGATGGCTCGTAGCCCCCAGGTCACCCGCTACTACCTCCAGGTCGGGCCCGGCGAGGACGCCGGGAACTGGTCGCACCGGAGGGTCTGGGACGAGTTGCACACCCGGCTCGCCGCCGCCGGCGCCCCACCGCTGACCGAAGGGCCGCTGATCGAGCGGGTGGTCCTGGACATGCACGACTACGTGGTGGAGCCCATGGCGTACGGCCGGGTCTACCTGGCGGGCGACTCGGCGCATCTGGTCGCGCCCATCGCCGCGAAGGGCATGAACCTCGCGATCCATGACGCACTGCTGCTCGGCGAGGCGCTGATCGCGCACTACCAGGGCGACGATCGCGGCATCGAGGGCTATTCGCAGGCGTGTCTGCGGCGGGTCTGGCAGTACCTGGAGTTCTCGCAGTGGCTCTCCTATGTGCTGCACGGCGCCTCTTCCGGTGACCGGTTCCTGGCGGGCACGGCCTCGGCACGGCTGCGGCGCCTGCTGGGCTCCGAATCCGCGGCGAAGGCGTTCGCCGGGCTGTACCTCGGCGAGGAAGCCGATCTGTAGGGTCGTGACGGACGGGCCCGGACCACACGTCCGTGGGGTGATTCACAACCCTGGAGGGGGTGGGCGCCCGGCGGGCTGGGTACGCGGCTTCGTGATCGCCGGGCGAGATACCGTTGTGAAGTGGTAGAAATTCGGCGAAAAGCATCGCTGAGACTCCGAGGAAGGGAGACGCCATGTCATCGAAGCGCCGTCGCAAGAAGAAGGCCCGTCGCAAGAACGGGGCCAACCATGGCAAGCGGCCGCAGTCCTGAACGCAGGACGGTGACCTGACCTCATCGATGGGGTTCTTGTGGGCTTCTCGCGTACCGCTGTCAGCGGAGGCGAGGAGCCCACAGTGGCATCCACGGCGGCGTGTCCGGCCGGGTCGGGTCGGGTCGGGTCGAACGAGAAGACCGCGCACGGCTGTTGATCGCGGGTGGCGAACACGGCCGAGGAACAGCCGTACTGGTCACCGGTCTTGCCGGTTGTGCCCCACAGGGTGAGGCCGTTCGTCGTGACGGCTTGTAGGCCCGCGCCATAGCGCGCCGGGCTGCCGACCTGACCACGGTGGCACGGCCCCCGAGGCGATGGTCTCCACACGGCCCCCGAGGCGAGGCTCTCCGTACCGGTCCTGTCCGCCCCCGCACCGTCCGGCACCCGAGTAGAGGGAGCTGTTGCCGAGGTCTAGCGTGGAGAGGAGTTCCCCAGGAGAGGGGGCTGTTGCCATGGCGTCCGGCCGGCCGGAGACCGCCGCCGAGGGACGGCTGTCCCGGCTGCTCGGCAGCCCCATCATCGGCATGACGCCATGGATCGCGATGTCGGTGCTGGTCGGGCCGGGCCGCTACGAACTGGCGGTCGGGGTGTCCCTTGCCCTGGCCGTGGCGATCGTCATCGCCGGCCGCATACGCAGTCCCGGCGCGTCCCTCAAAATCCTGGAGATTTCCGATGTGGTCTTCTTCGCCGCGATGGCCGTCATCGGCATCTTCGCGTCCCCGGGAACGCATCGCTGGCTGGAGAGTTATTCGGGGGAGCTCTCCAATATCGCGCTGATGGTGATTGCTCTCGGATCCATGGCGGTCAAAGTGCCGTTCACCCTCCAGTACGCCAGGGAACAGGTGCCCCGTGAGTTCTGGGACAACCCCCGTTTTCTGCGGACCAATTATCGCATCACGGGGGCGTGGGCCGCCGCATTCGGGGTGGCGGCAATTGCGGGTGCCTATGGCGACCTCGTCCTGCACGATGCCAATAACCTGTGGACGGGTTGGATCATCCAAATCGCGGCCATCATCGTCGCGCTCCAGTTCACCCGGTGGTATCCGGAGGTCGTGCGTGCGCGTTCCTTGCGGGAACGCGGTCTGCCCGGCCCGCCGGAACCACCGCTCAGCAGCATGCTCCTTCCGCCGGCGGGCTATCTGACCCCGGTCGGCATTGTGGTGCTCGCCTTCAACGCGGGGCCGACATGGCTGGGCATCGCGCTGATCGCGGCGGGAGTGCTGCTGGTCAAGACGTTGAACCGTCCTTCGGCGGCCGAACCCGATACGGGGGACGGCGCGTGAGGGAGGGCCCGTGACGCTCCGCGCTCCGCGCCTACCGCGTGACCGTCGCACGCCTGCCCCGGGGTGACGACCGACGATACGGAACAGCCCTTAGACTCGATGGATGATCTTCATTGTCGTCAAGTTCCCCGTGAAGCCCGAGTACGTCGAAGAGTGGCCGCAGCACGTAGCGGCCTTCACCAGCGCCACCCGCGCCGAGCCCGGCAACCTGTGGTTCGAATGGTCCCGGAGCATCGAAGAGCCGGACACCTATGTCCTGGTCGAGGCATTCAAGGACGACGCCGCCGAAGCGCACGTCAATTCCGACCACTTCCGCGCCGGAATCGAGACGATGCGCCCGCTGCTGCGCCGTACCCCGGACATTGTCAGCACCACCATCGAGGGTGCGGACGGCTGGAGCGCCATGGGCGAGATCACCATCGACTAGGACGTGTTTAGGGCGGGCCCATCAGGGGCCGGGGCCGGAAAAACGTTCGCTACGCCTGTGTCACCAAGTGCCTAATGAACCAGTCCCGGGCGAGGTCGGCCACCTGCTGGAGGGCGCCGTGTTCCTCGAAGAGATGGGTGGCGCCGGGGACGATTTCCAGACGGGTCTCACAGCGCAGGGCCGCCTCGGCCTCGCGGTTGAGGTCGAGGACCTGGGGATCGTTGCCGCCCACGATGAGCAGCGTCGGCGCCTGTACCCCGGGGAGCAGCGGTCCGGCGAGGTCGGGGCGGCCGCCGCGGGAGACCACCGCACCGATGTCCGCGTCGGGAGAGGCGGCGGCCCGTAGCGCCGCCGCGGCCCCGGTGCTGGCGCCGAAGTAGCCGATCGGTCCGGCGACGCGGCCGCGCAGCCAGCCGGTGGCGTCCGTCAGCCGGTCGGCGAGGGTCTCGATGTCGAAGACGTTCGCCCGGTTGGCTTCCTCCGCCGGGGTGAGCAGGTCGAAGAGCAGCGTGCCCAGGCCCGCCTCGTTCAGGGCCGTGGCGACCCGGCGGTTGCGCGGGCTGCGCCGGCTGCTGCCCGAGCCGTGAGCGAACATCACCACCGCCCTCGCGCCCGCCGGCACGGTGAGGTCCCCGGTGAGCCGGACCCCGGCGGCGTCGATCATCAGCTCCTCCTGGACGTCTCTCCCGTCCGCCCCGTCCGCCCCGTCCGAGAGTGTGGCGGACGACGTGGGGGCGGTCGGTCCGGGGCCGGCCGCGGCCTGCGCCAGCAGCGAGACGACCTCGTCGTCCGGGGTCTGGGAGAAGTCCCGGTACCACTCGCCGACGGCGGAAAAGGCGAACGGGGTGGAGAGGCAGACGAATTCATCCGTGGAGGCGCGCAGCCGCTCGGCCGCGTCCGGTGGCGCCACGGGTACGGCGAGCACCACACGGGCAGCGCCGTGGGCGCGTACCACCTCGCAGGCGGCCGCCGCGGTGGCGCCGGTGGCGATCCCGTCGTCCACGACGATCGCCGTCCGTCCGGCCAGGTCGAGCCGTGGGCGCCCGGCGCGGAAGCGCTCCGCCTGCCGTGCGAGTTCCGCCGCCTCGGCGTGCTCCACCGATGCCAGGTCCGCCTGTTCGAGCCGGCCGCGCCGGACGATGTCGTCGCTGATCACCCGTACGCCGCCTTCGCCGATGGCGCCGAATCCGAGTTCGCGCTGATAGGGAACGCCCAGCTTGCGGACCACGATCACATCGAGCGGTGCATGGAGCGCCCGGGCCACATGAAAGGCCACCGGGACCCCGCCACGAGGCAGTCCCAGCACGATCGGCTCTTCTCCCCGCAGGTGCTGTAGCGCCTCGGCGAGGCGGTGCCCCGCGTCCGCGCGGTCAGTGAACAGCACAGTGTGCACCCCCTAGCCAGGGGAGACGGGAGCTGCGTCCACACCTCACTTCGAAGTAACCCCATCCGGGGACGCTTCGCAACTCGGGCTCCGGGGCGGCCCGGCTGTCCGCCCGGCCCTCGGCCCGTCCCCGGCCGACCGTCGTTACCGTCGGCGTATGAAGGGAATCGGAGCGGTCCTGATCGATATCGACGGCGTGCTCACCGTGTCCTGGAAGGCGCTGCCGGGCGCGGTGGAGGCCATGGAGCGGCTGCGCGCCGCGGGAATCCCGCTGGTGCTGGTCACCAACACCACGTCGCGGACCCGCGCCGCGGTCGCCGAGCGGCTGGCCGCGGAGGGGTTTCCCGTCGGTGTCGACGACATTCTGACCGCGCCCGCCGTCACCGCCGCCTACCTGCGCGAACACCATCCGAACGCACGTTGCCGACTGATCAACACCGGTGATGTCCGGGAGGATCTGGCGGGGGTGGAGATCGTGGGGGAGGGGGCGGACGACGAGGGCGGGGGCGCGCCGGACGTGATCGTTTTCGGTGGTGCGGGCGAAGCCTTCAGCTATCCGGCGCTCAATGCCGCCTTCCGGTGTCTCCAGCGCGGTGCCCGGCTGGTCGCCATGCACCGCAATCTGTACTGGCGTACGGCGGACGGGCTCGATCTGGACACCGGCGCCTTTCTGCCGGGGCTGGAGCGGGCCGCCGGTGTCGAGGCGACGGTCACCGGCAAACCGGCACCGGCGTTCTTCGCCACCGCCCTGGCGCACCTCGGCGTCCCGGCCACGGAAGCACTGATGGTGGGCGACGACATCGAGTCCGACGTCCTCGCGGCCCAGCGCGTCGGGATCACCGGTGTGCTCGTCAGGACCGGCAAATATCTGCCGGAGACAGAGCGGGCGGCCGAGGGCACACCGGACCAGGTGCTCGATTCCTTCGCCGGTCTGCCCGGCCTGCTCGATCTGCCGTGACGGGTGCGGGGGAGCGGAAGCCCGATACGGCACCGGGACCGCGTAGATGCCTTCCGGGCCCGGCGGGGCCGCACCCCTTTCGGCGACATGGGTGCGGCCCCCTACGCGCAGATCACCCCGTGGCGGAGTCCCCGGCGCGCCGGTAGTGGAGGAGCACGACGCCGTTGCCGAAGGTCCGGGTTCCGGCGAGCCGGAGATCCGTCTTGGTGTCCGAGGGCCCGAAGAGGGGCTTGCCCCGGCCGATGAGGACCGGGTGGACGTAGATGCGGTACTCGTCGACCAGGTCGTGCCGCCTGAAGGCCGCGGCGAGATCGGCGCCACCGAGTGCGAGGTCGCCGCCCGGCTGCGCCTTGAGCGCCCGGATCTCCTCGGGAACGACGTCCCGCATGATGAGGGTGTTCCAGTCGGCCCGCTCCAGGGTCCGGGAGAACACGATCTTGGGCTTGTCCCGCCAGATCCCGGCAAACTCGGCCATCGGACCGGTACATGACGGGTCGGCTTCGGCGGTCGGCCAGAACTCCGCCATGAGTTCATGGGTGACCCGGCCGCTCATGAAGGCGCCCATCGTCCTGAGCTGCTCGTTGACGTAGCGGTGCAGCTCGTCGTCGACCAGGTGCCAGTCGATCTGGCGGTCCGGTCCCTCGATGAAGCCGTCAAGGGACACCGACATGGACAAGACGATATTTCTCATTCCGGGACCCCTTGCCTCGGCGTACGCGGTTTCGCGTGACATCCTGACAAAAGCCCCTGCCGTAACCGGGCATTCGGAACAGGACGACGCCAAGCGGCGCGATGAAGCGACCTTGACGTCGAACTGCCTTTCTTTTGACAGGAGTCGAGTTCGACCGAGATCGCCCTGACGGGTGACATGGGGGATCGGGGCGCGAGGCCGAGCCCATCGATTCGCGTCTGTCTGCCGTGCCGTGGGGCGGGCCCGTCGAGAGTGACCGTGCGTCCGATGTGTGGCCACTTCCAGGCGTCTTCAGTGGCCCTGATCAAACCACCCTCTCCGGTCGGCGACTCGGCGGTCCCGACGTCACATGGAGGTAGACCGATGAACGCACGCCGCCACTCGTGCAGGGTCCGTCGGGGCCCGTCGGGGGCCGGAACGGGCCGGGCCGGTGCGCGCCGGGTGCCGCGATCCGGGAGCGCGCCGGTCACGGCGGGTCGGGCGGGTCGGTGAGCAGCGCCGCGATCTCCGCCGCCGTCCAGTGCCCCTCGGCCCCCGGGCAGCCGGCGAGATAGGTGGCGGCCCGGAGCGCGCTCCATCCGTGGGAGGCGACGATGCCGGCCGCGATGTGCCGCAGATAGGCGGCGGAGGGCGGGTTCACGGTGATGACCTGGCTGCTCCACGGGGCCGTGAAGGTCAGGACCGGGTAACCGTCCAGCAGCCCGGCACACACCAGGGTTTCGTAGCGGCCGGGGCCGATCCGGGCCCTGCCGTGGGTGAGGGCCTCCGTCAGATCGAGATCCCCGCCGGGCTCCCGGTACATCTCCTGAGCGGCGATGTCGGAGAACTGGGAGAGCGT
The DNA here is from genome assembly GCF_023544705.1 of Streptomyces sp. MCA2. Classification (NCBI taxonomy): domain Bacteria; kingdom Bacillati; phylum Actinomycetota; class Actinomycetes; order Kitasatosporales; family Streptomycetaceae; genus Streptomyces; species Streptomyces sp. MCA2. Next base: position 57,880 of record NZ_JAMJFM010000009.1, read on the forward strand.
CAGAAGGTAGGCGCGAGCGGGCAGTTCGTACGCGCCCGGTCGGCCGGGCCGGTCGTCGGCCGGTGCGAGGCCGGGGTCGTAGAAGGCTCTGCCGCCGGTCCACACCTGCGATTCGGTGGCGAAGTACAGCAGACCGGGCAGCATGACCGGTGTCGTCCGCACGGGGCGGCGGGGGTCCCGGCAGCCGGGGTAGGTGCGCAGCCCGCCGTGCGGGCGGCCGCCGGTCAGATAGCAGGTCAGCCGGTCGAGATGCATGTTGGAGCCGTACGCGGCGTACCAGAGGCGGTCGACGGGGGTGAGGCGGCGGGCGGCTTCGGGGGAGCCGTCGAGGGCTTCGAGGCGTGGGGGCCTGGTCACGTCCTCACGCTACGCGGAAGGGCCCGCCACGGCGCTGTTCGGCCGGTCCTGCGGGGCTTCCCGGCGGGTCCCGCGGCGCTCGGGCCGGGCGGCCATGACGTCGGGCGGCGGCGCGGTGGAGGGCAAACGACGGGCCGGCGAAAGGCCGGCGAAAGGCAGCCGAAGGGCAGCCGAAAGGCAGGCGAAAGGCAGGCGAAGGGCGGCCCGAGGGGGCGGGCGGGGCGGCTCTCTCGTGGCTTGATCGTTTCTGTCGTGGGTTTTGCCGCGAGTGGTCTGGAGATGCGCACTGCACGGACAGGACCGGTCCGAAGAACAGCCGGCACCCGGTCATCGACCGGACGCCGGGGGACGGAGGCAGTGTGGCGGACGAGGTGTCAGGGCGAAACGAGGCCGGGATACGCAGGGCGGAGGCGGCCGGCCGCCGCCCCGTTGTGCCCTCTCCATCGCCGAGTGCGAGCCGGCGTCATCTGCTCGCGGCCACGGCAGCGGCGGGGCTCGGACTGCTCACCGCGTGCGGCGGGACACCCTCCCGTGCGGACTCCGCACCCAAGGCGCCACCGCCCGGCGGCTCGTCGTCCTCCCCCTCCGGCGGGTCCGGCACTCCGGGCCCGTCCGGCTCCACGGCAGCACCCCCCTCGACCCGCCCGACGAAGCGACGGCGACCCGAACTACCGCGTGGCGGGCGGGAGTTGTTCCCCCGGTACCGGCTGGTGGGGTTCTGCGGTCTGCCCGGGGCGGCGGCGCTCGGCCGGCTCGGGACCGGCGACCCCACAAAGCGGGCCGCCGAGGCGGAGAAGGTGGCGCATTCGTACGCCGCGGGGCGCGAGCCGCTGCCCGTGCTCGAACTCCTGGCGGCGGTCGCCAACGCCACGGCCGGCCCGGACGGTGCGTACCGTTCACGGACACCCTCGGCCACCATCCGCCGCTTCCACCATCTGGCGCGCACCCAGCGGGGGCTGCTGCTGCTCAACATCCAGCCGGGCCGCGCCTCGGTGCTCGACGAGGTGAAGGCGCTGCGCGAGTGGCTCGTCCACCCCGACGTGGGGATCGCGCTCGACCCGGAGTGGGAGATGAGTTCCGGCCAGGTGCCGGGCGACACCTATGGGCACACCGACGGCCGTGAACTGACGAAGGTGGCCCGCTATCTGTCCGGGCTGGTGGAGGAGCACGATCTGCCGCAGAAGCCGCTGGTCTTCCACCAGGTGGCGCCGTCCGTCGTGGGCGACGAGTCCGCCCTGCGGCCGCAGCCCGGTGTGGCGCTGATCAAGAGCGCCGACGGCATCGGCTCACCGGGCCTGAAGCGCGGGACCTGGCGACGGCTGGTCAGCGATCTGCCCGACGGCGTCCACACCGGCTTCAAGCTCTTCTACGAGGAGGACGCCGAGGGCAGCCGCCTGATGACGCCGAAGGAAGTGCTGGCCCTGCGGCCGCAGCCGGAGTATGTGATGTACGAGTGAGCCGGCCGGGCCGCTGCGCGCCCTGACGGCGAGGCCGCGCACGACAGGTCGGCGCCGTGCACGAGAGACGGCGCCGTGCACGAGAGACGGACCCGACCCGCGCGCACACCTGCTACGCGCGCCTGGGTCCGTCCCCTGCCGCAAGGGCGACCGCTCGGCGCGCCGGGCGCCGAGCGGCCGTCAAGGGCCGTGCCGTTGTTCCGTCTCCGCGGTGTCGGCCGGTGACCCTTCGTCAGTACGGGTGCTTGTCCGGCCGGTTCGCCCAGGCCGCGTACGACTGGGCGCCCATCTCGGGGTAGATCTGTTCGATCTTGATCCGTCGCTCGTCGAGCGGCCGCTTGAAGTCCTCGTACTGGAACGTGTCGTCGAAGCCGATCTTCGCGGTGTCGTCGAGGTCGCAGCTGTAGTAGACGGCGTCGATCCGGGACCAGTAGATGGCGCTCATGCACATGGGGCAGGGCGCGCCGCTGATGTAGATCGAAGTGCCCTGGAGCATACGGGCCCGCTCCGGGACCGGGTCCGGTGACCCGGGGGGCCGCGGGACATACTCCAGCGTGCTCTCGTTCTGACGCTCCACGGCGATGCTCGGAGCCTCGGGGTTGAGGACCTGCACGGCTTTCCGGATCGTCTCGATCTCGGCGTGCGCGGTGGGGTCGCCGGTCAGCAGTACACGGTTCTGCCCGCGGGCGAGGATGTTCCCGTCGCGTGCGAGTACCGCACCGAACGGGCCGCCCCAGCCGTTCTCCACGGATTCCGTGGCCAGCCGTACAGCCTCTGCGAGAAGTTCTTTCTGGTCCATTACCGAGTCTCCGATCGGCATCGATTCCTCTGCGGAACGGTTAGGCAAATGCCCCATTTGCCGCGTAAATCTCCTATGTACTAGGCTACTCAAGGTGAGTGCCCGTGCAAGCCGTGGTTCCGCGGCAGACAACGCCACCGTTGTGACCTCGCAGAAGGTGCGTGAAGGCCGGACCGACGAGTATCAGCGCTGGCAGGACAAGACGAATCAGGCTGCCCGTGAATTCGAGGGTTTCGTGGGCGCCGAGGTGTACCCCGGCGCCGGCGAGGAAAACGAATGGGTGGCCGTATTCCGGTTTTCCGGTATGGAGCAGCTGACCGTCTGGCTGGATTCGAACCGGCGGCAGGCATTGCTCGATGAAGCACGCGAACTCTTCGAGGGCCTTCCGACGCAGGAAGTGCTCCATGGCGGCAGCCCGGCACAGCCGGCACCCGATGTGGTGACGGCGGTCATCTCCCACGAGGTCAAGCCGGGATCCGAGCAGCAGTTTCTCGCCTGGCAGGAAAAGACGCTCAAGGCGCAGGAGAAGGCGCCGGGTTTCATGGGGTCCGAAATGTTCAAGCCGGTGGAGGGCGTCCAGGAGCACTGGGTGGTCGTCTTCCGGTTCGACTCCCGCGAGCACCTCGACGACTGGCTCGACTCCGATGTGCGCGCCAAACTGCTGAACGAGGGAAGCAAGTACTTCACCTCGTACGACGTGCGCAAGGTCGGTTCGGCGTTCAGCGGCTGGTTCCAGTTCGACCACGACAAGCGGGGCAACGCCCCGCCCAACTGGAAGCAGGCGATGTCCGTCGTCCTGGCGCTCTATCCGACGGTGATGGTGCTCAACCTCACCGTCGGAGTCGGGCTGGAGAAACTCACCATCCGTGAGTACATCGGACTGTTCCTCTCCAACGTACTGAGCGTCAGCGCGCTGACCTGGCTGCTGATGCCGATCGTGAACAAGGTGTTCGCCTTCTGGCTGGTCCCCTCCCGGGTTGCCGGAAACCGCCGGGCGCAGGTGCTGGGCCTCGCTCTGGTGGTGCTCTGCTACCTGGTGGCCATCGCCGTCTTCGGCCTGATCACCCACCAGATCTGGTGAGGAGGCCACGATGCGCCCACCGGGACCGACACCGGCGGCAGATATCGAGGACAGGCTGATCCGGCGGGGCGACCCCGGCTACGAGAAGGCCCGCTCCGCCGCGGTGTGGAACGAGCGGCGGCCCGGGCGCTTCCCCGAGGCCATCGTGCGCGCCGCCTCGGAAGCGGAGGTGGCACAGGCCGTCACCTATGCCCGCGCCAGGGGACTCCAGGTCTCGATGTGTTCCGGCGGGCACAACTGGTCCGGCTCGTCACTCCGCGACCGGGGCCTGCTGCTCGATCTCTCCGCGCTCCGGGAGTGCCGCGTCACGCCCGCCACCGGCACCGCGCCGGCGACGGCCATGGTGGAGCCCGCCGCCACCGGTCAGGAGCTGGTCGCGGTCCTCACCCCGCAGGATCTGGCCTTTCCCGTCGGTCACTGCCCCACCGTGGCGGTCGGCGGATTTCTGCTCGGCGGCGGTCTCGGCTGGAACTCCCGCGCATGGGGGGCGTCCTGCGCGTCCGTCGAGGAGATCCGGGCCGTCACCGCCGACGGGCGCACGGTCGTCTGTAGCGAAACCCGGAACCCCGACCTCTTCTGGGCCGTGCGGGGCGCCGGGCCGGGATTCTGCGCCGTCGTCACCCGCTTCCGCCTCGCCCTGCACCCCCACCCCGCAGCGATCATGGCGACCTCCCTCACCTTCCCGCTGGCCGAGGTCGCCCGGGTGGCGGAGTGGGCCGAGCGGGTCGCACGCGGGCTCCCGCCGTACGTCGAAACCGCGTTCGTCCTCGTGCCCTCCGGTCCGCCGGCGGACAGCGCTCCGGCCGGGCCCCGGATCACGGTCTCCGCCACCGCGTTCGCCGCGACACGGAGCGAAGCCCTGCGAGCGCTGGAACCGTTCGCCGACTGCCCCTTCGGTGAACTCGCCGTCGCCCGGCATCCGCCCGCGCCGCAGTCCTTCGTCGCTCTGCACGAGGGCGCGGCGGCGGCCTGGCCACCGGCGCACCGGTATGCGGCGGACACCCTGTGGTCCCAGGAGAGCTATGCCACCCAGCTGACCCGTATCGCCGACCTGCTGGCCCGCGCCCCCTCCGGGAAGTCCCTGGTGCTCGCGCCCGTGCAGCCGGTCTCCGGGCACCCGGCCCTGCTGCGGAACATGGCCTTCTCCCCGCTCGGCGAGTCCTACTTCGTCTGCTACGCGGTCTGGGACGACCCGGCCGACGACGAGACGCATGCGCGCTGGCTGCGCGAGGTCATGGCGGCCGCGGATCCGCAGGGCGACGGTTTCCACTTCATCGCCGAAACGGATCTGGAAGCCGACGCCGCACGGGCCCGGCGCTCGTACACCCCCGCCGCCTGGGACCGTCTCCAGGAAATCAAGGCGCAGTGGGACCCGGAGAACGTCTTCCACTCGTATCTCGCGCCCTGACGCGGGCCCGGCGGTCCGCCTGCGGAAGGCCGCGGTGCCGCACCGGCCCGCCCATTTCGCGGCCGGGGAGCGGGGACGGCGCCGCGGGGGCACCATGGCCCTATGCTGCTGGCGGATCTCGCACGGGTGTCGGGGGAGGTCGCCGCGACGTCGGCGCGCTCGCGGAAGATCGCGCTGCTGGCCGGGCTGTTCCGCGCCGCCGCGCCGGAGGACGTCCCGGTCGTCATCCCGTATCTGGCCGGCCGGCTGCCCCAGGGGCGGATCGGGGTGGGCTGGAGCGTGCTGCGCGAGCCGGTGGCGGCGGCGGACCGCGCCGCACTGACCGTGCGTGACGTGGATACGGCGCTGACCGGCCTGGCGCAGGTCGCAGGGGCCGGGGCGCAGGGGGAGCGGCGCCGGCGGGTCAGGGAACTGCTGGCCGCGGCGACGCGGGAGGAACAGCGCTTCCTGACCGGCCTGCTCACCGGCGAGGTGCGGCAGGGCGCCCTGGACGCCATCGCGGTCGAAGGGCTCGCCGCCGCGACCGAGGTGCCCGCGGCCGACGTACGCCGGGCCGTGATGCTGGCGGGCGGACTCCAGGAGGTCGCACGGGCGCTGCTCGCCGAGGGGCCGTCGGCGCTCGCGGCGTTCCGGCTCACCGTCGGCCGCCCGGTCGGGCCGATGCTGGCGCACAGCGCCAAATCGGTGGCCGAGGCGGTCGACAAGCTCGGTGCCTGCGCGGTGGAGGAGAAGCTCGACGGCATCCGCGTACAGGTCCACCGGGACGGGCCGGACGTACGGATCCACACCCGCACCCTGGACGAGGTCACCGACCGGCTCCCCGAGGTGGCCGCCGTCGCCCGGGAGCTGCCGGCCGCCCGCTTCATCCTGGACGGCGAGGTGATCGCCCTGGACGGCGAGGGCCGGCCGGTGCCCTTCCAGCGGGTCGCGGGACGCTTCGGCTCGCGGGTGGACGTCTCCGCGGCGCAGGCCGCGCTGCCGTTGTCCCCGGTCTTCTTCGACCTCCTGTCGGTCGACGGCCGTGATCTGCTGGAACTGCCGGGCGAGCAGCGGCATACGGAGCTGGCGCGGCTGGTCCCCGAGCGTCTGCGGGTGCGCCGCCAGGTGGTCGGGGACCCGTCCGACGCCGCGGCCCGCGCGGCCGCCGAGGACTTCTGGTCCGCGACCCTGCGCCGGGGCCATGAGGGCGTCGTGGTCAAGGCGTTGGACGCCCCCTACAGCGCGGGCCGCCGGGGCGCCGCCTGGCTGAAGGTGAAGCCCGTGCACACCCTGGACCTGGTGGTGCTCGCGGCGGAGTGGGGCCACGGCCGACGCACCGGAAAGCTGTCCAACCTCCACCTCGGGGCGCGCGGCGCGGACGGCGGATTCGTCATGCTGGGCAAGACGTTCAAGGGCCTCACCGACGCCACCCTCGGCTGGCAGACCGAACGGCTGCGGGAACTCGCGGTGGCGGACAACGGCCATGTCGTGACGGTGCGTCCGGAACTCGTCGTCGAGATCGCCTACGACGGGCTCCAGACGTCCTCGCGCTACCCGGCGGGTGTCACCCTGCGCTTCGCGCGGGTGGTGCGCTACCGGGAGGACAAGACGGCCGCCGAGGCGGACACCGTGGAGACGGTGCTCGGCGCGCACGACGGCGGGGAAGGGTAGCGGCCATGGCGGGAAAGCGCAGTGCCGGGCTGCTGCTGTACCGGGGTGCGGCGGCCGGCATCGAGGTGCTGCTGGGGCACATGGGCGGGCCGTTGTGGGAGCGGCGGGACGCGGGCGGATGGTCCGTGCCCAAGGGCGAGTACGTACCGCCGGAGGAAGCGTGGGACGCGGCCCGGCGGGAGTTCGAGGAGGAGCTGGGGATCCCGCCTCCCGACGGGCCCTGTGTGCCCCTGGGGGAGGCACGCCAGGCGAGCGGCAAGGTGGTGACGGTGTGGGCGGTCGAGAGCGATCTCGATCCGGAGCGGATCGTGCCCGGCACCTTCGAGATGGAATGGCCGCGCGGATCCGGGGTGACCGGCACCTTCCCCGAGATCGACCGGGTGGCCTGGTTCCCCCCGCACGAGGCGCACCAGCGGCTGGTGGTGGGCCAGCGGGTGTTCCTGGAGCGGCTGGCGGACCGGCTCGCGAGCGGGGCCTGAACACGGACGCCCCGCACTCCCCGCCTTCACCACCCGCACACACCAAAGGCCACAAGCCGCCCTGGACACCCCCGTTGAGGGCGGGCAGTCTTGCGGCGGGGCCGGACAACAGCCTCGAACGGGGGGCCCTGGCGACAGGGTCATGAGCATGCCGCGGGGGCCGCATGTTGCGTATTCACTTCGATGACCGGGATCTCGCGCGCGTACAGATCGCCGCCGAGCCCGATCCCCTCTGGGAAACGGTGCTGGCCATGCACCATGTGGTGCCGCCGGGGCGCGGCGTGCCGGTGTACGGCGCCTGGCGCGCGCGGGCGCGCCGCGAACTGGGCGAGCGGGGACTGAACCGCGCAGCGGGGCTGATCGGGACGCTGGCACCGGCAGACGCCCGCTACTTCCCGGACTTCCTCACCCCCGATGCGGCCCGCGACGGGCTGGCCGCCGGGCTGGAGGCGCTGCGGGACACCCCCCGGGTGCGGCTGACCGCGGAATCCGCCCGGGCAGGGCTGGCGGCCCGGCTCCCGCGCTGGACCGGCGCGCTGGCCACGGGAAGCCGGCAGCCGCTCGACGAGCTGGCCGCCGCGATCCAGGAGGTGCACCGCGCGGTGATAGCCCCCGAATGGACGGGCGCGGCCGCCACGGTCGACTGCGACCGGGGCGGCCGTACCCGCATGCTCTGCCGCGCCGGCGTCGACGGCATGCTCAACACCTTCCGCCCCGCACTCCGTTGGGAGCCGCCGGTCCTGCACGTCGACTACCCACGGGACCGCGATCTGCGCCTGGGCGGACGCGGGCTGCGCCTGATCCCCTCCCACTTCTGCTGGCGCAGACCCATCGCCCTCGCCGACCCCGGCCTGCCGCCGGTCCTGGTCTATCCCGTCGAACACGCCACGGACTGGGTGCCGGCCACCACCCGCAGCTGCCACCCGCAGGCGCTGTCCGCCCTGCTCGGCCGCACCAGAGCCCGTATCCTCGCCGCGCTCGACGCCCCGGCCACCACCGGTGAACTGGCCCGCCGCTTACGGGTCTCCGCGCCCTCGGCCAGCGAGCATGTGAGCGCACTGCGGGAGGCCAACCTGGCCCGCAGCCGGCGCGACGGCGGTTCGGTCATCCACGCCCTCACTCCGCTCGGCACGGCGCTGCTGCACGGCGAACTCGCCCCCGTACGCCAGCCGCAGTGAGCGGTGCGGCGGCGGCCCGGCAGCGACCGGGCGGCGGCCCGGCGGCGGACCGCCCCGGGCCGCCCGGCCGTCACGGCCGCACCTGGATCTTCCGCCCTTCACCCGCCTGGAAGCGGGACAGCGCCTCGGCGTACTGGTCCAGCGGGAGCCGGTCGCTGATGAAGACCTCCGGGTCCAGGACACCGGCCGCGAAGAGCTCCGCGGCGCGTTCGTAGCTGTGCAGCACGGCCATCGAGCCGGTGATGGTGATCTCCTGGTTGTAGATGCGGTAGGGCTCGATGACGGCGCGGGCGGCGTAGTCGGCGACGCCGAACTGGAGGAAGGTGCCGCCCTTGCCGACCCGCCCCAGGGCGTCCTGGATGGCGTGTTCGTTGCCGGTGGCGTCGATGACCACGTCCCAGCCGCGCGGGCGGTCCAGCTCGTCGGCGGAACCGGCCGCGTTGCTGCATCCCAGCGTGCGGGCGGTGGCCAGCCGCGCGGGGTTGATGTCGACGACATCGACCCCGGCCGCGCCGGTGCGCTTGGCGAGTTCGAGCATCATCAGGCCCATCGTGCCCGAGCCGTAGATGAGGACGCTGGTGCCCAGCTGCGCCGAGCGCAGGATGTCGTAGCCGCGTACGGCGCAGGAGAGCGGCTCGATGAGGGCCGCGTCCTCGGTACGGACGTGATCGGGCAGCTTGACGCAGTTCGCGACCGGGGCGACGGCGAACTCCGCGGCGCCGCCCGCCGTGGTCACCCCGATGGCGGCCCACCGCTCACAGAGGTTGTTGCGTCCGATGCGGCAGTAGTGGCACTCGTGGCAGTAGAGGGACGGGTCGACGGCCACCCGGTCGCCCTCGGCGAGTTCGGTGACCGCGCTGCCGGTCGCCACGACCGTACCGGCGAACTCATGGCCCGGCACGACGGGCAGCGTGGGCGCGAACTCGCCCTGGAGGATGTGCAGATCGGTACCGCACAGCCCGCAGGCGGCGACGGAGACCACGACCTCACGGGGACCGGGCGTCGGGTCCGCGACGGTGGCGACCTCGACCTTGCCGGGCGCGCTGATCACTGCGGCTTTCATTTCACGGCTCCAAGCGACAGGCCCTGGACCAGTTTGTCCTGGGCGGCGAACCCGGCGATGAGCACCGGGAGGGAGATGACGGTGGCGGCGGCGCACACCTTGGCCAGGAACAGGCCCTGGCTGGTCACGAGTCCGGTCAGGAACACCGGCGAGGTACCAGCCACGACACCGGTCAGGACCCGGGCGAACAACAGCTCGTTCCAGCTGAAGATGAAGGAGATCAGGGCCGTTGCCGCGATCCCCGGCATCGCGACCGGGGCGACGATCCGGGTCAGGGTGGTGGCCAGCCCCGCGCCGTCGATCGAGGCGGCCTCCAGCATCTCGACGGGGACCTCGGCGAGGAACGAGCGCATCATCCACACCGCGATCGGCAGGTTCATCGAGGTGTAGAGGATGACCAGCAGCCAGATGCTGTCGAGCATCCCGGTGTTCTGCGCGACGAGATAGACCGGCAGCAGCCCGGCCACCAGCGGCAGCATCTTCGTGGAGAGGAAGAAGAAGAGGACGTCGCTCCATTTGCGTACCGGCTTGATGGACAGGGCGTAGGCGGCGGGCACCGCCAGCAGCAGCACCAGCAGGGTGGAGACGACGGAGGCGGTCAGCGAGTTGATCAGCGGGGGCCAGGGGCTGACACCGCCGCCCGCCGCCCCGAAGAACTCGCGGTAGCCGTGCAGGCTGATCCCGGCACCGACGCTCGGCGGGTTGGTCGCCGCGTCCGTCTCGCTGTGGAAGGACGTCAGCACCATCCAGGCGACGGGCAGGAAGAAGGCGATGCCGCACAGCCAGGCCACCAGGCCCAGCAGGCTGCCGGTGCGCCGCCGGCGACCGGTGGCGGGGGCCCCGGCGCGGCGCGGGAGCAAGGACGTAGTGGTCATGCCGTTATCTCCTCGCGCAGCAGGGACGAGACGGTGCGCAGCGCAAAGGTCGCCACCAGCAGCGAGCACAGCACCACGACCACGCCCTGCGCGGATGCCCGTCCGTAGTCATGGGACTGGTAGACGGTCTGGTAGATCGTGTACGGAAGGTTGGCCGTGCCGAGACCGCCGGACGTGATGGTGAACACCGCGTCGAAGTTCTGCACGACGTACACCGTGCCCAGCAGTGCGGCCAGTTCGAGGTAGCGGCGCAGGTGCGGCAGGGTGAGATAGCGGAAGATGTCGAAGGCGGAGGCGCCGTCCATCCGGGCCGCCTCGACGGCGTCCGAGGCCCGGCTCTGGAGCCCGGCCAGCAGGATCAGCATCATGAACGGCGTCCACTGCCAGATCAGCGACATCTCCACCGCGGCCAGCGGCGAGTCGGTCATCCAGTCCGGCTGCGGCGGGCTGTCGCTGCCGAACAGCCGCCATATCCAGGTCAGCGAGCCGTTGATCAGCCCGTACGAGGCGTTGTACAGCGCGTGCTTCCACAGCAGCGCGGAGGCGACCGGCACGATCAGAAACGGCGTGATGAGCAAGGTGCGGACGATGCCGCGTCCGCGGAAGCCGCGGTCGAGCAGCAGTGCCAGACCGAGCCCGAGCAGCAGGCTGACCAGGACCACGGTCACGGTCAGCAGCACCGTCGTGCCCACCGAGGCACGCATCGCCGGGTCGGTGAACACGGCGCGGTAGTTGTCGAGGGCGGCGAAGCCGCGGTTGTCGGGGGCCAGCGCGTTCCAGCGGGTGAAGGAGATCACCACGGTGGCCAGGAACGGGAGTTGGGTGACGACGATGAGGAAGACCAGCGCGGGGAGCAGCGGTGCGCGGCGGGCCCAGTCCTTCGCCCGCCCGGTGCGGCGGGCGCGGGCGGCCGGGCCGCCGGTGGGGTGCACGGCGGCCGTGGTGGCGCCGGGGGCCGGTTCAGTGGTCCGTGTAGGCATCGGACACCTCCTGTGCCAGTCGCCGGCTCTTCTTGAGGGCCTCGGGCACGCTCTGTTTGCCGGCGATGGCCGCGCTGATCTCGTTCGAGACCTTGGTGCCCAGGTCGGCGAACTCCGGGATGCCGACGAACTGGATGCCGGGGGCCGGTCGTTGCTGTACGCCGGGGTCGCCGGGCCGGGCGGAGCGGATCGCCCGCTCGGTCGGGCCGGCGAACGCCCCGGCCTCCTTGACGTAGTCAGGGTCGCGGTAGAGGGAGGCTCGCTTGCCGCCGGGCACCCTCGACCAGCCCAGTTCGCGGCCCACCAGCCGCTCGTAGCCCTTGCCCGAGGCCCAGCGGACGAACCGCCAGGCCGCGTCCTGGTGCGTACTGGCCTTCTGCACGCCCCAGGCCCAGGTGAACAGCCAGCCCGCGTCACGGGTCCGCTCCACCGGCGCCGGCGCATAGCCGACCTTGCCCGCGACCTTGGATTCGCCGCTCTCCAGCGAACCGGCGCCGGCCGTCGCGTCGTACCACATGGCGACCTTGCCCTGCTGCATGTCGTTGAGGCACTCGGTGTAGCCGGCCTGCGGGGCGCCCGCCTGGCCGTGCGCCCGCACCAGATCGACGTAGAACCGGGTGGCCTTGGTGAATTCGGGGCTGTCGACCTTCTGCTGCCAGTCCTTGGCGAACCAGGTGCCGCCGAAGGTGTTGACGACGGTGGTCAGCGGGGCCGCCAGCTGGCCCCAGCCGGGCTGGCCGCGCAGACAGATGCCCTTTTGGCCCTTGCGGGAGCCGTCCAGCTTGGCGGCGAGGGCGGCGACCTGGTGCCAGGTGGGCCGTGCGGGCATGGTCAGCCCGGCGGCCTTGAGGAGGTCCTTGCGGTACATCAGGAAGGACGATTCGCCGTAGAAGGGCTCCGCGTAGACCTTGCCGTCGGCAGCGGTGAGGGAGGAGCGGACCGGCTTCAGGATGTCGTCCTGGTCGAACGCGGCGTCCTTGGCGGCCCGTTCACCGAGCGGGGAGAGCCAGCCGTTGCGGGCGTAGATGGGCGTCTCGTAGTTGCTGACGCTGGCCACGTCGTACTGCCCGGCCTGGCTGGAGAAGTCCTGGCTCATCTTGTCGCGCAGATCGTCCTCCGGCAGCACGGTGAAGTTGACCTTGATGCCGGTCTCCTTGGTGAAGTGCTCGGCGGTGAGCCGTTGCAGATCCACCATCTGCGGATTGTTGACCATCAGGACATTGATGGTGTGACGGCTGTCGTTGCCCGCGTCGCCGGCCCCGCGGTAGCAGCCTGCGGTGGACAGTGCCAGGGCCACGGCGAGGGCGGTCAGCCCTATGGGGCGGCCGCCGCGGCCTGGTCCGGGGGATCGTGCTCTCACGGCTCGTACCTTTCGGGGGACGGGGGATGGGGAGGGGCATGTGGGATGTCGGGCGAAATGCCGCACAAGGGGCGGTTCCGGGGTGTACGACGCCGTCCTGCGGGTACGCCGGGGAGCCGTCCGACGGCCGGCGGTACGGTCTTCGGCGGTGTGCTGTGGGGGATGTGGTGCCACGGTGCGGGCCGGTCGTCCGGGCGGCCCCGTCCCGGTCAGACCCTGAGCACCTGCGGCCCCAGGAGCGAATAGCGATGTGCCTCCGGCGCGGACAGCCCCGCGTCGGTGACGATCGTGTCGAAGTCACTCACCTCGGCGAACCGGCAGAAGCTGCTGGCGCCGAACTTGCTGTGCACCCCGACCAGCACTCGCCGCCGCGAGGAGCGCACGGCCTGCTCCTTCACCTCGGCGACCGCCGGGTCCGGGGTGGTCAGACCGTGCTCCCGGGAGATGCCGTTCGCCCCCAGGAACGCCAGGTCGATCACGAACCGGGCGAGCATGTCCCGGGCCCAGGACCCCACCGTCGCCTGGGTCCCGGAGCGGACCCGCCCGCCGGCCAGCAGCACCGTGGTCGACTCGCAGGCCGCGACCAGCGAGGCGGTCCGCAGCGATGCGGTGATCACGGTCAGCGGGCGGCCGGCCGGCAGCAGCGTGGCGACCAGCTCAGGGGTGTAGCCCTCGTCGACGAACACCGTCTCGGCCTCGCCGACCAGCGTCGCGGCGGCCGCCGCGATCCGGCGCTTCTCGTCCACCTGCTGGGTCTCCCGCCGGGCCAGCGTGGTCTCGAACCCGGCGCTCTCGACCGGATACGCCGCGCCGTGGGTGCGCCGGATCAGCCCCCGGCGCTCCAGCTCGCTCAGATCGCGCCGTACGGTTTCACGGGCGACCCCGAACTCCGCCGCGGCATCGGCGACCTCGACCCGGCCGGACTGCCGGGCGAGCGCGAGGATGCGGTGCTGGCGTTCCTCGGCCCTCATGGGATCACTCCTGCTCGAATTCTGGCTGATTCCGGTTTCCGTTCGGTCACGGGACTGCCCGTTTCCGCCCGCATCAGGTTTATAGCAAGCGTGGCGGCGCGGAAGGCTGCCCGCGACGGAGGAAAACCTGACCGTTTTTGCCCGCTCCGGAGCCCTGTCACCTTGGCCACATGCACGAACGGGTGCCCGTATCGCCCTGGCGGCGGGCCCGTACGGGGGTGACGGGGCGGGGCTTCCGGGGCGGCCCGTTGTGCGCCGGCGGGCCGCAGCGGTGGTGTGGCGAACGGCGGCGCTTAGTCTGGACGGCATGAGCTCGGAGATGCGGTCGTTGGCGGTCACTGCGATCGTGGAGGCGGAGGAGTGCGCGGTGCTGCGCGTCAGCGGAGACCTGGACCTCCGTACGGAGCAGGCATTTCTCGCCGAGGCACGGTCGGTGGTGTCGGCCGGCCACCGCTTCCTGGTGCTCGATCTGACCGCGCTGCGCTTCTGCGACTCGCGGGGGCTGAGCTGCCTGCTCGCCCTGGAATGGCTGTGCCGGCGCCTGGAGGGCAGGCTGATGCTGGCCTCGCTCGGCGTACGGATGCTGCGGCTGCTGGTCGGCACGCAGTCCCTCAACGTCTTCTCGTGCTACCCCACCGTCGGCCATGCGCTGGCCACGGTTCCCGACGCCACCCGCCCGGAGTGGCCGCCGGTGGCGGAGGACCCGTCCAGGGGAACGGACGACTCCTGGGACGACTCCTGAGGCCCGCAGACGGGCGACCGTGCGAGGTGCCGGCCCCCGTCGTCACTCCGCCCGGCCGAGGTCCCGTACGAGCGTGGGCGAGGGACGCGGGATCTCGCCGAAATCCTCGTCGTCGCTGTCCACGACGAGCCGGTTGATCACGTTCTCCAGCGTGCTCGGCAGGGTCGGGGCGAGCCCGCTGTGCCACTGGACGAGAAGGTTGTGGCGGGCGGCGTCCGGCAGCAGCTGCTTCTCGTCGAACGCGGCCGTGGACCGGCGCTCCTCGTCGGGGGCATGCGCGGCCTGCTCCCGCCAGTAGGCGGCGTCACGGTACTCGCCGTTGCGGCGGTGGGAGAGGTACAGGCAGTAGGCGGCGGTCCGGCTGCCGGCGCCGGCGCCGAAGTGCCACCAGAAGTGCGCCGCGTCGTCGCGTCCGGTGATGTGCAGCAGACAGGCGAAGACCAGCGCGCCCTCGGGGTCGATGTGATGGTCGTCGACCAGCCGCTCCAGGCTCGCCGCGGCCGCCGCCGCGTTGACGACCAGCGCACAGGCCAGCTGGAGCTCGTGGGTGGCCTCGTCGCGGGCGCTGGGGTAGGTGGTGGGCGCGCCATGGCCGGGGCGGTCCGCCCGCGGTGCCGTCGGCGGACCGTCCGCCGCCGCTGCCCCGGCCCGGACGGCGGCGCCGAGAGGGCCGAGCACCCCCGCGTCGTCGAGGTCGCGGAAGCCGGCCAGATCGTCGATACCGGACACCGTCGCGGCGGCGCTGAGCAGTGTCTCGACGGTCTCCCGGCGGCCCGCGGGGCAGATGTGCGACATGGTCAGTTCCCCCTGTGATTTCCCTGATCGATACCGAGCGCCGCGGCGAGCTTGCGCTTGCCGCGGCTCGCATAGGAGCGGACGGTGACTTCGTCGACGCCGAGCAACGAGCCGATCTGCGCGTCGCTGTACCCGATGACATGCCGCAGCACGATCACGTCGCACTGCCGCTCGGGCAGCCGGGCGATCGCCGCATACAGCCCCAGCTGGCTCTCCAGCATGGCGAACTGCTGCTGGCACTCGCGCAGCAGAGCATGGGTGACCACGGCGAAGGCGGCGGTCTCGGTGAGCGCGGTGGGCTGCTGGTGGTCGTACAGCCACTCCACCACGCGTTCCTTGAGGACCGACCAGGCGTACGCCTCCACCGACGCCTGCCGCAGCGCATGCGGCCACAGCCGGCCGAGCTGTTCGTATGCCGTCCGGGTCACCTCACGGGCCGCGCTCTCGCTGCCGGTGTGCAGATAGGCGTACGTCAGCCACTTCCGTGCATGCGTCGCCAGGAACGCCTCGAAGGTGATCGACAGCTGGCGGTCGAGCGGTGCGGGCGCGACGACCGGGAGCGAACTGCGGGGGAGTGGCGCTAACTCCGTGGTACGGACATGCGCGGGGGCGCACGCCGGTAGCAATCGGTCCCGGTCTGCGCTCACGAGCCGCCCTCGTTCCGTTTGCCGTGCACCGAGCCGGGCGCCGAAGCGCCGATGGCAGCGGGAGGACGCTTTGCCCTCACCCTCCAATGAACCGGAAAGTGAGCCCGTTTGTGGCATCGGGAGGGCAAAAATCTGCCGCTGCGTATTCATATGACTACGCGTGACGGTGGCATGTGACCGCCCCTAGCCGCGGCAGGCCCGACCGTCAGGAACCCCGCCCGGCGTGCTCCGGCATGATCCGGGGTGAACGGGGCAGGGCTCCAACAGCCGGGCGCACGGCGGCGGTTGACGCGCCTCCTGGAGTGCGCGGCTCGTGAGGGGCCGGCACCGCACGCCGGGGCGGAGCGCCGTACTGGGGAGGCAGCAGACGATGAGCGAGCACGAGTCCGTGGTGGACCTCCAGCTGGACCGGGCCCACTCGTCCCGTATCTACGACTACTTCCTGGGCGGCAAGACCAACTTCCTGGCCGACCGGATGGCCGCCGGAGCCGTGCTGGGCGCCTTCCCCGCCGCGCTGGTCGCCGCCCGCATCAACCGCGAGTTCATGCACCGCGCCACCCGCGTCCTCGCCGCGTCCGGCATGCGGCAGTTCCTCGACATCGGCACGGGCATCCCCACCCCGCCCAACCTCCACGACATCGCCCAGGGCATCGCCGGCGACGCCCGGGTCGTCTACACCGACAACGACCCGATCGTCCTCGCGCACGCCGCGGCCCTCCTGCTCAGCACCCCCGAGGGACGCACCGCCTACGTCCAGGCCGATGTCACCGATCCGGCCGGCATCCTCAAGGCACCCCAGCTCCTCGACACCCTCGACCTGAACCGCCCGGTCGCGCTCAGCCTGAACGCGCTGATGCACTTCGTCCCCGACGACGGCCAGGACCGCGCCCACACCATCGTCGAGACCCTCAAGGCCGCGCTCCCCAGCGGCAGCACCCTCGCGATGAGCCATGCGACACCGGATTTCAGCCCCGAGGCGATGAACAAGATCATCAAGATCTACGGCGACGCGGGCACCCGGCTCCAGTTCCGCTCGCACCCCGAATTCCTGCGCTTCTTCGACGGCTGGGAGCTGCTGGAGCCGGGCGTCACCCTCTCCCACCAGTGGCGCCCCGACCGTCCCGAGGACGCCACCCATGTCACCGACGCGGAGGCCGCCTGCTACGCGGGCGTCGCCCGCAAGCCCTGAGCGGGGCGGGAGCCGGCGGCCTCGCGCACGCCGTCCCTCACTCCTTGCGGTAGCCGTGCGCCTCCCCGGCCGCCGCCGCGACCGCGTCCAGGTCCGCCCCGGTCGCCGCGGTGACCACAGCGGCCACCGCGCCCTCCAGGAAGGGGGCGTCCACCAGCCGTGCGCCCTCGGGGAGTTCATCGCCCTCGGCGATCAGGGCCTTGACGGTCAGTACGGCGCTGCCCAGGTCGACCAGGACCGCCACGCCCGCCCCACGGTCCACCGTCCGTGCCGCCTTGGTGATCAGCTCCGCACTCGTCCCCAGTCCGCCGTCCGGCGTACCGCCCGCGGCCGCCACCGGCACCGTGTCGCCGCTTCCAGCCAGCCCGATCGCCAGCGCCGCCACGGATTCCGCGACCGGCCCGCTGTGCGACACCAGCACCACTCCGACCGGCGCACCCTCGCCGCCGGCCGCACCGTCCGTCGTCCGCGCGCTCACTTCGCCACCTCCGCGAGCGCCGCGAACAGCAGCGCCGACGAGGTCGCCCCCGGGTCCTGATGCCCGATGCTGCGCTCCCCGAGATAACTCGCCCGGCCCTTCCTGGCCTGCATCGGTACGGTCGCCACCGCGCCCTGCTCGGCCGCCTCGGCCGCCGCGTCGAAGGAGGTCGCCAGCGCCTCGACCCCCGGCACCAGCGCATCGAGCATCGTCTTGTCACCCGGCGCCGAGCCGCCGAGCTGTCCCACCGCGTCCACCCCGGCAGCCAGCCCCGACCGCAGCTCCTGCGCCGACACCTGCGGCGCCTCGCCCAGCGCCTTGCCGGCGCGCCGCAGCATCGTCCCGTACAGCGGTCCGGACGCCCCGCCCACACTGGAGATCAACTGCCGTCCGGCGGCGGTCAGCACCGCACCGGGCGTGGCGGGCGGCTCGGCCTCCACCATCTTGACCACGGCCGTGAAGCCGCGCTGCATGTTCCTTCCGTGGTCGGCGTCACCGATGGGCGAGTCCAGCTCGGTGAGCCGGTCGGCCTCCCGGTCGATGACGGCGGCGGCCGCCGTCATCCAGCGTACGAAGAACGTGGCATCCAGCACCGTTTCGGACACGGCATACTCTCCTTGGTTGTTCGGGCACTGAGCAGGAAAGCGGGACGGGTGCGGCTACGGGGAGCCGCTACGGGTCCGGCCAGGGATACGGAAGCTGTTGTCACCGCCCCCAGCGGAGGCCGGCTGTCTCCACCGGCGCGTCCCACAGTCGCAGCAGCTCCCCGTCGACCTGGCACAGCGTCACCGAGCAGCCCGCCATGTCCAGCGACGTCACATAGTTCCCGACGAGCGTGCGGGCCACCGCCACGCCCCGCTCGTCGAGCACCCGGCGGACCTCCGCGTTGAATCCGTACAGCTCCAGCAGCGGGGTCGCGCCCATGCCGTTGACCAGCACCAGTACCGGCAGCCTCGGATCCAGGTCCTCCAGGATCGCGTTCACCGTGAAGTCCGCGATCTCGCGCGAGGTCATCATCGCGCGACGCTCCCGCCCCGGCTCGCCGTGAATCCCGACCCCCAACTCCAGCTCCCCGGCCGGGAGATCGAACGTCGGGCTGCCCTTTGCCGGGGTCGTACAGGCACTCAGCGCCACACCGAAGCTGCGCGACGACTCCACGACCTGCCGGGCCAGCGCCTCCACCCGCTCCAGCGGCATGCCCTCCTCAGCCGCGGCACCGGCGATCTTCTCCACGAAGAGCGTGGCCCCGGTGCCGCGCCGCCCCGCCGTGAACGTCGAGTCGGTCACCGCGACATCGTCATTGACGAGCACGCTGGCCACCTGCACGCCTTCGTCCTCCGCCAGCTCCGCCGCCATCTGGAAGTTGAGCACGTCCCCCGTGTAGTTCTTCACGAGGAACAACACGCCGTGGCCACTGTCGACGGCCGCGGCGGCACGCACCATCTGATCGGGCACCGGCGAGGTGAAGACCTCGCCCGGACATGCGGCATCCAGCATCCCGGGCCCGACGAAGCCCCCGTGCAGCGGCTCGTGCCCGCTGCCGCCCCCGGACAGCAGCGCCACCTTCCCCTCCACCGGCGCATCCCGTCGCACGATCACCCGGTTCTCGGCATCCACCACCAATTCGGGGTGCGCCGCGGCCATCCCGCGCAGCGCATCGGTGACCACGCTCTCGGCGACGTTGATCAGCATCTTCATGGGTACCTCCTGGGGAGCTCGGCAGCCGGGCCTCCGGCCTGTGTATTCCCAGTTCGGAGTGGGTGTGGCCCGTTTTTGATCTTGGCGGTCTCTGGTGGTCTCTGACGGTCGGGGGCCGGCGGGGCTGATGCTGACCTCGTGCCGACTTTGCTGATGGATTGTCAGGTGCGTTCGATGGCGCCTCGGACGTGCCGGGACCCGGTGGTTCCAGTATCGGACCGCGAGCGCACCGACGGCATCGTTACGCACTGTCGTTGCCTTGCTCCGTGTGGTGTTCTCCTCGGATTCTCGACGGGCGGACCGTGCCGACGGCCGTGCCCCCTGGATGTGCACCTGATGCTCCGTGGCCACTCCGCTCCGTAGCGCAAGGTCCACTGGCCCGGCTGCTCGCGGACCACCCTGACGTGCCTTCGCTGCTTCCCTCATCCGGTGTCCGGTAAAACCCCTCGGTGGACCATCGTCCTGCCCGCGCCGGTATCGCGCTGCGCCGTCGTCGGTGGGTGCGAGCCGCCGAGCCCGTAGCGGGTGATGCTGCGGCGGAGCGGTTCGCGGGCTGAGGCGGGGTGTGGCGGAGCCGCGCAGGGCGAGCCATGGCGAGGAGGACGACGACGGAGCTGCCTTCGGGGGCTCGTCGGCGAGCGAGGAGAACGGGGCGGCGTCCGCGAGCCGGCGTTCGTCCATGCCCGGGAGGATCAACACGAAGGCCGTGGAGGTGAGTCCGCACACGCGAGAGCCCCCCACCGGTGCGCGGTGCGGGGTTCTCGGTCCGGGAGTGCCACGGTCACTACGCGTCCGTGGAGTCCGGGGAGTTGAGGGCGAGGGCTCCGGCGGGGCAGAGGCCGACGGCCATCCGGGCGGCGGCCCGGTGCTCAGGGGCCGGCGCGGGGTGGCGGAGCACCACCAGGCCTTCTTCGTCGTCCTGGTCGAAGACCTCGGGGGCCGTCAGGGCGCACATTCCGGCGCCGACGCAGCGGTCACGGTCGACGCTGAGACGCAGCGCTTCCTCGGGGTTGTCCATGGGGCCGTTCATGGGGGCTACTCCTTGTCCCAGGTGACGGGCAGGCTGACCACGCCGTAGATGTTGGAGCGGTCGCGGAGCTCCACCTCCTGTGGCGGCACGGCGAGGCGCAGGGTGGGGAAGCGGGCGAAGAGCGCCGGGAACGCGACGGTCATCTCGACGCGGGCGAGCTGCTGGCCCAGGCACTGATGGGCGCCGTGGCCGAAGGCCAGGTGCCCGGTGGCCTTGCGGTGGATGTCGAGCCGGTCGGGGCCGGGGAACCTGTGCGGGTCTCGGTTGGCGGCCTGCACGGAAACGGTCACCGTCTCGCCCGCCCTGATGAGCCGCCCCTCCACCTCGACGTCCTCGAGCGCCGAGCGCAGCAGCGGGTCGGCCACGCTGAGGTAGCGCAGCAGTTCCTCCACGGTCTGCCCGGCGAGGTCCGGGTCGGCGCGCAGGGCGTCCAGCTGGTCGGGATTGCTGAGCAGGGCGAAGGTGCCGAGGCCGAGCATGTTCGCGGTGGTGTCGAGCCCGGCGGCGAGCAGCAGCCCGCCGATTCCGGCCAGCTCCTCATCGGTGAGGTCGGAGGTGGTCAGATCGCTGAGCAGGTCGTCGGTGGGCTCGGCGCGCTTGGCGAGGGCGAGTGCGCCCAGGAACTGGAACAGCGCCGTATAGGCCTCACCCTTCGCCTCCGCGTCCGCCGTCTGGTCGAAGAGGGTCGCCACCTGACTCTGGAAGCGTTCCCGGTCGGCGTAGGGCACGCCGAGCAGCTCGCAGATCATGAGCGCGGGCACGGGCTGCGCAAACGCCGCCACTAAGTCGGCCGTGGGCCCGGCCTGCTCCATGGCGTCCAGGCACTCGGTGGTGAACTGCTCGACGCGTTCGGTCAGTTGACGCATACGGCGGACGGTGAACTTACCGGTGAGCAGGCGCCGGTAGCGGGTGTGCTCGGGGGCGTCGAGGCCGATGATGTCGCCGACCGGTGCCGGTGGCATCTCCCCCGACACACCCGCTATCGGCTCCGGCAGATGCAGGAGTTCGTAGCGTGAGCTGAAGCGCGGGTCGGCCAGGATCGCGCGGGCGGCGGCGTGTCCGGTGACCAGCCGGCCCAGGTGTCCGTCGGCGTAGCGCATGCGGCGCAGCGGTTTGTCGCTCAGGGCGGTGAGTGCGGCGGGCGGGTCGAAGGGACAGCCGGTGCGCCGGTCGGTGGGCAGGGTGGCCGGCTCATCGACGGTGGTGTCGCCGGTGGTGGTGCCGGCGGCCGTCGGGTCGTACGACATGGAGTCCTCCTGCGGTCGTGGGTGAGGTGTGGCTGGTGCACACCGGTGAAGTGGCGTGAGAAGAGCGGCGGTTACCGCTGGGCGCCGGCCTTGAAGGTGCGGCGCGCCCACACGTAACCGACCAGGGCGAGTGCCACGCACCAGGCGAGGGCGATGTCCGCGCTGGAGCCGATCTCGGTGCCGAGCCACAGACCGCGCAGGGTCTCGATGATCGGGGTGAAGGGCTGGTACTCGGCGAACCAGCGCAGGCCGGTGGGCATGGACTCGGTCGGCACGATGGCGCTGCCGACGAACGGCAGGAGCGTCATCGGCATCGGGATGTTGCTGGCGGTCTCCACGTTCTTGGCGACCAGGCCGATGCCCGCGGAGAGCCAGGTGAGCGCGAGCGTGAGCAGGGCGAGCAGGCCGATGGCGGCGATCCACTCGACGGGCGTGGCGGTGGGCCGGAAGCCCATCAGGAGGGCGATGCCGATGACGAGCGTGATGCTGAGCATCGTCTGGATCACGGTGCCCACGACATGGCCGGTCAGGAACGAGGCCCGGGAGATCGGCATCGTACGGAAGCGGTTGACGATGCCCTCGGTCTTGTCGGCGCACACGCTGATCGCGGCGGTCAGGGCGCCGGAGGTGGCGGCCATCAGGATGATGCCGGGCGCCAGGTAGTCGATGTACTCGCCGCTGCCGGTGGGCAGGCCGCTGATGCCGGTGCCCAGGGCGCTGCCGAACACGTAGTTGAACAGCAGCAGCATCACCACGGGCATCGCGACGACGGTGACCGTCAGGGACGGGTAGCGCAGGGCCTTCTTGAGGTTGCGCCGCAGCATCGTCCTGGAGTCTCTGGCGGCGTAGGACAGGGTGGCCATCAGGCGTTCTCCTCGGTCGGTGCGACGGTGTCGGCGGGGCGGGGCTGACCGGTGAGGGTCAGGAAGACGTCGTCGAGGTCGGGGGTGTGCACGGTGAGCGACTCGGCCCGGACGGCGGTGGACTCCAGGGTGTCGAGGACGGCCCGCAGGCTGGGGAGGGAGCCGTCGCCGGGGATCTGCAAGGTGAGGGCGTCCTCGTCGCGGGTGGCGTTCCCGAAGATCCCCGCGGCGGCGTCCAGACCCTGGGCGTCGGCGAACCGCACCCGGATGTGGCCGCCGGGGATGCGCTGCTTCAGCTCGTCGGCGGTGCCCTCGGCGATCAGCCTGCCGTGGTCCAACACGGCGATGCGGTCGGCGAGTTGGTCGGCCTCGTCGAGGTACTGGGTGGTCAGGAAGATGGTCACACCGTCGTCGGCGACCAGGTCCCGGATGATCTCCCACATGGTCCGCCGGCTGCGCGGGTCCAGTCCCGTGGTGGGCTCGTCGAGGAAGATGATCCGCGGATCGCCGACCAGGGTCATCGCCAGGTCCAGCTTGCGCCGCATACCGCCGGAGAAGGTGACGGCGGTCTTGCCCGCCACCTCGGACAGGTCGAAGCGGCGCAGCAGCTCCTTGGCCCGCCGCCTGCCCTCGCGGCGGTCGAGATGGTGCAGATCCGCCATGAGGAGCAGGTTCTCCTCGGCGGTCAGCAGATTGTCGACGGCCGAGAACTGACCGGTGACGCCGATCGCGGAGCGCACCGCGTCGGCGTCCCGGGTCAGATGGCGGCCCGCGACCCAGGCCTCGCCCGCGTCGGCGCCGATGAGCGTGGAAAGGATCTCCACCGTGGTGGTCTTGCCGGCGCCGTTCGGCCCGAGCAGGGCGAAGACGGTGCCTTCGGCGATGTTCAGGTCGATGCCGTCGAGCACGAGCTTGTCGCCGTAGGACTTGCGCAGTCCGGTGGCGGTGATGGCCGATGCCGATGCGT
Source organism: Streptomyces sp. MCA2 (assembly GCF_023544705.1). Taxonomy (NCBI): domain Bacteria; kingdom Bacillati; phylum Actinomycetota; class Actinomycetes; order Kitasatosporales; family Streptomycetaceae; genus Streptomyces; species Streptomyces sp. MCA2. The sequence goes on from NZ_JAMJFM010000009.1 coordinate 81,194, forward strand.
TCGCGGCGGTCGGCGCGGATGTCTGGGTGACAGTCATGCCGCTTTCCTTTCGCGGGTGGAGAGTTGGTGGCGGGCCGGGTCAGGCGCGGCGGATGATGATGTCGCCGGTCGCGGTCCGCGCGTGCACCTCGACGGTCTCGTCGGATTCCTGGGGCCCGGCGGCGGAGCCGAGCGAGTTGCGTACCGTGCCGAACTTGGGGTCCAGGTCGAGCCAGGCGGCGGTGCCCTCGTGGATGCCCACTTCGAGGTCGCCGACGGAGGTGCGCAGGTCGATACGGCCGCGGCTGACGTCGCCGACGCGGATGCCGCCGGCGGAGGAGGCGGCGTCGACCCCGGCGTGGGCGACGCCGATCTCGATCCGGCCGTTGGCGGACTTGGCGTCGACGCTGCCGTGCGCGATGCCGATGGAGATGTCGCCGTTGGCCGCGTTGGTCTTGAGGCCGCCGGTGACCTCGCCGATCTCGGTCGCGCCGTTGCTGTTCTTCACGGTCGCCGTGCCGTCGACCGTGCCGACCTCGACCCGGCCCGAGCCGACGACTTCGGTGTCACCGGTCGAGCGGGCCAGGCGGATGTCGCCGGTGCCGGTCTTGAGGTGGGCGCCCGCCACCTCGTCGACCCGGAGGTCGCCGAGCCCGGTCGTGAGCGTGACTTTCCCGAGGCGGCCTTCGCAGTGGAAGCTGCCCATCCCCGTGCTGCCCTGGACCTCGGATCCGGCGGGCAGTTCGATGCTCACCTCGATGGCGCCCGGCTTGCCCCACAGGGACCGCTTCTTGGGTGTCCTGACCGTGAGGCGGCCGCCCGAGCAGCTGACCTGGGTCTGCTGTACGGCGCGTACGTCGTTGTCGTCGGAGCCGTTGCGCGGCAGCACCTCGACGACTGTGTCGGTGCGCTTGCCGGCGGAGATGCGGGCGGTGCCGGCTTCCAATTCGAGGGTGGCGACGATCGGTTCCGGGGTCTCGAAAGTAGGCATGGTTGTTCCGTCCTCTTGGCTTGGGTGGTTGATCCCGCTGGTGAGGCGGGTGATGCGGGACGTCGGCGGGATCGGCGATCCGCCGGTGAAAGTGGGGTGGGGTGGGCCGGTGGCCCTAGCGGACCCAGCCGGTGAAGCCCCGGCCGCCCGAGTCCTTGCCGCGGCCCGGCGGGCTTGCGTGCCGCCCGCCGTCGAGGGCGGTGGACACGGCCCGCACCAGCCAGGCGTTGACCGACAGGCCCTCCGCTGCCGCGGCGCTCTCGGCGCGGGCCTTGAGGTGGGCGGGGAGGCGGAAGTTGATCCGCGCCATGGTGCCGTCGTCGGCGTCCGCGGGCGGCGGTGGCGGCGTGGGCGCGGCAGGGGCCGCGACCGGCTCCTGTGTGTCCGGGAACGGCTCGGATGCGGGCGGCGGCGTCACCACGAACTCGGGGTCGAGTCCGCGCAGTCGTACGTCGACCGAGCCGGGTGCCAGCTCCCGGGTGACCTCGCCCATGGCGGCGGACAGTGCGTTGAGGAGGGTGAGGCGGGTGGCGGATTCCAGGGGGGCGGTGAGCCGCTCCGCGAGGGCGCGGGCGTCGTCGCCGCCGGCGTCCGCGGCCACGGCGAGTTCTTGCCGGAGGTTGTCGACGTAGGGCGTGAGGTCCATGACGCCATCATGGCACATGAGTGGTGCCATGGCGAGCCAAAGTGGCTCCTTTTTGGCGCACGGGGCGCTGGCCTGGGGTTTCCTCTAGGAATTGGCGTGTCGTGGCACCGTGCTGGCAGTCAGGTGGCTGGTGATGGCGCCGCGGTGACGCCATGGTGGCGCCACCGCATATGACGGGTCTGGCGTCACCGAGCCGCGGCCTGGACTCCCTCCCGTGGACCCGTGCGGGTCACAGCACCAGCAGTCGAGCGGGCAGGAAGAAATGCCGGACAGGTGGTCCTGGTGCCGGAGGGAACCTCAACGCCGAGCGTGGCGGATCTTCAACCGTCCGAACCCCATGGATCCGGAGATCAGGATCCTCGGCCCGCCGGGGCCGGAGCGCCGCTGGGGCTTGTAGAGCGTGTCCTTCCACCCGGTGTGCAGAGCGTCGAGGTCGACGATCGCGTCGCGAGGAACCGTGATCTTTGCCCTGCCGCTGCCGAGTTGCAACTTGATGTCGACAACCGGATGCTCGATGACCGCCCGGGACAGGTCCAGGTGCACGCTTCCGAATGCGGACGCAACCTTGAGGGTCCGAGGTACCCGCCATGCGCCGCGCCGCTTGATCCGTCCGCCGGCGGCGGCGATGGTGGACGTGGTGCTCGCTTTCTCCTCCGGGAGCGAGGCCAGAGCCGACACGAGCTCGCTGTGCGACTTGGCGGTGAGCACTCGATGGAGGCGTTCGTCCAAGTCCTCGTGCGAGAGGTGCCCTTCGGTGTACGCCTGCTGTAGGCGCTGCACGGCCGTGTCACGGTCGTCTTCGCTGATCACTGGCGGCTGGTCTTCCGGCAGAGCGGTCACCTTGTCACTCTACTGCCGTACCGACGAAGCGAACACGCCAACGTCCGTGGCGGGCAGCGGATTTGATGGCTGCCGAGCACTCGTCGGCTGTGGAGCGTCGGGACGGGCGTCAGGCCATCCAGAAGAAGACCGCCGTCATCCGCTTCTCCAGCAGGGTGGTGCCCCAGTAACGGGTCGCCGTGTGGATCAGGTTGGCGGAGTAGAGCAGCAGGCGGTTGGCGCGGTGCGGGATGCGGACGTCCTCGATGAAGGAGTCCGGCGTGACGAAGCGGGTGCCGAGGGCGTCGATCAGGTTGTTGTGCGGAGGGGCCACCTGGTTGCCGCCGAGGGTGCCGCCCGGCAGGCTCTGCCGGTAGAAGCTGGTTCCGCAGTCCTTGGGAACTAACGGGTTGAGGTAGAGCACCGCCGCGTACCGGCAGAGGTTCCGGGAATCGGTGTGCGGGCGGGGCTCACACTCGCCCTCGCCGACGATCTGGACGCAGTTGTGGTGGAAGGTGCCGCCGGCCGCGGGGTGTTCGGCCCAGATCTTCGGGGCGCCGGTCGCCCTTCTCACCAGCTTCTCGACAGGGGCCAGTTCGCCGGGTTCGAGCGCAGGCATGGTGCGCAGGCCCGGCCAGCTCTCGGGCTTGTGGGGGTAGCCCTCGGTCCAGTCGCTCCTGGCCAGACAGCGCTCCCGTACGACGTCCGGGTCCGGCAGCACGTCGTCCAGCACCCAGTAGTCCCGGCCGCGGGTCGGTTTGCGGTACGGCAGCACGGGCAGGGCCGGGGTTCGTAGAGGCATGCAGGGAACGTAGTTCGCCACCCGCCAAGGGCTCGCCACCCAAGCGGTCAACCTTCAGTCAAGGGTTCCTCATCCCGTGGTTGACCCTTCGCGCAGCGGTGGTGTGACGGACCTGAAGACCTTCCACTGCCTGGCTGCCCGGCGAAGTGTCCGGACCCGGCGCGATGAAGAGGGTTGCGCGCCTTGCCCCCAGAGGGCCGCTCAGCCCGCGTTGCCGGGGACGGCGTTCATATCGACGTCCCAGTCCAGTTGGCGGGCCAGGGCGTCGTCGCCGGGACGCTGAGGGGACGGTGCCCGGCCGGTGCGCGGCGGGGTGCGGGTGCCGCGGGAGATCTCTCCGCTGGCGGTGATGTTGTGCTCCACGCGTGGGCGGCGGCACGCCTCGTAGAGGGAGAGGGCGCTGTCCGCATCGGGCGTGTCCCGCAGGGACTTGGCGAGGATGACGGCGTCCTCCAAGGCCATCGAGGCCCCTTGCCCCGTCGCCGGTGAAGCCGCGTGCGCGGCGTCACCGACGATCAGCGTGCGCCCGGAGCGCCAGGGGGTTCCGAGCGGGATCTCGGTGGCGTTGGTGGCCATGATGCCGTCGGTGGAGGCCGCGACGATGCCCGCGGCGGGGGTGGGGTCGTGGCGCAGCAACTCGACGAGCTGCTCCCGCCAACGGGAGGGCACGGGGTGGGCGAGTTCCTCGGCGGGGACGGCTTGACCGGCGACGCGGGCGAACCAGTACGCCTCCCCGTCCGGCGAGACCGCACAGCCGAAGGCGGCGGTGCTGCCCCGCACCATGGTGATGTGCCCCGTCCCCTCCGCCGCCGGGGCGCTGCGCGTGTAGCCGTAGAAGACGCTCTGACCTGCGTAGACGGGCTCTGCGCCGGGGGCGATCGATCGCCGGATGATCGAGTTCAGGCCGTCTGCGCCGATGAGCAGATCACCGGTTGCGACACTGCCGTCGGCAAAGCGCGCGGTCACCTCGTCCGCACCGTTCTCCACGGACACCAGTCGCGCCCCGTGCGACAGCCCGATTCCCCGGCGGACGACCTCGGCCTGCAAGGCAGCGCTCAACTCGCCACGGCGCAGGCACCGGTACCGCAGGAGCGCGTCATCGGCCTCACCCAAGGGCACATGGGCCACCTCGCTGCCCTGGTCGTCGAGCACACGCATCGAGCGCAGCGGAAAACCGAGCGCGGTGACCGCGTCCGAGGCGTCGAGCTGCGCCAGCGCGCGCATTCCGTTGCTCGCCAAGGTCAGGAACGCCCCGATGTCCCCGGCTGTGTCGGGATGCGCCTCGTGCACGGCGACGTCGAATCCTGCCTTGTGCAGGGCCAGCGCGGTCGCCGCACCGGCGATCCCGCCGCCGATGACCAGTATCCGTGTCACGTGCCACTCCGCTCTTCTGTCAGGTCCCCTTGGGCGTCCCGGTCAATGATGTACCCGGTCGCCCCGGTGTTGGAGGAATCGGGCGGCAATGCCGCACTTTTCCGGCGGCACCGCCGAACGGGCGGTCTCCGGCGCGTAGTTGCCCGGCGACCAGCCCTGCGGCAGGGGCGCCGGACCTGGACCTGACCTGCCGTGTGGCGATGTGCCCGCCGTGCTAGCGGACGGTAGGGGGCGGGGAGGAACACCTCGATAGCCGGAGCGGGTTCCTCCGTTCACGGAGCGGAGGGGGCGCCGGTGAGGGCCCGGCCACATGTCCCGGCCGTGAAGCGGGCGGTGCGGGGTCGCCGCCGTGCTCGGCCAGCCACTGAACCAGTGCGTGACGCTCGAACTGAGCCCGGATGAGCCGGTAGGTGACGTCGTGGCGGGCCCTGGAGGCCTGTCGGGCCCGATCGGTCGCCCACAGCAGTACCCGTGCAGCGGTTTCGCGGTCGAGTTCCCCGGTCGACCACCACTTCTCCCATGCCCGCTCGGCCGAACCCTTCGCCTCGGGGGCGCCGAGCCGCGACACGGCCTCGTCCCGGCGCTCCTCCAGGTAGCGACCGATGAGCTTTCGGGCGAGTGCCTCGTCCGCCATGGCCACCTCCGTCGGTCGCCCGTGCGTCAGCCTCCACCGGCACGTATGCCAAGCGACGGGTCAACCGCCCCGGGGCGTCGACCGGACCACCCGTGACCGCCCTTGACGGCCCGGAACACCTTGACGACCCGGAACACCCTTGACGACTCGGCACGCCCCGCAGAACCCGTGAGTAAAGGCCTTTCCTCCCATGGTCGCACTCGGTGCGGAAGGACGTTCGCGCCAGGAAGCCACGCCCGGGCGCGGGCGGCGTACGGAGAGTGAGCGGGACCCGAAGGTGTCACGACGGCGCCGCCCCCGCTGCCCGGCCGGGTTACACCGCGTGGGCATCGTCCTCCGGTTCACTCGACGACCCGGACGAAAGTTCCCGGTCCTGGTCGAGCACCCTCAGCAGCTGTGCGGCGAACTCCCGGGGATATTCGGTGCATCCGACGTGGCCGCCGGGGAATTCGACGGCCGGCCGGCCCAGTAGTGCCGCCAGCTGGGTGGCCGGTCCGTACAGCGGTTCCTGGGTACGGGAATCGCGTCCCACCGCGAGGACCAGTTTGTGGGCGGCGGCGCGCAGCGCCGGGACGTCCGGCGTGGTCGCGGTGAACGGGCACAGTATGTGCTCCAGGAAGACCGGGAGGTTGGCGTGCATGCGGGCCGCCATCTCCTGGATTCCGGGCGGCAGTTCCGTCGCCGGCTCCGCGGGCCGGCCGCCGAGGCCCTCACTGAACCGGGCCATTGCGGGGCCCGCGCCGTGCAGACGGAACGTCTCGCGTACCTCGGCGAAGAGCGCACGGTGCGGGGCGGGATCGTCCAGGAGCTCCACCAGCGGCGGCTCGTGCGCGACCACCCGGCGCAGTTGCCCGGGATGCCGGGCCAGCAGGTCGAGGGCGACGACGGCGCCCGAGCTGCTGCCCAGGACGCAGGCCTCCCCGTCCGGCGCCAGCGCGGAGAGCAGCCGGTGGGCGTCGTCGCTCCACACCTCCACCCGCTGGTCGGACAGCGGTTCTTCGAGGGGGCTGCGGGAGAGTCCGCGCGGATCGTAGGACACCACGGTGTACCGCAAGGCCAGGTCCGGCGCCATGCCCTCGTACACACCGGCGTCGGCGGCGCCGCCCGGTATCAGCAGCAGTACGGGGCCGCTGCCGCGCTTCTCGTAGCGCAGGGTGGCTCCGGGGACCGTGAGGGTGCCGGTCGTGGGTGGGGGCATCACTTGCTCCGATCGGGTCGGGCGGGCCAGTTCTCCAGGAGGACGTGGAGCGCTTCGAGCGAGCGCGTCCAGGACTCCTGCACGTCTCGGGGGTGTCCGAAGCCGCCGCTGAGTTCCAGGTGGATATAGCCGTGAAAGGTGCTGCGCAGCATCCGTGCCGCGTCGGTGAGGTCCGGCTCGGTGAGGCCGTAGGCGCGCAGCATGCCGTAGGTCAGCTCGACGCTGCGGCGGAGTCCCGCGGAGTCGGCGACCTCCTCGGGGGAGAACCCCATCTGGCTCACCGCGTAGCGGCCGGGGTGGTCCAGCGCGTACTGCCGGTAGGCGTCGGCGAAGGCGATGAGCGCGTCCTTGCCCGCCCGCCCCGCCACGGCGGAGCCGATGCGGTCGGTCATCTCGACGGAAGCCAGCAGGGCGATGCGTACGCGCAGGTCCCGCAGGTTCTTCACATGCGAGTAGAGGCTCGCGTCCCTGACGCCCAAGCGCCTCGCCAGGGCGGACACCGTGAGCCCGTCGGGCCCGGCCTCGTCCGCCAACTCCGCGGCCGCCTCCGTCACTTTGGCCGCAGTAAGGCCCGCGCGCACCATCTGGCACCTCCGTACACGTCATCCCAGGCTCGTAACCTAGGACCTCTAGGAATTAAGCTAGCATAGTTAGGAAGCTTCCCGGCCCGGCATGAGGCGCGCAGGGGCTACGGGGAAATTGCCGGTCGCGCGTGGCCGGCACCTGCCGAGAAGAGGAGATCCTGTGTCCCACGCACCGCACCTCCACGCACCGCACCTCCGCGTTTCCGGGCCGGCCGGGGATCTCGCCGTGGCGGACCACGGTGGTGACGGCCCGGACGTCGTGCTCTGTCACGGCGCGAACCGCACCCTGCTCGACTGGGAGCGCCTGCGGCCGCATCTGACCGGTATGCGGCTGGTCTCGTATGACCTGCGCGGCCACGGCCGGTCCGACCCCCCGGCCGACGAGGACTACGGCTGGGCCGCCCATCTCGCCGACCTGGACGCGGTCACCGAGGCGCTCGCGCTGGAGAACCCCCGCGTGATCGGCCACTCCCTGGGCGGCATGATCGCGCTGTGCCACGGCCAACGGCGTCCCGACTGCCCCGGTGTGGTCGATCTCGACGGCCTCGGCGGCGGCCGGCCGGAGCTGTACCCGGGCCTGGACGCCGAGGCCGTCGCGGAGCGGCGCGCCCAGCAGCTCGCGGCACACTCGGCGGCCCTCGCGCCGGACGTCCTCGATGCCGGACAGGCCGAACTCGCCGTCGAGCGGGCCCGTCAGGCCGCTGCCGTCTACGGCTTGGACATAGCGCTGGAGGAAGCCGGCGCCCGGCGTTCCCTCCAGCCACTGGAGGACGGCCGCTACCGGCGCAAGCCCGCCGCATCGGCACAAGCGGCGCTGATGGAGCCGCTGGAGGGCTGGGACACCTTCACCGCCGTGCGCGAGGCGGCCTGTCCCACGCTCCTCGTGCAGGGTGCGCGGGCACCGCTGCTGGACCGGCTGCCCGCGCCCTTCCGGGAGCTGAACGAGGCACTGGTGGCCGGAGTGCGGAACGGGCTCGAAGCGCTACGGGAAGACGGTCCGCCGGGTCTGCGCATCGCCCGGGTGCGGGAGGCCGGGCACATGCTGCACCTCCAGGCACCGGAGGAAGTCGGCCGCCTCGTACGGGACTTCCTCCTGCCCTGAGCCCGGTCGGCGAGCCGGACCTCGCGGTGCGGAAGCCGGGGCAACCGGTGACCGTTGGAGCGGGGCTGTCCTACCGTAGGGCGGCATGAGGGTCCTGATCATCGGCGGCAGCGGGTTCCTGGGGACGGAACTCGTGCGCCAGGCGACGGCCGCGGGCTGGGAGACGGCCGCGACGTACTGTTCCCGGCCCGGCCGCCTTCCCGGAGCCTCGTGGCACCGGCTCGACCTTCGCGCCCCGGGGCACGTCGACGAGGTGCTGGCCGCCGTCGCCCCCGGTGCCGTCATCAACGCCACGAGCGGAGGGAGCGACTGGGCGGTCACCGCCGACGGCTCGATCCGCGTGGCGATGGCCGCGGCGCAACGCGGTTGCCGCCTGGTCCACGTCTCCAGCGACGCGGTGTTCTCCGGCTCCCGGGTGCACTACGACGAGACGTGCCTGCCCGACCCGGTCACCCCGTATGGCGCGGCAAAGGCCACCGCCGAGACCGCTGTGCGGCTCCTTGCGCCGACCGCCGCGGTCGCCCGCACCTCGTTGATCATCGGGCACGGCGGATCCGTGCACGAGCGCATGGTCCACGCCCTGGCTGCCGACCCGCACGACGGCGTCCTGTTCACCGACGACATCCGCTGTCCGGTGCATGTCGAAGATCTGGCCTCCGCGCTGCGGGAGCTCGCGGTGTCCGGCCGGGCCGGGATGTTCCACCTCGCCGGAGCGGACGCCCTCAGCCGTCACGCACTCGGCGTTCTCATCGCCCGGCGCGACGGACTCGACGCCACCCGGCTGCCGGCCGGGCGCCGAGCCGACTCCCTCCTGCCCGGGGCTCTCGACGTCCGCCTCGACAGCGGCGTCACACAGGGGCATGTCCGCACACGGCTGCGCGGAGCCCGGGAGTTCCTCCGCGCGGCGCAGGGCGAAAAACGAGCCCGGTAGCTCGAAGGGCCGGTGCCGCGACAGCGCGCCACCGGCCCTTCGAGGTGAGAACGTCCAGGCCGGCCGGTACGGGCCGGCCTGGACGTCATGATCAGACGAGGTCGAACCGGTCCAGGTTCATCACCTTGTGCCATGCCGCGACGAAGTCGTGCACGAACTTCTCCTTCGCGTCATCGCTCGCGTAGACCTCCGCGACCGCGCGCAGCTCGGAGTTCGAGCCGAAGACGAGGTCGGCACGGGTGCCGGTCCACTTGACCTCGCCCGTGGCGGCGTCCTGACCCTCGAAGGTGTGGGCGTCCTCGGAGGTCGCCTTCCACGTCGTGCCCAGGTCGAGCAGGTTGACGAAGAAGTCGTTGGTCAGGGTCCCGGGGGTGGCGGTGAAGACGCCGAGCGACGACTGCTGGTGGTTGGCGCCCAGCACCCGCAGGCCGCCGACCAGGGCCGTCGTCTCGGGGGCGCTCAGGGTGAGCAGGTTCGCCCGGTCGAGCAGCAGGTACTCGGCCGGCAGGCGGTTGCCCTTGCCGAGGTAGTTACGGAATCCGTCCGAGGCCGGCTCCAGCGCCTCGAAGGACTCGGCGTCGGTGTGCTCCTCGGCCGCGTCGACCCGCCCCGGGGTGAAGGGCACCTGGACCTCGACGCCCGCGTCCTTGGCCGCTTTCTCCACGGCTGCCACACCGCCGAGGACGATGAGATCGGCCAGGGAGACCTTCTTGGCACCGGAGGCGGCGTGGAACTCCTCCCGCACACCCTCCAGCGAGCGCAGCACGCGGGCCAGCTGGTCGGGGTCGTTGGCCTCCCAGCCGCGCTGCGGTTCGAGGCGGATACGGGCACCGTTGGCACCGCCGCGCTTGTCGCTGCCACGGAAGGTCGAGGCCGACGCCCATGCGGTGCTGACGAGCTGGGACACGGTCAGGCCGGAGCCGAGCAGCTTGGCCTTCAGCGCCGCGATGTCGGAGGCGTCGATGCTCTCGCCCTCGGCCTCGGGCAGCGGGTCCTGCCACAGCAGGGTCTCCTCCGGGACCTCCGCGCCCAGGTACAGCGACTTCGGACCCATGTCGCGGTGGGTCAGCTTGTACCAGGCGCGGGCGAAGGCGTCCGCGAACTCCTGCGGGTTCTCGTGGAAGCGGCGGGAGATCGGCTCGTAGACCGGGTCGAAGCGCAGCGCCAGGTCGGTGGTGAGCATCGACGGGGCGATCTTCTTCGAGGAGTCATGGGCGTGCGGCACCGTGCCCTCGCCCGCGCCGTCCTTCGGCTTCCACTGGTGGGCGCCGGCCGGGCTCTCGGTGAGTTCCCACTCGTAGCCGAAGAGGTTGTCGAAGAAGCCGTTGCTCCACTGGGTGGGTGTGGTGGTCCAGGTCACCTCCAGGCCGGAGGTGATGGCGTCGGCGCCCTTGCCGGTGCCGTAGGTGCTCTTCCAGCCGAGGCCCTGCTCCTCGAACGTGGCGGCCTCCGGGTCGGGGCCGACGTGGTCGGCGGGGCCCGCGCCGTGGGTCTTGCCGAAGGTGTGGCCGCCGGCGATCAGGGCGACGGTCTCCTCGTCGTTCATCGCCATGCGGCGGAACGTCTCACGGATGTCGCGGGCCGCGGCGATGGGGTCCGGGGTGCCGTTCGGGCCCTCCGGATTGACGTAGATCAGGCCCATCTGGACCGCGCCGAGGGGGTTCTCCAGCTCCCGGTCGCCGGTGTAGCGCCGGTCGTCGAGCCAGGTGGTCTCGGGGCCCCAGTAGACGTCCTCCTCCGGCTCCCAGACGTCCTCGCGGCCACCGGCGAAACCGAAGGTCTCGAAGCCCATGGATTCCAGAGCGACGTTGCCCGTCAGGACCAGCAGGTCCGCCCAGGAAAGGCTCTGGCCGTACTTCTTCTTGACCGGCCACAGCAGACGGCGGGCCTTGTCGAGGTTCGCGTTGTCCGGCCAGCTGTTCAGCGGAGCGAAGCGCTGCTGGCCCGCACCGGCGCCGCCGCGGCCGTCGCTGATGCGGTACGTGCCCGCGCTGTGCCACGCCATCCGGATCATGAACGGGCCGTAGTGACCGAAGTCGGCCGGCCACCAGTCCTGCGAGGTCGTCAGCACCTCGGCGATGTCCCGTTTCACTGCCGGGAGGTCAAGGCTCTTGAACGCCTCGGCGTAGTCGAACTGCTCGCCCAACGGATTCGCCACGGTGGGGTTCTTGGCGAGGATCTTCACATTGAGCCGTTGCGGCCACCACTGACGGTTGCCGCCCCCCTGGGTCGGGTGGAGGGCGCGACCGTGCGCGACCGGGCAGCCCCCCGCCTCCTCGGGCTTGGGGTCTGTGACGATTGCGTCGTGGTTGTCAGTCATGGCAATCCTTCCGAACTGTGCGGAACTCGGTGCTCAAAAATTGCGGCCGGTGGAACAGTCGGGGCACAGGCCCCAGTGGAAGACCCCGGCCTCGTGGATCGAGAAGCCGTGGGTGTCGGACAGGGTCGGGGAAAGGCGCCTCGCCGACCGCGCAGTCGACGTCAGCGACGACACCGCACGACCGGCACAGAGGGGTGGTGGTCGTCGCGGGCGCGTCTGCCGGACCGGGCCGGACTGCGGACCGGTCCGATGCGGGAGACATCGCGCCGCGGTGCGCGAGCGGAGGACCTCATGCGCGGATTACATGGTTCGAAGGGAAATACGGCCTGCCCGATCGCGCGTCCCGGAGGCGATCTCTTGGCGTCGGGGCGGTATCCGCCCGGGTGCCGGCGTCGCGCTCGGGGCCGATGCGCTCACGGGTGAGGTGGGCAGGCTGCGCCGGCAGGACCTTGTCCTGGACCGGCGCCGGGCTGCTGACGCCCGCCTGCTCGCCGGTCTGGTGGTCCGCGACCAGGGCACCGGATGCGGTGGTGAGCGGACCCGTCTCCTGTACGGTCACGGGTTTTCCCTGCTGTTGTCCTGTCCCTTGGCTGTCGCCGGAACCGATCCTACGATGGACTAAATCCAAGTCAATACACCAACCAGATCCGTACGGATTCATCTGTCGGACGATGCACAGTGAGGCTGGTGGGCATGAGCGATCTGCGGGACCGGCTGCGCCGACGTGGCTGGCGGATGACCGCCCAGCGCCGGGTGGTCGCCGAGGTACTCGACGGCGAGCACGTCCACCTCACCGCGGACGAGGTGCTCGCGCGCGCCACCGCCCGGCTGCCGGAGATCTCGCGCGCGACCGTCTACAACACCCTCGGCGAACTCGTCTCGCTCGGCGAGGTGAGCGAGGTGGCCACCGACGGCCGCGCCAAGCGCTACGACCCGAACGCCCACCGCCCTCACCAGCACCTGGTCTGCTCCGACTGCGGCACGGTGCGCGACGTCCACCCCGGCGGCGACCCACTGGCCGATCTGCCCGCCTCCGAGCGGTTCGGCTTCACCGTCTCCGAGGTGGAGATGACCTACCGGGGCCGGTGCCCCGACTGTGCCCGCACCTGAACCGGCCCGCGCGGCCGGGTAGCTCTGCTGTGCGCGGTTGCCATGGGGAAGGGCGGTCAGGCGGCCGACGGTCGTGCGCGCCGGGGTGAACGTCGGCACAACGCCAGCGACCCGCACGGGAGTTCATGCGGCCTGACAACGCGCGCTCTGCCGTACGGGGGAATCCGGGAAACGGGTATGGCCCGGAGCCACCGCCGTGGCTCTAATAGTCGTACCGATTGTGGGGTGCCCATCCTCTGTCGGGGAGTCGAGCAGCGGTCTTCTGACGGATCGTTGTTGCGCTTCATGGGCACCCTGGCAGGAGGATTCGCGAGCTGCGCCGTATGTGCGGCCGCTGTGGCAGCCCCCTTCCCGATTTTCCTCAAAGGGGCTTCTCCATGGCAGTAATCATCGTTCCCACCACGGTCGCGGCGTGCCAGCCGTTCATCGTCAGCGTCACCGGCGCTCCCGGTACGGCCACGCAAGCCGTCTTCACCTATGACGGCGCGCCCGCACAGACGTTGCCCGTGGTCGCCGGTGTGGCCGGGCCGGCCACGTTCACGGCCGTCGGGTCCGGAGCCCAGACGGTTTCCGTGGTGTACCTCGATGCCATGAGCGCCGTCGTGGGCGCGGAGAACGGCACGGTGACGGTCACCCCGGCGCCGGCCGGAACGCTGACCACGACGCTGATCACCCCGCTCGGGGGGCTCACGACCGCCGCCACCCTCATCACCTGTAGCGGTGGCCTCCTGTCCATCAACGGCACACTGACCTACACCCTTCCCGGCGGGGTCACGGTCACCGCGACCGTGATCAACGGCGTGGTGGTGCCGACCAGCCTGGGCGTGGCACTGACAGCAGGCCAGACCGTGGGCGTCAGCTTCACTGCGGCCGCGGGGTCCTGCCCCGCCTGCACGCTGGCACCCATCACCGTCATCGTGCCGCCCGTGCTCACCTGCTCGGTGGTGGTCCAGCCGGTGGTGGGGCCGGTGGTCGTCGGTCAGCCGACGTCCGTGTCCGCCGTGGTGACCTGCAACGGCCTGCCGGTCGCGGGTGCCTCGGTCACCTTCAACGGAGGTGCGGCTCCCGTCACCGTCACCACCAACGCGGCCGGTATCGCCATCGGTTCGCTGACGTTCAACACGGCTGGGACCGCCACGGTGACCGCCACGGTCACCGCGCCGGCCGGCGCCGAGTGCGAGTGCACCGGTGTCGTCTCCCTGCCCGTCACCATCACCGTGGGTGCGGAGACGTCGTGTCTGGTGGCGATCCAGCCGGTGGTGGGGCCGGTGGTCGTCGGTCAGCCGACGTCCGTGTCCGCCGTGGTGACCTGCAACGGCCTGCCGGTGTCGGGTGCTGCGGTCACCTTCACCGGTGGTGCGGTTCCGGTGACGGTCACCACCAACGTGGTCGGTATCGCGACCGGTTCGCTGACCTTCAACACGGCTGGGAACGCCACGGTGACCGCCACGGTCACCGCGCCGGCCGGCGCCGAGTGCGAGTGCACCGGTGTCGTCTCCCCGCCCCTCACCATCACCGTGGGTGCGCAGACGTCCTGCCTGGTGGTGGTCCAGCCGGTGGTGGGGCCGGTGGTCGTCGGTCAGCCGACGTCCGTGTCCGCCGTGGTGACCTGCAACGGCCTGCCGGTGTCGGGTGCTGCGGTCACCTTCACCGGTGGTGCGGCCCCCGTGACGGTCACCACCAACGCGGCCGGTATCGCCATCGGTTCGCTGACGTTCAACACGGCTGGGACCGCCACGGTGACCGCCACGGTCACCGCGCCGGCCGGTACTGCGTGTGCGTGCAAGGGCGTCGTCTCGGCCCCCGTCATCATCACGGTGAGCGGGCAGACGGGCCCCACGTTGCAGGCGTCGCCCGCCTGCTGGCGGATCAACCTGCCCTTCCCGGTGCCGAGTCTGTTCACGGCGACGTTGAAGGCCACCCTCACGCCGGCGCAAGCGGGAGTCACGGTCACCTTCTTCGTCTCGGGCCTGCCGGTGGGCACGGCGGTGACCAACGCCAGTGGAGTCGCCACCCTCAACGCCGGCCTGTCCCTGCTCCAGATCAGCGCCAGCAGCTACACGGCGGTCGCCACCGTCGGCGGCGCCACGATCCAGGCGACCGGCACCCTGGCGCCCTGCTTCCCGCCGGTGTGACCGGTCGGCGCCCGATCGGCCGGGGCAGCGTGACGGGCGGCCCTGCGGTACGCGCGCACGGGTCAGGTCCACGCAGTGCAGCCCCTGACCTGAGGGCCATCCGGTAAGCGGCCTGCCTCTCAAGGGCTGTCCCAAGGGCTGTCCCCCGTCGTGGACGGACGGGGGACAGCCTCCTCGAACTTACCCATGGGCCATCCGGCTCCACGCCGTCGGCAGGACGGAGACCGAGGGTGGCCCCCCCGGCTGCCGGTGCGTGGACGGCTCATGGGTGAGGCCCGGGGCCGATGAGTCCCTCCGCCAGTCGGCCCCGGGACAGCAGAGCGGCTTTCGCAGCCCCAAGGGCCCGCGCGGAGCCGTCAGGTGGCCGGTGGGACGTATCCCGGATCATCCGGGTGCCCGCCGAGCCCGCGCCACCCCGTATTGAACCCTTGAACCCCGTCGGAGAGTGGATGGTTTTCCATGAGCCTTGCCGCGTTCCTTCTTGCCCTCGGAGTCACCTGCCGCGTCACCCGTTTCCTCACCAAGGACACGCTGGCGGCGGGGTTCCGATCATGGATCGGCGCTCACTTCGGTGACGACTCCCGAGCCGCATATCTGGTCAGCTGCGGATGGTGCGCGAGCATCTGGGTCGCCATGCCCACAGCCGTGTACGCCTCCTGTTGGGGAGGCTCTCCGTGGTTCCAGGTGCCTGCGACCGCTCTGACGCTCTCCTACCTGGCGGGAGTCGCCTCACGGTGGCTGGACTGACCACCAGCGCCTTCCTGCCTGTCCGTTGAACGGGGCCTCCCGGGGCACCGCAGAACCAACACGCGAAGGGACCACAGCCATGCCATGCAATTGCGCCGGGGGAGTGCCTCAGACCATCGTCGGCTACCAGTTGACCCTGCCCGACGGCACCATTCGTCACTACGTCACCTACCAAGAGGCCGAGGCCGCGAACCAACGAGCGGGCGGCACCGGAACGATCACCCTCCTCACCCAGTGAGGCCTGCACGGCCTTAAACGCACCCCAGGAACGTCCGTCGCCCTCTTCACGCTCCGAGGGCGCCCGCGCCCGGCAGCCGCACCATGTAGATGTCGATCGGGTCCTGAACCTCCACGGTGAACCCGTGGCGCTCGTACAGCTGCCGGGCGGCGCTGCCCTGGAGGACGTTCAGGCGGACGGGCAGGCCGTCGGCATCGGTCCGGTCCAGCAGCGTGCGCAGGACGGCCGAACCGAGCCCCCGGCCCTGGACACGTGGGGCGAGATAGAAATGCTCCAGCCACTGCCCGTCCTCGGCCGGCCGCACGGTGACGCAGCCCGCGAAGGTGCCACCGGCCAAGATGACCGAGGTGTGCCGCGCGGAGAAGGAGTCCCGCAGCCGCTGCCGGACCCGATGCTCGTCGAACCGGCCCAACCGCTCCAGGTCCGGGCGCATCACCATGGCCCGCAGCTCCGCAATCGCCTCGACGTCTGCCGGCTCCGCGGGGCGCATGGACCATTCCACGGGCCGGTCCGACGTGAAGCCGGGCACCACTTGGCCCGCCCGTATCCCGTCCGCCTTCGTCTTCGCATCCACGGCTGGATTATGCCTGCCGCTGCGTATCGGTCCTGGTGGCCGTATCCGCCGGGGGCGCTGGGTGCGGTACGGGCGCGGGGCCATGGCCGCGAGACAGGCGGGCCGCGGCCCCGTCTCGTCTATCGCCGTATCTGGTACGAGCGGCTGCGGTGCGGGGTGTGGCTGACGATCCCGTGGCGCTCCAGAGCTCGTAGGTGGTAGGCGACCGTCGAGCCGGACAGTCCGACCGCGACGGCGATCTCCCGTATCGACGGCGGATACCCGGCGCCGTCGGTCAGCTCGCGCAGCACCCGCGCGATCCGCTCCTGGGTGTCGGTCACGTAGGCGGTCACCGGCGGGCCTCTTCAGGGGCTTGCTCCGGCTCCCAGGTCTGCTGCTTGAGCGCCATCCGGGCAGCCGGGGCCCGGCCGGGGATGGTCGCCCAGTACGGGTGTGTGGCGATCCGTACGGAGAGCCGCTGAAGCGTGCGGCGCAGGACCGTGGTCTGGGAAGGGTTCTCCTCCTGGGCGAGCTGCCGGTACGCGGTGTACCAGTCGCGCTGGGCCCGCAGGAGGTCGTCGGGGAAGGCGTATGGCGTCACTCCCAGATTGCATCACATGTTCGAATTAGGGCGCAGCACACGGAAGGGTGAACCTCGCCCCCGCGCCGCCGGGGGTGCCGACGGTGCGCAGGTGAACGGGGGTGGAAAATCATTGGGCAGGCCATGCATCCGGCCCGCAGAATGCCACCATGAATGACTGGCCCGACGACGCCCCCGGTGACCCCACGACGGCCTCGGCGGCCCCGGTGGCGGACTGGATCACCACGCCCCTCACCGCCGGCCTCCTGCGCGGCGCCCTGGATCTGGAGCACACCGAACACGGGGTGCTGCCGCACCGGCTGCCCGCCCGGGCCCGTGCCCAGTGCGCCGACGGGCTGCTGGCGATGGCGGAGGCCCAGGCCTCCGGCGTACGGCTGGTGTTCCGCACGCGGGCCACCGCCATCGAGCTGGACGCACTCCGCACCAAGAACGTGTACCAGGGCGCCCCGCCCCGCCCCGATGGCCTGTACGACCTGTTCGTCGACGGCCGGCCGGCGGGGCAGGCCGGCGTGCCCGGCGGGAACGTCCTGATGGTGGACCTGACCACCGGATCCGCGGAAACCCGGCCCGGCCCGGTCGGCACCCTGCGGTTCACCGGGCTCCCGGACCGCGTCAAGGACGTCGAGATCTGGCTGCCGCACAATGAGATCACCCAGCTCGTCGCCCTGCGCACCGACGCCCCCGTCGAGCTCCTGCCCGATGCGGGCCACAAGAGGTGGCTGCACCACGGCAGTTCGATCAGTCACGGCTCCGACGCCGCGAGCCCCAGCACCACTTGGCCCGCGCTGGCCGCCTCCCTGGGCGGCGTGGAACTGACCAACCTGGGGCTGAGCGGCAGTGCCCTGCTCGACCCGTTCACCGCCCGAGCCCTGCGCGACACCCCCGCGGACCTGATCAGCGTCAAGATCGGCATCAACCTCGTCAACGCCGACCTGATGCGCCTGCGCGCGTTCGGCCCCGCGGTGCACGGCTTCCTCGACACCATCCGTGAGGGACACCCCGGCACTCCGCTCCTGGTCGTCTCACCCCTCCTGTGCCCGATCCACGAGGACACCCCCGGCCCCAGCGCCCCGGACTTCAGCAACCTCAGCGCGGGAAAGCTCCAGTTCCGGGCCGCGGGCGATCCCGCGGAACGGGCCGGCGGGAAGCTGACCCTCACCGTCATCCGGGAGGAACTGGCCCGCCTCGTGAAGCAGCGGGCAGCCGACGACCCGAACCTGCACTACCTCGACGGCCGCGACCTCTACGGCGAGGCGGACTTCGCCGAACTGCCGCTGCCCGACCAGCTCCACCCGGACGCCGCCACACACCGACGCATCGGCGAACGCTTCGCCGCCCTGGCCTTCGGCTCCGGCGGCCCGTTCACCGCCGAGCGTGCCTGACACGCCGGGTCGGGCCGCAGTCAGCCGCTCCGGAGCCGTCCTCACAGCCCAGGCCGTCGAACGGCCTGGGCGTTAGGCTCGGTTTGTATGCACTTGTACCGACTGCGGAGGCGGTCATGAGGCAGAACGACGAGTACCCGACTCCGTCGCAGGCCGAGGGCGAGAGGCTGGAGGAGGACAGGGACCCGGCCGAGCAGCGACACCCCGCGACGGTCCGCACCCAGCCGTCCCAGGCGGAGGGCGAGCGCCGGGCGGAGGACGACGAAGGCTGACCTGGGCCGCAGCGGCAGCCGACCAGCCGATCCCGCTGCCCGGTCGCGGCAGCCGACCAGCCGACTGCCGCGCCCCGCTGATGCTGCCGCCGCCGCGGCCCGTGTCGTAGGGAGCACCCCTCAGGCGCTGCCCTGATCCCAGGAGCGCAGATACGCGATCTGCTCTTCGCTCAGGGTGTCGATGCCGATGCCCAGCGTCTGGAGTTTCAGGTGTGCCACCTGGTCGTCGATGTCCGCGGGCAGCGTGTGGACGCGGCGGTCCAGGTCCGCGGCGTTCTTGAGGAGGTACTCGCAGCCCAGCACCTGGTTGGTGAAGGACATGTCCATCAACGTCGCCGGGTTGCCCTCGGCCGCGGCGAGATTCACCACCTCCCCGGCGGCAAGCAGGTTGATCCGCCGGCCGTCGGCGAGCGTGTACTGGTCGATGCCGGGACGGGGCTGGGAGTGCTTGAGCGCCGCGGCGCGCAGTGCCGGCACATCGATCTCCACGTCGAAGTGGCCGGAGTTGCACACGAGGGCGCCGTCCGGCATGCGGGCGAAGTGCTCCGCACCGAGGACGTTCTTGTTGCTGGTGACCGTGATGAAGATGTCGCCCAGTTCCGCGGCACGGTCCATCTCCATGACCCGGTACCCGTCCATGACGGCCTCCAGGGCCCGGACATGGTCCACCTCGGTCACCAGGACATCGGCTCCCATACCGCGGGCCCGTGCCGCGACGCCCTTTCCGCACATCCCGTAACCGGCCACCACCACCCGTGAGCCGGCGACCAAGGTGTTCGTCAGCCGCAGAATGGCGTCCATGGTGCTCTGTCCGGTGCCGTAGCGGTTGTCGAACAGATGCTTGGTGCGCGCCTCGTTGACCGCGACGACGGGGTACCGCAACAGCCCGTCGGCCTCAAGGCTGCGAATGCGCTGGATGCCGGCCGTGGTCTCCTCCAGACCCGCGATGACGTCGGACGCGGCTTCGCTGCGCGCGCCGTGCAGCAGACCGGTCAGATCCGCGCCGTCGTCGATGACCAGGTGCGGGCGGGCGTCCAGGACATGGTGGCAGTGCGTGGAGTAGGTCTCGCGGTCCTCGCCCTGGATTCCGTAGACGTACACGCCCTGCTGGGCTGCGTAGGCGGCTACCGCGTCGTTCGTCGTCCGTACGTTGGAGGCGCACAGGAAGACCTCGGCGCCGCCGGCCCGGAGGGTCAGAGCGAGGTTGGCGGTCTCGGTGGTGATGTGCACGGCGATGGCGATGCGCTTGCCCTGGAAGGGCTTCTCGACGGCGTAACGCTCGCGTATCCGCGCCAGGATGGGCATCGATTGGGCCGACCAGTCGCACAGTCCTTCGCCATGGCCGGCGAGGCCGATGTCAGCGACCTCGCTTGCATGGAGGGTGGGCGTCATCGTGCAACTCCTAGGTGTTCGTAGGGGGTACGGGTGAGGACCCGGGGGAGGGGGAGGCGTACCGGCAGCGAGCGGGGCGGCCCTAGTCCGTGTAGACGGGCAGATGCAGCAGCGACTCGACGTCCGGCCTGCGCTCCCCTTCGGTGGCCACGGTCAGCACCTGGTGCACCGTGCCGCCGGCCGCGGCGACGAGTTCATGGAGCGCCTTGAGGGTGCCGCCGCTGCTGATGACCTCGTCGACGACGGCGACCCGGCGGCCCTCGACGAGCGCCGCGTCGTCCTCACCGAGGAAGAGTTCCTGCTGTCCCGGGGTTCCGATGCTCTGCACCGGGACGCGGAGCGGCTTGACCATGTTGGGGCGCAGCTTCTTGCGGGCGATCACGTAGGGACGCCCGGAGTGCTCGGCGAGTTCGTGGGCGAGCAGGATGCCCCCGGTCTCGGGGCCCACGATGACATCGACGTCCGCCGGCATCCGCTCGGCCAGTGCGCGTGCGCAGGCGACGGTGAGTTCCACGTCGCCGTACAGCTTGAGGAAGGCGATCCGGGCATCGTCCGCCACCCGTACGATCGGCAGCTCGCGGCGGACATCGCCGATGGTGATGGTGTGTGTGAGCGTCATGAGCAACGGTCCTTGATCTTGTCGGTCGGGGACGACCGGTCGGGTATGAGGGGGTGCCCGAGGTCAGGCGGGCGAGAGGGCGGTGAGCGCCAGGGCCAGTTCGTCCAGACGGTTGCCGTCCGGGCCGCGTCGCGGGAAGACCGTGCTGCCCAGGACGAGTTGGCCGGCCCCGGCGGACACCAGCCGTGCGACGGTGTCCGGTCCGACCGCCCCGTCGGCTTCGACCCGCTGGACGATTCCGCGGGCGCGCAGCTCAGCGGCCTCGGCGAGGGCGAGCAGGGCCTCGTCACGGAACGGCCGCCCCACACCGCCCGGTTCGACGCTCATCACCGTCAGCTGGGCGGGGGCCAGCTGCTCGATCAGCGCACGGTCCAGTCCCTCGCCGGGGTCGATGACCAGGCCCACCTCGGCGGGCCCGGCGGCGATGCGCCGCAAGCAGGCCAGGACCTGGGGGGTGACGGTGCGCTGGTGGACGCAGATGGTGGCCGCCCCGCGTGCCGCGGCCTGCTCCAGCAGGTCACCGGGGCGTGCCAGCATGGCGTGGACATCGATCGGCAGGCCGCAGGTGGCCGCCAGGTCGCTGATGGTCTCCAGCGGCAGTCCGACGTTCCGGGCGAAGGCCGGGTCGATGAGGTCGACGTGCAGCCGGCTGATCCCCAACGTCCGCAACTGTGCGACGTGTTCACCGAGCCGGGTCTGGTCGAGGCAGACCACGGACATGGATAAGGCCGGGCTCAGCGTGTTCGGGGGAACGGTATCGAGCAGCTCAGTGGGAGCCTGCATGTGCGGTGGGCCTTTCCGCTAAGGGGGAGTGGGCAGGGAGGACTTGTTCGGCGACGGCGTCGGCGATCAGCGGGAGGACGGCGGTGATGTCGACACCGGGGATACGGGGGCGGTGGCCCGCCGCGTCGGTGGTGAGCACGCGGTGCAGCGTTCCGTCCCGCAGGGCAGCGGCCAGCCGCTGTTCGCCGGTGGGGGTGGGGCGCAGATGGGTCACCGCGCAGAGCACCTGGCACCCGTCGAACTCCGTCCGTGCCAGCCGGGCCACCGCCAGCATCGTTCCCGCACTGGTGATCAGGTCGTCCACGATGATGGCGCGGTCGGCGGGGCCGGGTGCGGACGAGGTGAGGGTCGCGGTGACGGAGTCCGGACCGGTGCGGCGTTTCGTGGCGGTGATCACCGGTAGCCGTAGCCGGTCACCGAGCCGGCGTACCTGGTCGGCGGCCCCCGCATCAGGGGCCACGAGCACCGTACGGCCGGGCACGACCCAGGGGTGCACCAGGGACATCAGCGCCTCATCCGGGGGGAGTTGCACCAGGCCCATCGGCTCGCCGAGCCGTCCGAGACGGTCCTGGGCGCCCGAGGCCAGGGTGATGAGCTGGTCGATACCGGCCGTCGCCGCGAGCTGTGCCAGCAAGCCGGCCATGATCGGGCGGCGTTCGCCGGGTACGTGCCGGTCGTGGCGCGCATAGGCGAGGTGCGGGACGACGGCGGTCACCCTCCGGGCCCCGTGCTCCCGGTAGGCACGGGCCACGGCCAGCAGTGCCATCGCCGACTGGTCGACCTGCTCGGCGGGTCCGGTCAGGGACTGATGGATGATCACGTGCGCCCCGGTGGGGTCCCCGGGCAGGTCCACACACAGCTCACCGTCGGGGAACCGCCCGTCGACCCGTCCGTGTGTCCCGGTGGTCAGGCCCCGTCGGCTCAGGGCCTCGTGGAGGGCGCCGAGCCCGCCGGGGAAGTCCTCGGCGAAGGACCGGCAGACGGCGGTGACGGTGCCGGCACCGGGAGCGGGCGAGGCGGCCGTGGTGGAGGAGGGCACGGCCTGGGCGGGCGGGTGGTGCGCGCTCATGAGGTGAACTCCGCGTCAGGGCAGACCAGGCGCAGCGCCCCGCGCAGATCGTCGCCCTGGTAGTGGTGCGCGGCCAGCGCGGTGAGGGCGGGGGAGGCATTGACGGCGACCGTGCGCCGGAGGGTGCGGAAGAGCGGCAGGTCGGATGTCGAATCACCGAAGGCGATGACGTCGTCGGCCGTGATGCCCAGGTCGGTCCGCAGTTTCTCGACGATCAGCGGCTTGTCCTCGGGGTTGAGGATGTCGTCGGGGTAGTCGGACGCGAAGATGTGGTCGAAGCCGTCGAGACACTCGGCGAACTCCCTGTGCGACATCGTGACCAGGACGGTGGTCGTCCCGTGCGTGCGCAGCCACGTCAGGCAGTCCTGGATGCCGTGGAGGAAGCGTGCGGCGTCGAACGCCTGGCGGTAGACGGCCTCGCCGCCTGCGCTCCAGCACCGCAGGGCGCTGACCGCGAAGGCGCGGCTGTCGATCTCGCCCCGGCCGTACGCCGCTTCCAGGTCGTGTATGTCCGTGTGCCTGCCGACCACCCGGGCGATCTCCCGGCACGAGGTCGTCTCCGGAAGCAAGGTGCCGTCGAGGTCGAACACGGCGAGTGCCGGGGCGGGGGGCGCGGCGCCGGAGGGCCCGGAACGGGCGCCCGTGGCGGCCGGGCGGGGTGCCGTGGTCATGCCTCCGCCACCTCTTCGAACAGGTGCGGCAGCGCCCGGTGGCTCGCGAGCCGGGAGAGGAGGACGTGCGGATCGTCTTCGACGATCACGTTGCCGAGGTAGCGCCGGTGCACGAAGCCTTCGTCGGCGGCGTGCTCCAGGAACCTCAGGAGCGGGGTGTAGTAGCCGTTGGTGTTCAGTAGGGCGCACGGCTTGGAGTGCAGTCCGAGCTGGGCCCATGTCAGGACCTCGAACAGTTCCTCCGCGGTGCCGAAGCCGCCCGGCATCGCGACGAAGGCGTCTCCCAACTCGGCCATCAGCGCCTTGCGTTCATGCATGGTCTGGACGACGCGCAGGTCGGTGAGGGCGGTGTGCGCGACCTCGTACCGGACGAGGCTCTGCGGGATCACTCCGGTCACGCGGCTGCCGCCGAGGAGTGCCGCGTCCGCCACGCACCCCATCAGGCCGGTGGAGGCCCCGCCGTAGACCAAGTTCATTCCGGACCGGGCCAAGGCCTGACCTAATTGACGTGCTGCGTCGGCGTAGGCGGGGTGCTCGCCGAGTGAGGCTCCGCAATACACGGTGACGGACGATTCCATTGAGATCTCCATGCGCCGAATGTCGCTGACTGTTATCTCTGGTTGAGCAACCGGATCATACGTATGATGTGCGCTACCAGATCATACGTATGATGTCCGGCGCAAGATCTAACGGAAGCTGAACGTCCGCAGTTCGCAAAAGAGTTGAGGGACCGTTGTCTGAAGGACTCCACAGGGCAGGGAACGCACCGGTTAACGCGCATCAAATGACAAGCAAGGACCTGGCGCGGACGCTTGGCGTCTCGCAGACCACCGTCTCGTTGGTGATGGCGGGAAAGTGGCGTGGCCGCATCTCGGCCAAAATGGCGAAGAAGGTCCTGGATGCGGCGGACGATTTGGGTTATCGGCTCAATCTTTCGGCGCGCAATCTGCGATTAGGCCGGACCGGCACGGTGATGCTGGTCGTGCCGTCCCTGACGAACCCCCATTTCGCCGATGTGCACAGCGGAGCGGCCCGCGTCGGTGCCGACCACGGGATCGGGGTGATCGTCTACCCCCTCCAGGGCGAGGACGGGAAGGGGCCGTTCCCCTCCCCCCGGCAAGCCATCGACGGCGTTCTCGCCTGTGCCGTATCCGCCGGGAGCATCGACGTGCTGCGGGACGGCGTCGCCATGGTCGCCCTCGACAGCGACCCGGACGCCGGCATCTGTTCGGTCACCATGGACGTCGGCGCCGGGATGCGCTCCGCCGTGGACCACCTCGTCCGGCTGGGGCACCGGGACATCCTGCATGTCCGCGCGGAGCGTGACGCCTGGACGTTCGCGCAGCGCACCGAGGCTTTCGGCCGCCGGCTCGGGGCGCACCGCCGGGTGCGGGGGCGGAGCCTGGCCGTTCCCTTCGACGGTGCGCGGGCGCGGGAACTCATACTGGCCAGGCTCCGCGACGACAGCTCGGTGACGGCGGTCATCTGCGACGACGACAATCTGGCCGCCTGTGCCTACTCCGCCGCGCACGGCCTCGGGCTGTCCATCCCCGGCGATCTGTCCGTCATCGGATTCGACGACCTGCCCCTCGCCTCCTTGATGGTGCCCGCGCTGACGACGGTGCGCCTGCCCGCCCATGAGCTGGGGCGCCTGGGCATGGAGCAGTTCCTGCGCAACGACACCGTGACGGCCAAGACGGTCATGCCGGTCGAGTTCGTCGAGCGGGCCTCCGTGGGGCCACCGCGGTGCTGAAGGGCTCGCCGACGCCCCTGACACGTACGCAGCACCTCCCCGCCGAAGGAGTTTCTTCTTTTATGCCCCTGGCAATCCTCGCCCTGGCCATCAGCGCCTTCGCGGTCGGCACGACCGAGTTCGTGATCATGGGCTTGCTCTCGGATGTGGCGGCCGACCTGTCCGTCTCCGTGCCCGTGGCCGGCTATCTGGTCTCCGGCTACGCCCTCGGCGTGGTGGCCGGTGCGCTGCCGCTGGCCGCCTTGACCACCCGTTTCCCCCGCCGGGCCGTCCTCGTGCTCCTCATGGCCGTCTTCGTCGTGGGCAACCTCCTCGCGGGCGTCGCCCCCGGGTACGGCTTGCTGATGTCCGCCCGCGTGCTGGTCTCACTCGCCCACGGGGCGTTCTTCGGCGTCGCGGCTGTCACCGCCGCGGACCTCGTCGCCCCGGCCCGGCGGGCGAGCGCCATCTCCCTGATTTTCAGCGGCATGACCGTCTCGACGATTCTCGGGGTACCGCTGGGAACGCTTATCGGCCAGCATTTTGGCTGGCGGACCACTTTTCTGAGCGTGGCACTGATCGGTTTCGTCGGACTCCTCAGCATTCTTGTGCTGCTGCCCGCGCAACCGCGCCCCTCGGGCGGTGGTCTCCGCGCGGAATTGGGCGCTTTCCGCCGGAAACAGGTGTGGATCACTCTCGCCGTCACCATGCTGGTTTCCGCAGCGATTTTCGCCTCCTTCACCTACATCGAGCCGATGCTTGTCAAGGTGAGCGGTTTTGCGCCGAGTGCCGTCACTGTGATTCTCATGCTCTATGGCATCGGGATGTCCGTCGGAAATCTTCTGGGCGGACACCTTGCCGGTAAATTCCCGGTCGCGACGCTGCACGGCACGCTCATGGTGTTGGCCGTGCTGCTCGCGGTCTTCGCCTACAGCATCCATTTCCGGACACCTGCTGTGATCACCCTGACGCTGCTGGGATTGTGCGGGACCGCCGCGATTCCCACGTTGCAGCACCGCATCATGCAGGTGGCTTCCGAGGCGCGCACTCTCGCCTCGGCCGCGAATGTCGCCGCGCTCAATGTCGGCAATGCACTCGCCGCCTGGCTCGGCGGCGCCGCCATCGGCGCCGGCTTCGGCTACGCCTCGCCCAACCTGGTCGGTGCCGTGCTCGCCGTGGCCGCCACCCTCCTCGTCGTCGGGGCCGACCTCACCGCCCGCGGGCGGGACCGGAAGAGGACGGTGCGACGAGCCGACGAGCAGGTGCACACCCCCGCTTCATGACGGTGACGGTGCACGGCCGCTCCATGGCGGTGGTACGGCCGTTCCATGACGGTGGGACGGCCGCCGCTTCATGACGGTGTTACGGCCCGCTCCCGCAGGTCCGGCTACGGGAGCCCGGCAGCGGATCAGTCGGCCGGAGCCGGGGCGACCGCTGCCTTGTGGCGCGGCGGCCGGGTGAGCGCGGGGGTCACCAGGCCGGTGAGCGCGAGCAAGGCCGCCAGCCCCGCCCAGCCGGCCGGGCCCACGTCCACGACGGCCATCACCAGTACCGCAGGCCCCACAACCGTGCACCCGGTGGCCCCGAGTTGGTAGACGCTCAGGTAGTAGGTGCGCTGGGCCTCGGGGGCGAGCCCGTAGGAGATCCCCCAGCCGCCCGCCGACTGCCACAGCTCGCCCAGTGTCAGCGCGACCGCGGCGAGCAACAACAGGACCGTGGCCGTCAGTCCGTCCACGGACCGGGTGAACGCGACG
This sequence comes from Streptomyces sp. MCA2, assembly GCF_023544705.1. Classification (NCBI taxonomy): domain Bacteria; kingdom Bacillati; phylum Actinomycetota; class Actinomycetes; order Kitasatosporales; family Streptomycetaceae; genus Streptomyces; species Streptomyces sp. MCA2. The sequence goes on from NZ_JAMJFM010000009.1 coordinate 107,632, forward strand.
AGCACGCAGAACGCGGCCAGCGCCAGTCCGGCGAGCCGCTGCTTGCGGCCCGCGTGCCCGAGGTCGTCCCCGCCCTTGCTGAGCCGGATCTGCAACATCACGGCCATCACGGTGTTGATGGTCAGCGCCACACCGACGAGGGCGCGCGGCGCATCGGTACGGGTGACGACCCACAGCGGGAAGGCCACGGACAGGATCGGCATATGGGCGTACAGGATCCCGTTCGTGACGGACAGCAGCAGGAACCGCACGTCCCTGAAGGGCAGCAGCTTCGACCCCGCCGGCTCCTTCGAGCCGTGGTCCACCGCCCGGCGCGGCAGCCGCAGTCTCAGCAGCAGCATCCCCGAGACGAAGAATCCCAGCGCGTTGAACAGCACGAAGACGACATAGGCGCGAGGGGACGCCCAGGTGATCACGGCGGTGGCGGCCAAGGCCGAGAGCGCGTACGCGGAGTTGCGGGCCACCGCGACCACGGCCATGGCCTCCACCATGGAGCCCTCCTCGCTGGTGGCTCCCGCGACCGACTGGATGATGGGCATCGCGGCCCACTCCACCGCGCCCACCAGACAGGCCACCACAAGGAACAGAGCGAAGTCGTCGACCAGGGGATAGACCAGGAACGCCGCGGCCCGCCACAGTTGCAGCGCCACCAGGACGGGCCCGTCACCGAACCGATCCGCGAGCCAGCCGATGGGAATGGCGCACACCAGTCCCACCAGGCCGGCGATCGACAGCCCCAGTCCGACCTGTGCGTTGGTGAGCCCGATGACCTGGGTGTAGAAGAGCGCGGAGCCCGCGAGGAAGATGCCACGGCCCGCGGCGTCGACGAAGGCGACCAGCAGGAAGGTGCGGGCCGCCCGCCCCGGAGGAACGCTGCGTGCCGCGCGCCGGGCCCAGGCGGCCGGGCCCTGCCCGGGCGGATGCTGCCGTTCGTGCGGCGGCGTCAACTCGTCACTCGGTTCCACTGGTGCGCTCTGCCTTTCTCATCCGGTCAGGACCGGCTGGGTCGAGTCTTCGGGCGGTCCTCGCCGACCGGGCGCCCGCTCGGCCCACGCGGTCAGGGACCGGCGACGTCGCCCGCCTTCGCGGCCGTGGCGGCCGCGCCGGGGAAGGCCGAGACCTTGGCCGCCACGTCCTCGCGGGGCCGCCGCAGGAGCCGCGCGTGCTCGTCGGGCGTGCCGATGTCCAGGGAGCCCAGCACCCGTTCGGCGGGCGACAGCTCCAGGAGCTCACGGACGCCTTCGCTACGGCACAGCGCTCCGGTCCGCCAGATACTGCCGTAGCCACGGGCGTGCAGCAGCATCATCATCGCGTACACCATCGAGCTGGTGCCCGCCAGTTGCTCCCATTCCTGGACGCGGTGGTCCAGCCGCGGCACGAAGATCAGCACCGCCTTGAGCGGAGAGCGCAGCATCTTCCGTCTGGCCCGCTCCTGCTGCCCCGGCGGTGCCTCGGCGGCCAGGCAGTCGCCGAGTGCCTCGCGGCCGTCGCCGTGCAACAGGACCCACCGCCACGGCCGGAGCGAGCCGTGGTCGGGGGCGGTGGCCGCGCCTCCCAGCAGATAGGTGAACTCCGCGTCGGTGGGGGCCGGGGCGCTGAGCAGATGGCTGCTGCGCCGCGTCAGGATGGCTGTCATGACGTCCACGGCGTCACTCCTCGGGGAGTCGGGGCGGGTTCGCCACGGGGTGTCCGGGGGATGGCGGTGCGCCCGGTCCGTGGGTCCGGGCCGCGATGCGGGCGAGGTACGCGGTGGTGAGGGCCATGACCGCATGCCCGGTCATCCCGCCGACGTCGTGGGCCGGGGCGAACTCCACGATGTCGTAGGCCAGTACGGGTTCGGGCAGGTCTTCGATGAGGCCGAGCAGCTCACCGGTGCCGATCCCGCCGGCGACCGGCGTGCCGGTGCCGGGTACGCACGAGGCGTCGAGCACATCGATGTCGAGCGTGACGTAGAAATGGCTGACCCGCTCGCTGATGTCGGCCAGATGTCGCCGGTAGTTCTCCCGGGCCGCCCGGGGATCGTCCGCGAAGTGCGCGGCCCGGACCTCACGGATGCCGTGCTTCTCGATGAAGGCGGTCTCGCCCGCGTCATAGGCACGGGTGCCGACCAGCAGCACGTTCTCCGGGGCGACCGCGCCGTCCTCGATGATGCGGCGCAGCGGCGAGCCGTGGGAGATCCCGGACCCCTGGTAGCCGTCGAGCACGTCCGGGTGCGCGTCGAACCACACGAGGCCGAGGCGCCGGCCGGTGCCCGCCGCGGCCACGATGGGATAGGTGACCGAGTGGTCCCCGCCGTAGGTCAGGACGGGCACCGTGACCTCACGGAAGACCTTCTGGTAGACCTCGGCGAGGTGCGCGATCGACCGGGGGAGGTCGAACCGCCAGGTCGGGATGTCGCCGAGGTCCCGCAGCCGCACCGCCGAGGCGTCGCGGCCATGACGGTCGGTCGTCTTGAGGCGGGGGGTGAGCTCCCGCACCCTGGCGGGTCCGAGCGAGGCGCCGCCCGCACCGCCCGCGCCCCCCTCGAAAGGCACCCCGATGACGAGGAGATCGGGTTCCTGCTGTGCGTCAGGGGGCAGCGCGAGCCCGTTCCAGGCGTGGGCCCCCGCTGTCACTGCCACGTCCATGGGACGCCTCCTCAAGGGTTGCGCGCGGGAGCCTTCGACAGGAGCCGGGCACGATCACGGTGCCGGCGACGGGCCGGGTGTGCTCCCGCGGTGTGCGGTGGATGTGCGTACCCGGCCGTCCGAGCGGTCCGACAGGTCCTAGGGAAGCGCCGCAACGGAGAAGTCGAAGTCCTCCTTGCCGCCGATGCGCCGGGCCACCTCGGCCATCGGTGCCACCACGGCGCAGTAGGACGCCAGCCATTCCAGGGCCCGTGTGCGGTCCTCCTCGCGGGTGGAGACGACCCCGTCGGAGGGCACGACCACGTTGTAGCCGCGGAAGTGCGCGTCCGCCGCCGTCGTCTGGATGCAGACCTGCGCCTGCATCCCCGTGATGATCACGGTGTCGATGTCGTTCTTTTGCAGGTAGTCGTGCAGGTCCGTCTCGAAGAAGCCGCTGTCCTTCTTCTTCTCCATGACGATGTCGACGGGTTCCACGAACTCCGGGAGCAGTTCGGCCCCGCGGGTGCCGCGCAGCACGGGGATGCGCCCGTCGTGGTACTCGATCTTCTTGTCGTCCTCGTCGTAGACCAGTTGCAGATGGATCACCGGGACCTGGAGCTCCCGCATCCGGGCCAGGAACTCCTGGAACGCGGGGGTCATCTCCTGCACGTTCGCCTTGCGCTGCTCGTTCTTGTCGACCAGGTCACGCTGGAGGTCGTTGGTGAGGATTGCGTATCGAGGCATGTGACTTCCCTGGCTTCGGGAGTGGGGGTTCCGGGTGGAGTCGGCCAAACGACGGCGAGCGTAGTCATACGAATGACCTGTTCGCAACAGATTGACTCTTTCCCGTCGTCAAACATGAAGCTCACAAGCAGAGTTGAAGCCATGGCTTCCTCTTGTTCTTCAGTCATGCGTATGACTAACCTGCGACACAGCAGGCACCGGGACACCCCGGGTGCCGCTGCGCAGCACGTCCCCTTCACCATCATCAGAGAGAAGAGGCTTGCCATGGCCGAGCGCCTGTCCGTGCAGATCGACGCCGAGAACGACGCCTTCACCAACGCGGTGAAGGACCAGCTGTTCAAGGCACTCTCACAAGCCGAGACGGAATCGCTGGAGTGGCTGGTGATGGAGCATTACCAGTTCTCCTTCGCCAACAAGGTCCTGCTCCAGAAGGCCGTGGACTGCACCAAGAAGCTGGCCGACACCGGGGTCTCGGTGGAACTTCAGCGCAACGTGGACGAGGAGGACGGCCACGCCCCGATGTACAAGAAGGGCATGCTGGAGGCGGGTACCGACATGGACAAGCGGGTGGAGTTCCCCCCGACGACGCGGTTCCTGGCGGAAGTCGACGCGCTGTGCGCCCCCGACCCCTCGCGCGCCCTGGGCTCCCTCTACGCGACCGAGACCGCGGCGATCTTCGAGCACGAGGTCCTCTTCGAGATCTGCAAGGAGATCTGCGACCGTCGCGGGTTCACCTACGAGGGCAGCCTGATCAAGCGCTTCCACGACATCCACCTGGAGGACGGCGTGGAGCAGGGGCACAAGGACGGCCTCGCCGCGTTCGTGGACCTCGGTCCGGACGCCGCGGACGGCGACGGCGAGCCGATCGACATGGACGAGGTCCGCAAGGGCGCCCTGGAGGCCATCCGCATCATGCGGGTGTGGTGGGACGCGCTCCTCCAGAAGTCGCTGGGACACTCCGTCCTCTCCGCCGCCTGATCCGACGACCGCAACCGCACACAGGAGGCCGGCGCGTGACGAAGACCGTGGTCCTGGACCATGGAGCCGGTGGAGGGATGAGCCAGGAGCTCATCGCCGGCACCATCGCCTCGATTCTTGGCGACACCTACATCGGCGAAATGGAGGACAGTGCCCTGCTGGAGCTCCCCGGCAGGCGGATCGCCGTCACGACCGACTCCTTCGTGGTGGAGCCACTGTTCTTCGACGGTGGCGACATCGGGAAGATAGCCGTCGCCGGCACGGTCAACGACCTGGCCGTCAGCGGCTCCCGTCCGCTCTACCTCACGCTCGCGGTCGTCCTCGAAGAGGGCTTCGCGCTGGCCGACTTCCGGCGGATCCTGCACTCCGTACGGGACACCGCGGTGGCGGCGGGGGTGCAGATCGTCGCCGGCGACACCAAGGTCGTACGGCGTGGGGAGGCGGACGGCATCTTCCTCAACACCACGGGTGTGGGGGTGCTCGAACGCCCCCTGCACCTGTCCAGCAAGTCGCTGCGCACCGGGGACCAGGTCATCGTCACCGGCTACCTGGGCGACCACAGCATCCATCTCCTCTCCCAGCGGGAGGGCCTCGGCTTCGAGCATCGGGTGCGCAGCGACTGCGCGGTGCTCAACCATGTGATCGCCGATGTCCTCGATGCCTGCGGCGAGGGGGTGCGGTGCATCCGCGACGTGACCCGAGGGGGCCTGGGCACGGTCGTCAACGAGTTCGCCCAGGCTTCCTCGGCGGCCGTGCTGCTCTCCCAGCCCGACCTGCCCGTCAGGCCGGAGACCGCCATGGCCGCCGACATGCTGGGCGTCGACGTCATGTACCTCGCCAACGAGGGAAACCTCTGCCTCGTCGTCTCCCCGGAGCACACCGAGGCCGCGCTCAAGGCCCTGCACGCCCATGAGGAGTGTGCGCGGGCGGCCGTCGTCGGCAGCGTGGTCGACGGAACCCCGGGAACCGTCCGGATGACCGGTCCGGACGGCCGTGAGAAGACCGTGGACCTGCTCTACGGTGCCCAGCTGCCGAGGCTGTGCTGATGGCGGCGGTGCGCCGTACCCTGCGGGTCACCGGTTTCGTCCAGGGGGTGGGCTTCCGCCCCTTCGTCTACCGCCTGGCCACCCGGCACCTGCTGGGCGGCTGGGTCCTCAACGACATGCGCGGCGTCACCATCTGCGTCGAAGGGCCACGCACCGCGGCGGACGCCTTCGGAGCCGACCTGTACGCGCAACTGCCGGGCCTCGCGCGTATCGACACCTGTGAGGTACTCGCCGAGGAGCCACTGCGCGAGTGGAACTCCGCCTTCGCCATCCGGCAGAGCCGCCCCGACGGCGGGTCGGGCGGGCTCGTCACCCCCGACAGCCTCGTCTGCGCGGACTGTGTCACCGAGCTGATGGACCCCGCGGACCGCCGGTACCGCTACCCCCTGATCAACTGCACCAACTGCGGGCCGCGTTACAGCATCATCAAAGGACTTCCCTACGACCGGCCGCTGACGACCATGGCCGCATTCGTGATGTGCCCGGAGTGCCAGAAGGAGTACGACTCCGCCGCCGACCGGCGCTTCCACGCCCAGCCCAACGCCTGCTGGTCCTGTGGCCCCCGGGTGCGGCTGCTGGCGGCGGACGGCACGGAGATCGGCGACGGGGACCCGGTCCGGACCGCGTCCGGGATGCTGCGCGACGGACACATCCTGGCCGTCAAGGCACTGGGCGGCTACCAGCTCATGGCCGACCCGTACCTGCCCTCGGCGGTGACCGCGCTGCGCTCCCGCAAGGAGCGCAGCGCCAAGCCCCTGGCACTGCTGGCCGCCGACACCGCGACGGTCGCGCGCTACGCCCACCTCGACGCCGCGGAGACCCGGCTGCTGGAGTCCCCGGCGCGGCCCATCGTCCTGCTCCGGGCCCGCCGGAACAGCGGACTCTCACCGGATGTGGCCCCCGGATCCCCTACGTTGGGATTCATGCTGCCGACCACCCCCTTGCAGCACCTCCTGCTGGCGGACAGCTCCGGCGTCCTCATCGCCACCAGCGGCAACGCCCCGGACGAGCCCATGGCCCGTACGGAGGAGGAGGCGCTCGCCACTCTCCCGGGCCTGGCGGACGCCTTCCTCGTGCACGACCGCACGATCCATACCCGGGTGGACGACTCCATCGCCCGCGTCGTGCACCGCGCGGACGGGCCGGCCGAGGTCCTCCTGCGCCGGGCACGCGGATTTGTCCCCGATCCCTTGCCGGCGCCCTTCGAGGTGCCTCCGGTCCTCGCCCTCGGGGCCGAACTGAAGAACACCGTGTGCCTCGGCTCCGGCACCTCGCTCTATGTCGGGCAGCACATCGGAGACCTCAAGTCGCCGGGCAACCAGCGGTTCTTCGCGGACACCATCGGCCACTTGCGCCAGGTCTTCGACGTGACCCCCCGCTACGTCGCGCACGATCTGCACCCGGACTTCCACAGCACCCGCTACGCCCGCTCCTGCGCGGACATGGAGCCGGTGGCCGTACAGCACCATCACGCGCACATGGCGTCCTGCATGGCCGACAACGGCCTGGACCGCCCGGTCATCGGCGTGATCTTCGACGGCACCGGCTACGGCACCGACGGCACCATCTGGGGCGGCGAGTTCCTCGTCGGCGACTACCGCGGCTTCGAGCGGGCCGGACACCTCGCGCGCTTCCGGCTGCCCGGCGGGGACAAGGCCGTACGCGAACCGGCCCGCGTGGCGATCGCGCTGCTCACCCAGTACTTCGGCCAGGACGCGGCATCCCTCCCGCTCGGTCTGCTGCGAAACCGGGACCCGTTCGAGGTCGAGGTGCTGATGAAGATGACCGAACGTGGGCTCCACGCCCCGCTGACCTCCAGTATGGGCCGTCTCTTCGACGCATACTCCGCGCTTCTGGGCGTGTGCGAGGAGGTCGGCTACGAAGGGCAGGCCGCCATCGAACTGGAGCAGCTCATCGCGTGGGACCACACGCCGGCGACGCCGTGGCCGCTGCGGCTGGACGACGAGGACGGGTGCCTGGTCGTCGATCACGGGCCCTGGCTGGAAGCCCTGCTCGCCGGCCTGACGGACGGACGTCACAGCACGGCCGCACTGAGCCGCGCGTTCCACGAGAGTGTGGTGCACGCGGTGGTCGAGGTCTGTCTGCGGCTGTCGCGCACCCACGGGCTGCCCGATGTCGTCCTGAGCGGTGGGGTGTTCCTCAACCAGCACCTGCTGATACGGGCGGAACAGGAACTGACCGCGGCGGGACTTCGGGTACACACCCACCGGCGGATACCCCCCAACGACGGCGGCGTGTCCGTGGGGCAGGCAATGGTGGCGGCGGCACGGGCGGTCGCGACGGACGCAACGAACTGACGAGGCGGCAATGGACGAACAACGGGTGCGGCAAGCGGTGGACGCCGTCGTCGGACAACTCCGGACGTATGTGCCCGACATGGCTCCGTACTTCGAGGACGACCGGCCCCTGGGGGAGTACGCGAAGGCGCTGAGCCCCACCTCCGGCGTCGCTCCCGAGCACGCGGAGCGCCAGGAACTGATCGCGAAGTGCGTACGGCGGGTACTGCGCCGGGCGTTCGGGCCGGGCGGCCCCGCGGATGCCGTCACGGCCCGTGACATCCGGGCGGTGAACATCGTCGACCACCACCAAGTGCTCAATCATCCGCTGCTCCTGGGCACCAACATCATTGCGAACGCGGGCCGGCTGCTGTCCGACGGGCCGGCGGCGCCGATCGTCACGTTGTCGTGCAGCAACGTCAACCCCAGCAACCACTACATGAGAAATGGGTTCCGTTTCCGGGGTGTGGACATCCCCTACTTCTCGGCGAAAGAACACCGGGACGTCATGTACTATCTCCGGCCGCGGGCCTTTGACTTCGTAGAGCGGCTTCACTCGCTCAAGCGCTGGTCCGGTTTCGCGCCCGCCGACCAGGATTTCCTGGAGGAGTACCAGCATCTCCTCAACGGACTTGATCATTCCGCAAGTCCGGGACACCGTGATCAGCTGGCGACCGTGGTGCACGGGACCTGGCCGCGGCTCTTCTCGGAAGAACTGCGCCCCCGTCTCCCGGATTTGCTCTACGCCGGTGCCGAGGACGTGGCCAGGGAAAGCCTGATCGAGTTGCTGGCGGAGGAGAGCTACCTTTCCGAGGCGCTGCTCGACCCCGTACCGCGGCAACGGGTTCTCGACACCTTTCGCGGGGTCGTGGTCGCCTGGGACGAGGCCGCCGGAAAGGGAACGCATTTCTTCTGGATGCGGCACCCCGGCCGGCCGGGGCTCCTGCGGCTGTACGTGCAAGATGGCGAGCTGGTACCGGCCGACCCGCGTTTCGCCCACCTGCGGGTTCCCCTGGAGCGGGAGGCCCTGCGCGAGGCGCTGCACCGTGAGGACCTCGTGCCCTCGGTGGCGCTGTACATGACCCTGCTGCTGTTCGCGGGCATCAAGCCCCTGGTCGGCCCCGGATCCCTCGTCTACACCACACAGTTGAAGAACGGGTGGCAGGCGCTGCTGGACCGTCACGGACCGGCGCGGGAGGCCCGGCTCATCGAGGAGGTCGACGTCACCGGCATGATCGCGGGCACCCCGGTGTTCTTCGAAAGGGCAGGGGAGACGCTGACGACGCTCTACGCTGCCGACGTCATGAGCAAGGGCGGGGTGGACGAGACCTATGTGAACAGCGTGCTCCGCACCCCGTTCAAGGACGTCCTCTCCGTCGGGTCCAGCGGCGTCTACGACCTGTTCTCGAACTCCTACATCCCCAAGGAGCAACAGCTCACGGAGCGGATCGGATTCGACGAGGCCGCGACGTTCGTCCACGACTGGGTGTGAGCCGGCGGCTGCCTCACGCCTGCGGTGCCGGGCCGATGGAGCCCCGCTCGACGAGGGCGACCGGCAAGGGCTCGGGATCCGCCGTCACCCCGCCACGCAGCCCGACCAGCATCCGCATCCCCTGGTCGCCCAGATCCTCCAGCGGAAGGCGGACACTGGTCAGCCCGGGGGTGACCTGGGAGGCGGTGGGGGCATCGTTGAAGCCGATCACGGACAGATCCGTGCCGATGGTCAGCCCGAGGCTCATCGCCGCCGAGTAGACGCCGGTCGCCATGTTGTCGTCATCGCAGACGACGGCGGTGGGCCGGTCCGGTGCGGACAGCACCGGCATCATGCGTTCCTTGACCATGGACGGGGCGAAGGGGCAGGGGATCCGCTGCGCAATGACGTCGGGCCGGGTGTGCACGCCCAGGTCGAAAGCCTGCGCCCGCTGCTCGAAGGTCCATGCGGGCCGGTCGGCCCGGACATGCGCGATGCGCCGGTGCCCCAGGGCGAGCAGCCGGTTCAGGGCCAGGGCCATGCCCCCGCTGACGTTCATCGTCACCGCCGGGATGCCCGGCGCCGGCGCGTCGTCGAGCACGACCAGGGGCACTCCCGCGCTCACGTCGGCGACCGTCTTCGCGGGCATGGAGCACGCGATGACGCCGTCGAGTGCCTGCTGCGGCGCGGAGAAAGGGCTGGTGCCGTCCTCGGCGCTGAGCGGGAAGACCACGAGGCCGAGGCCGTGTTCGGCCCCTCGGCGGGCCGCACCCGCATGGACCGCGGCGAAGGCGTTGTTGGTGAGAGTGGGGACGGCCAGCAGGACCGTGCCACTGGTTCCCAGCCGGAGATGGCGGGCCGACTGATTGATGCGATAGCCCATCCGCTGCGCGGTCTCGGTAACGCGTCGCACCGTCTTGTCGCTGATACGACCGCGGCCTTTTCCGTTCAGTACCAGGGAAACCGTCGACTGCGAGACCCCGGCAACGCGGGCGACATCCGTCGCGGTTACGGCACGGAAAGGTTCGGTATCGGACATTCAGGAATCTTCTGTTGAGACGGTGTGGAGCTCTTCGCTTATTTCTATCGCACAATCGACGAGAATGCCGCATGCAGTTGTCACGCGGAGATGGGGCAGCAGTTCCATCCCGTTCTACAACCTTTGAGGGGCAAAAGAAAGCTGATACCCATCGGTGGAACGGGCCGGATGGCCGAGTCCGCGGAATCCGTCGTGAGGGTTGCCATCATGGTGTATGGCGCATCCAAACCGAGGAAGCCGGACTCAAGGGTGGAAGCCCGACACTCCTTGCATGCCGCCGAGTTCGGGCCCGGGTGTTGTGGCGCGCGGCGGGGGATTCGGCCCGCCGACAGTCTTCCATCCTCTGCGGTGGTACTTCGCCGAAACTCGCGAAGTCGTGGCCGTGAAGGGCGCGCAGCTGCATCTGCGGGTACTCCGCACCGATGCCCTGGCAGATGCGGTGTAAGGCCGTCATCGGGCCGAGGGAAATCCAGGTGCGGGCGGCATCCGGCGCTGCCATGCTGCGCCGGTGAATCGTGAACAGATCTCCGCGCTGGCCCATGCCGAGCACCCGATAAAGTCCCCGCTCGACGACGACTCCGTGCGCCAACTGCTGGAACGCTGCCTTCCGCGTGGCACCGAGCGGGTGCTCGACCTGGGGTGCGGGGGCGGGGAATGGCTGCTGCGCGCCCTGGCCATGCACCCGCGGCTGGAGGCCGAGGGCGTCGACATCTCCGAGGGCGATCTGGCGCAGGCCCGGCAGGCCGCGGTCCGCCTCGGCGTCCAGGAGCGCCTCGTACTCCACCAGCGAGAAGCCGAAGAATTCACCTCCCCGCACCCGTTCGACCTGGTGCTCAGCGTCGGCGCCGCGCACGCCTTCGGCGGCCTGCTGCCCACCCTGGCAGCGGCACGCAAGCACCTGGCCCCCGGCGGACACGTACTGATCGGTGACGGCTTCTGGGAGCGCGAGCCCGCACCGGAAGCCGTCGAGATGCTCGGGGAGTTCACGGACCTGGCGACCACGCTGGACCGCGTCGCCGCCGACGGGTGGACCCCCGTGCACGGCCATGTCAGCTCCCGCGGTGAGCTGGACGCCTACGAGTGGTCCTGCTGGGGTTCGCTGGCCGCCTGGGCCCTGGACCACCCCGCCCACCCGGACAGCGCGCAGGTGCTCGGGACGGCTGCCACGCGCCGCTCCGAATGGCTCCGCGTCTACCGGGACACCTGGGGCTTCGTCAGCCTGGTCCTGCGCCGAACGTCCCCCTGACCCGGACCGGGCCCGCCGGGTCGCGCGTCTGTTCGTATCGAACGGTAACGGTACCGCTTCGAAGAGCGACTCTGACGTTTTCTCAGATCCCCCCGTGGTGCACTTGGTGGACGTGAGGTCGTCTCATGCGCGGGGGAGCGATGACGCATTCGACTGCGTGCCCAGGATGCGGCTGCGGCACAGTTTCGGGGGCCGCGTTCTGCGGCAATTGCGGTGTGGCCGTGGCGGACGCCGAGCCGACTGCGACGTGGGCCGAGCCGCTCGGCCACTCGCCGTCTGCGCCGACCGTGTCCACGGCGCCCGTCACCGTAAGTGCCGCCGATCGCCGCACCGCTGTGCCGCGTTGGGGTGAGGGCCGGGACCTGACCAGGTACCTCTGCGCGGCCGCCTACCTGGATCGCGAATACGCCAGGTCGCTCATCAAACAGGTGGCCGCCCAGCCCCACTTGGGTGTGGCGGCGGCCCCGGCGTGCGACGTCCCCGTGGTGCTCCGGCACGCCTACCTGGCCAACGCCCGCCGCCACAGCCGGGATCTGGTGCTCACCGTCCTCTTCCTGCTGGCGTTCGTCTTCGCCTTCTGGGTCGGCCACCCCGGGATCACCCTGCTGGTGCTGTTCCTCTCCTGGGTGACCGTGTTCTCCTTCGAGCTCTCGACCAAGTACGGCCGTCATCTGCAAAGCCTCCGTCCGGACCGGTTCGACCCCGCGGCCGCGCCGCTGCCGCTCAATGCGGATGTCGCGGCGCGCCTGCGCCAGATCGGCGCATACGCCGACGGCAACGTCACCGCCTACAGCGGCTATTCGCCGTTCATCGGGTACGGGTCCGCACTCGACTCATGGTCTCTGACCTTCGATGTGACGACATCGAGCAGTCCGGGGGTCACGCCGCAGGACTTCGACGTGACGGACCTCTACACCCACATTGCCGAGCGGGTCGGCACCCTGGTGCTGCCCTGTCTGGAGATCGAGGAGCGGCTCTTCGTCGACGGCTCGGGCCTCCTGGAGGACACCCGCTTCCTGCCGGACCCGCTCGGCCGGCCCGTCGCCCGGATTCCCTTCGCACAGATGGATGCGCTGAAACGGACGCCGGAGGAGGGCGCCCGCCCCTATCTGGCCGTCCACTCCACGGGCTGGGGCGGAGAGTTGGTCACCTCGCTCTTCCTGCGCTTCATCCGTTCGGAATCCAACCTCTTCGTGGAAGCCGTCCCGACGGTGCTGTTCCCCCTGCTCGACCGCTACCGGGTCATCGACACCCTCATGCCCCGCCCGCCTCTGCGCGAGCTCGTCACGCTGTTCTCGCAGACGCTGATCAGCACCGTCTTCGTGCTGGTGGCCTCGCCCGTGCGCGCGATCGCGGGCTTTGCCCCCGACTACGGGATGACCTGGCGGGTGCGCCGTCAGGACAAGTTGATCACCAGGCTGCGCAGGTTCGACTACGGGGCGCGGCAGAGCGTGCGCCGGCAGGCGGCGGACAAGAAGCACCACCGCTATTTCCAGAAGGCCGACAGCGGCATGGTCCTGAAGACCGTCGAAAAGCGGGTCCTGGACGCGCTCGTCGAGTTCGCCCAGGCACGTGACATCGACGTGGGCGATCTGGTCCAGCGTCAGGAGACGATCATCAACAACGGCATCATCGCGGCCCACGGGGCCAGGGTGGATTCCAGCTCGGTCGCCTCCGGCGAGAGGTCCCGGATCTCGATGAGAGTGCTCAACAAGATCCCGCTGCTGAACACGGACTGATAACCGAGAAGGGATGAGGAACCGGAATGCAGAGGAACAACGGAATCACCGCGACCGGCGGTTCGAACGTCGTCGGCAACGCCGTCGCCAGCGGGAGGAACGCGCAGGCCGAGGTCAGGGACAGCGGGCTGACCCAGTCCGACGGCGGCCGGCAGCAATCGCCCCAGGAGATCGGCGAGCTGCTCTCCCGGCTGATCGACGAGCTCGGCCGGTCCGGGCACCCCGAGCGCGCCGACCTGATCGAGGCCGCGGAGGACGCCCGCGAGGAGCTCGCCTCGGAGACACCGCGCAAGGGCAAGCTCAAGCTGTTCGCCAGGGCGCTGGTGGGCGCCGTGCCGGGATTCACCGCGCTGGCCTCCCTGGCGGTGGCGATCGAAGAGGCCGTCCGGGGGCTGTAACCGGGCCGAGGAGAAGGCCGGGTGCGAGAGACATAAGGGATGGCGGGGGGAGATGACCATGCCGGTCTGTATTCACTGTGGCGCGCGCTTCGAGGATTCCGCCGCGGTCTCCTGTACGGGCTGCGGAATGCCGCGACAGCGCGGCGTGCCCGAGGGCACCGGTCAGCCCCACGGGGCCACCGGGTACGGCTACGTCCGCGTGGGGTCCACCATCCTCCCGCAGTGGCTGCTGTGGGTGATGGCGGCGCTGCTCGCCGGTGGCGGGGTGACGGCCTATGCCCTCGCCTCGTCCTCCGGGTCCTCCGAGCCGTCGTACGAGGCGGTCGGCGGCGACCCGTCGACCACCCCGACGCCGAGCTGGGACCTGGCTTCCGGGCCGCCCACCGACGTCGCCACGGCGCCACCGACCGATATCGGGTCCGTGCCGCCGACCGACGATCTCTCCCCCGAGACGTCGGACCCCTCGCCGTCTCCCGACGACGCGAGCGCGATCGTCGGGGAGTTCTACCGGGACATCAACAACCGGGATTTCAGCGCGGCTTGGGACCTCGGCGGCAGGAACATCGGCGGCAAGTCCTACTCGGCGTGGGTGGCGGGCTACGACACGACGGCGAGCATCGAACTGAGCGCGGTGAACGCCGACAGCGCCGGGCAGGTCAGCGCCGTCGTCCACGCGACGCAGAGCGACGGATCGGTGAAGCTGTACCAGGGGACCTACACGGTGTCCGGCGGCGAGATCGTCAGCGCCGACATCTCCGAGCGGTGACTCCGCGGGCCGCCCCTGCGCCTCATGCCACCAGGGGCCGGTCCCGGGGACCGATCGGGGCGGGCAGCGCGGTGGAACCGGTCAGATAGCGGTCCGTGGCCGCCGCGGTGGCCCGTCCCTCCGCGATGGCCCACACCACGAGGGACTGGCCGCGCCCCGCGTCGCCCGTGACGAAGACTCCGTCCTGCCAGGTGCGCAGTGCCTGCCTGCCCCGCTCGGCCGGCGCCACCGTCACGGCCGCGAAGCCGGCGTCCCGGGCGAAGTTCCCCCGCTCGTCCAGCGTGAGCCCGAGCTGCTGCATCAGACCGGTGCCCCGTTCGGGACCGGAGAAGCCGAGAGCGAGCAGAACCAGCTCCGCCGGGATCACCCGCTCGGTGTCCGGCCGTGGCCTCCTGGCCGTGGGCTCCACCTCCGTCAGACACAGCGCGCGCACCTGGCCGGCCGCGCTCCCTTCGAAGTGGAGGGTGGCGGAGGAGAAGAGCCTCGGATCCGTGCCCTCCCGGCCCCGGGCCTCTTCATGGGCATGGGAGATCCGGTAGACCTTCGGATAGACGGGCCAGGGCTCGGCGTCCTGCCGGTCGTCGCCCGGCTCCGGGTTGATGTCCAGCTGCACCACGGAGGCCGCGCCCTGGCGCAGGGCGGTGCCCAGGCAGTCCGAGCCGGTGTCACCGCCACCGACGATCACCACGTGCTTGCCCTCGGCGGTGACGGCGGGCGCGGCGTAGTCGCCCTCCACGACCCGGTTGGCGAGGGGCAGGTAGTCCATGGCCTGATGGATGCCGTGCAGTTCGCGGCCGGGGACCGAAAGCTCCCGCTGCTCGGTGGCACCGACGGCGATGACCATCGCGTCGTAACGCCTTCTGAGCTCGGCTGCGTCGAGATCACCGCCGACGTCCACGCCCGTGCGGAACTTGGTGCCCTCCGCCCGCATCTGCTCGATGCGGCGGTCCAGACGCCGTTTGTCCATCTTGAACGCGGGGATGCCGTAGCGCAGCAGCCCGCCGATGCGGTCGGCGCGTTCGTAGACGGCGACGGTGTGGCCGGTACGGGTGAGCTGTTGCGCCGCCGCCAGCCCCGCGGGCCCCGAGCCGATGACGGCGACGGTCTTCCCGCTGAGCCGCTGCGGCGGGTGCGGTGACGCATACCCGCGCTCCCAGATCTGGTCGGCGATGGCCTGCTCGACGTTCTTGATCGTCACCGGATCGGCGTTGAGGGCCAGCACACAGGCGGCCTCGCACGGTGCCGGGCAGAGCTGCCCGGTGAACTCGGGGAAGTTGTTCGTCGCGTGCAGCCGCTCGGCCGCGGCCCGCCAGTCGCCCCGTGCCGCGTAGGCGTTCCACTCGGGAATGAGGTTCCCCAGCGGACAGCCGTTGTGGCAGAACGGTATGCCGCAGTCCATACAGCGGTCGGCCTGCTCGGACACCAGCGGCAGCAGCGTCTGCCCCTCGTAGACCTCGTGCCAGTCGTTCAGCCGTTCCTCGACAGGGCGGGCCGGGACCGGCCGGCGGGGGAACTTGAGAAAGCCGTGAGGATCGGTCATACGCCGCCTCCATCGCTCACTCGCGGCGCACTACGGCGGTCCTGGTCAGCCTACGCCTGCTCGGTGCGGCTTTCATCGGCCGGCGGACTCACGGTGGGGGCTGTGGTGCCGGTGGAGCGGTGGGCGGATCCGGCCCACAGGGCGTATATGTGAATCCAGTGGGACGTGCCCGCGGGGAGGGTGAGGCCCACCATGCGGTGACTCCGTTCCCTTCCGCGTCGCGAGGGCGGCCCGGCAGCAGGAGAGGCACGGTGAAGATCTTGCGGCCCAGGCTGGCGAGGGTGTCGTGGGTGCTCGCGGCGCTGGCCCTGCTGGCCGGTGTCCTGCTGAATCTCTTCGCGCCCCAGCCGTACATGGGACTTCCGCTGCTGGCAGCCGCACCGTTGGTGGCCGGCGCCATGCTCTCCTTCCGCTCCGCGCTCATCGTCGTGTGTGTCACCTGCGTGGTGTCCGTGGCGCTGGATCTCGAGCGTGGACGTCCGCCGACGCCGCTGTATGTCGACCTGGCCGTGGTCGGCCTGATCGGCGTGCTGGCGCTCGCGGTCAACCGGCTCCTGGTCCGGCAAGGGCGTGACCTGGCGCTCGCCAGGAACATCGCGGAGGCGGTCCAGCGGGCGGTGCTCCCGGACCCACCGCGGGAGGTCGGGCCGCTGGCGGTGGCCGCCGGGTACATCGCGGCGCAGGCCGAGGCGCGGATCGGCGGGGATCTGTATGCGGTGCAGGAGACCCCGTTCGGGGTGCGAATGATCATCGGGGATGTGCGGGGCAAGGGCATGGGGGCCGTCGCCGCCGTGTCGGTCGCGATCGGTGCCTTCCGCCAGGAGGCCGAGTACGCCCCCACACTGGCCACCCTGGTCCAGCGGCTGGACGAGGCGCTGGCCAGGGAGGCGGCCCGGAGCGGCCCGGTGACCTCCACCGAGGGCTTCACCACCGCCGTGCTGGCTGAGGTCTCCGCCGACGGCGGGACCCTGAGTCTGGTCAACCGGGGGCATCCGCCGCCCTACCTGGTCCACGGCGGGAAGCTCGTACGGCTCGACCCGACCCTCCCGCAGCTGCCCCTCGGCATGGGACTGGGGGACCTCTCCCCGGCCGGCTCCGCGCCCGTCGATGTGGTGCGCTTGCCACCGGGCGCCTCGCTTCTGCTGGTCACCGACGGGGTCACCGAGGCCAGAGACGCTCAGGGGACCTTCTACGATCCCGCTTCCTCCCGCCGCATGGGCAGACGGTTCACCGAACCGGATGCCCTGCTGGAGGCCCTGACCAAGGACGTCGGCCGCTGGACCGGGGACGACTACCGGGACGACATGGCCATCCTGGCCGTCACCCGGCGTCGCCCGCCTTCGCGCTCGCTGCCCCGGGACGGGTAGCGCCCGGAGGTGGGCGCCGGCCATGACGATCACCGGCCATGACGTGCCTCAGCCACGGTGTGCGGCGGCCATGCCACGCACCCGGAACGGGCAACCGGGCTCAGTGGGAGGGGAGTTGGCCTCCGTGCCGGACGGAGGCGGCGCGGAGCGATGCGGCGGCCAGACGGAAGGAACACGCACCCCGGCACCCGGCGGAGTGTCGCCGCCCCCGCGCCGCCTCGGGAGGCCGAGCCCAGGGGCGCGCTCTACGCTGGTGGGGAAGCCCACGACCGACGCGCGGTGAGGCGGTGGAGGCGGGTGGCGGTACGGCACCAGCTGATCGAGCGGTCTCCCGAGGAGCTGTGGACGGTACTCGCCGACGGTTCCCGGTACCAGGACTGGGTGGTCGGCACCGCCGACTCGCGGCCCGTGGCCGGCAACTGGCCGGAGGTCGGCTCCATGATCGAGTACACCGTGCGGATGGGGCCCTGGGAACTCTGCGGCCACACCGTCGTACGCCGCAGCGACCCGCCACAGGAACTCGAACTCGAGGTGGACAGCGGCCGGCTGGGCACCGCCCGGGTCGCCATCGAGGTGCGGCGCTGGGGCCAGGATTCCCTGGTCATCGTCGATGAACACCCGCTGCGGGGCCCGGGCGGGCGACTGCACAACGCGGGCCTGGACGTCCTGCTGCAACTGCGCCATCGCAGCATGCTGAGCAGGCTGGCCGACGTGGCCGAGGAGGTCCCGCGCGGCGTGCGTACGGGCGCCTGACCGCCGCCCCGCCCGGAGGCCCGCCGACGCCACGGCCGGGTGCACGGGCGGCAGGGTGAACAGGAGGCAGCGATGCCGGACGCGGTGGTGATCGGTGCCGGACCCAACGGACTTGTCGCGGCGAACCTGCTGGCCGACGCCGGGTGGACGGTGGAGGTGCTGGAGGAACAGGACGAGCCGGGCGGCGCGGTGCGCAGCGACCGCGGGGTACACCCCGACTACGTCAATGACCTGTGCAGCTCCTTCTATCCGCTGGCCGCCGCCTCCCCGGTTCTCGCGGCCCTCGCCCTGCACGAACACGGCCTCGTCTGGAGCCATGCGCCACGGGTGCTGGCGCATCCGCTGACGGACGGCCGCTGTGCGCTGCTGGAGCGCGGCGTCGCCGGGACGGCGGCCGGACTGGAGGCCTTCGGTACCGGCGACGGCGCGGCATGGCAGCGGCTGTGCGCCCTCTGGGACCGGGTCGGCGGCGACCTCCTCGACGCCCTGTTCACCCCCTTCCCGCCGCTGCGTGCCACGGCCCGGCTCGCCGCGCGGGTACGCGGCGCCGGCGGGCTGCGGCTGGCGCGCATGCTGCTGCTGCCCGTACGGCGCCTGGGCGATGAGGAGTTCAGCGGCGAGGCGGGCCGGCTGCTGCTGGCGGGCAACGCCCTGCATGCCGACCTCGTCCCCGAGGCGGCGGGCAGCGGCGGCTTCGGCTGGCTGATGTCGATGCTCGGCCAGACCTACGGCTTTCCCGTACCGGTCGGCGGCGCCCAGACGCTCACCGCGGCCCTGGTGCGGCGTCTTCAGCGTCGCGGCGGTGTGCTGCGCTGCGGGGAGCGGGTCGACGAGATCGTCGTACGCTCCGGGCGCGCGGTGGCGGTGCGCACCGCGATCGGCGAGGTCGTACCGGCCCGCCGCGCCGTGCTGGCGGATGTGTCCGTGCCTGCCCTGTACGGCCGGCTGGTCGACGCCCGGCACCTGCCCGGCCGTGTCCTGGCCGACCTGCGGCGCTTCCAATGGGACTTCGCGACCTTCAAGGTGGACTGGGCGCTCGGCGGCCCGGTGCCGTGGACCGCTGGGGACGCGGCCACCGCGGGCACCGTGCATCTGGCCGACGGCAGGGACGAACTCACCCGCTTCGCCGCCCAGATCGCCACCGGCCGGGTGCCCGACCGGCCCTTCGCCCTGTTCGGCCAGATGACCACCGCGGACGCCACCCGCTCCCCGGCCGGCACCGAGTCGGCCTGGGCCTACACCCACGTACCCCACCGGATCCGGGGGGATGCGGGGGCGGACGGCCTCACCGGGTCCTGGAACCAGGGGGAGCAGGAAATGATGGCCGACCGGCTGGAGGCGCAGGTCGAGCGCTTCGCCCCGGGCTTCCGCTCCCGGATCAGGGCGCGCCGGATCCTCGCCCCGCCCACGCTGGAGGCGACGGACGCCAATCTGCGCGGCGGCGCCGTCAACGGCGGTACGGCCGCCCTCCACCAGGAGTTGGTGTTCCGTCCGCTGCCCGGCCTCGGTCGCCCGGAAACCCCGGTCACGGGCCTCTATCTGGCCTCGGCCGGGGCGCACCCGGGCGGCGGCGTGCACGGCGCCCCCGGCGCCAACGCGGCCCGCGCGGCACTGCGCGCCCGCTCGCCCAGCGGTGCCCTGAGCCGGGCGCAGCGGGTGCTGGGACGCCGTGAAGCGCAGGTGCGGGATCCGGCGGAACGGGCGTGGTGAGGGGGCCCGGTGCGGGCGTGGTGAGCGGGCCGGGTGCGGGCGTGCCGCGCTTCGTGTCGCGGGGTCGCTCTCTTCGTCAACTCGTCCTGTGCTGAGGTGAACAGATCCGGCTCCAGGCCGCCATGTCCCTCACCGCGGGTCGACGGCAGGTGACGGAAAGCGACGGCGAAAGCCGTACGAAAGCAAGGCGCGCCGTCTCTGGCGTGCCGTCCCTCCCGCGACAGTCCCGACGGTACGCCGCCGACCGGGCCGCGGCACTCGTTGCCGGGCCGCCGGTGCGGCTGTGACCAGGCCTGAACGGCTCAAGATGCGCTCAGCTCAGGCCGTATATCATGTAGTGGCGCCTCTTTGAAGTGGCGCGGGCAGCATGTCGCCTCCGATTCCGGAGAGAGAACATGGCCGCAGACGAAGAGGACGAGACCGGCGAAGTCCGGCGTCCGTCCAGTAAGAAGACCGCCAAGAAGACCGCCAAGAAGACCGCCAAGAAGACCGCCAAGAAGACCAGCAGCGTTCGGGCCGGCAGCCGCGAGAGCGAAAGCGAAACGGAGCGCGCGGCCCGCCGCGTTTCGGCCCCGCGTGCGATGCGGTACGCGGCCGAGCAGCTCAAGGAGCTGTTGGGCCGGGCCCCCGACTCCGTCTCCTCGGTACAGCCGACGGAGAACGGCTGGCAGGCGGATGTCGAAGTCCTGGAGCTGGAACGGGTCCCCGGGACCACCAGCGTCATGGCGACCTACCGCGTGGTGCTGGACAAGGAGGGCGAACTGGTGGCGTACGAGCGCACCCGCCGCTACACCCGAGGCCAGATCGACCGGCGCTGAAGACTCGGGTTGCACGGCGGACCGTTCGCCAGGCGAACGACACGGCCACCCCGCACAGCCCGGGTGGGCCGGTGAAGGGAGGCACCGTGACTGTGGTGCCGCAAAGCGGAGGAGCCGTTGCCACCGGCGGCGGTGGGGGCTCCGGAAATCTCTACGACATCCTCGATCTGATTCTGGACCGCGGTCTGGTCATCGACGTATTCGTGCGTGTGTCGCTGGTGGGTATCGAAATCCTCAAGATCGATGCCCGCATCGTCGTGGCGAGCGTCGACACCTACCTGCGCTTCGCCGAGGCTTGTAACCGCCTCGACCTGGAAGAGGGACGCAAGGCGCCCTCCCAGCTGACCGACATCGTCGGCGAGGTCACCGAAGGCGGCTCGCACGGCAAGGCAAAAGGCGCCCTGTCCGGGGCCGCGGAAGCGGTGACCGACGCCCTCAAGGGCGGCGGCGAGGAGAACGAAGAGAGGCACAAGGAGCCCGCCGAGCGGCGCGAGCGGCCGGCTCGCCGGCCGGCCCGGCGCCGAAAGGAATGAGCGATGTCCGTCTACGTCTACTCCATTGTCGCGACCACCCATCCGCAAGGCCTGGAGGGCCTGGACGGTGTGGGGAAACCCCCGTCCACCCTGCGCACGGTACAGAGCAAGGAGCTCTCCGCCGTCGTCAGCGACGCTCCCGAGGAACTGCGTCCCAAACGCCGGGACCTCGCCGCCCACCAGGCCGTCCAGGAACGGCTGATGGCCGACGGCACGGTCCTGCCCCTCCAGTTCGGCTTCACGACCACCGACGACGAGGCCGTACGCGCCGTGTTGAAGGAGCGTGCGGAGGAATTCACCGAGCGGCTGGAGGCGCTGGAGGGCTGCGCCGAGTACCACCTGAAGGCGGCGCAGGACGAGGATGCGATGCTGCGGCAGATCCTTCAGGAGTCGGACGAGGCCCGCTCGCTCAACGACCAGATCAAAAGCGGCACCGGCAGTCCGGATCTGCCGATGGCCCTCGGTGAACTGGTCGCCCAGGAAGTGGAGGCACGGCAGCAACAGCTCGCCTCCGTGGTCCTCGACGCACTGCGCGGGTTCGCGCGGGAGGAGAGCGGGTCGCAGGCGACCGGGAACGACTTCCTGAGCGTGTCCTTCCTCGTGGAGCGGGACACCGAGAAGAGCTTCCTCGCCGCGGAACAGGATCTCGCCAAGGAGCTGGGGGAGGACTTCGACCTCCGGCTGCTCGGGCCACTGCCCGCTTACAGCTTCGTCTAGGGAGGCCTCCCATGGGTCTGTTGAGCCAACTTGCCACCCTTCCGCTGGCACCCGTGCGCGGCGTGGCCTGGGTCATGGAGCGCACCCTGGAGGCCGCGGAGAACGAGTACTACGACCCCGAACCCATCGAGCGGGAACTCGCCGAGCTGGAACGGGCGCTGCTGGCGGGCGACATCGATGAGGAGACGTTCGACCGGCGCGAGGACGCACTGCTGGACCGGCTGGACGAGATCAGGGCCCATGCGCAGGGCACCGACACCTGACCGCGGGGGCCGGCGCGGCGGCGGGGCGCGGTCACGCGCTCCCGGCGCCGCCCTGCCCGGATACCAGGGAAGGGAGGTGCGGAGGCCGTGAACGAACCCGTCGCCAGGAGGATGGGCGACTACCCGTCCCGGTCCGGCCCGTACAGCGGCCAGGGCTCCTCGGCCAACCTCGCCGACATCCTGGAACGGGTCCTGGACAAGGGCATCGTCATCGCGGGCGACATCCAGATCAACCTGCTGGACATCGAACTGCTCACCATCAAGCTGCGCCTGCTGATCGCCTCGGTCGACAAGGCGAAGGAGATGGGCATCGACTGGTGGGAGCACGATCCTTCGCTCTCCTCCCGCGCTTCCGAGGGGTCCCGCTCGCTCCGCGAGGAGAACAAGCGGCTGCGCGCCGAGATCGAGGCGCTGCGCGAGGGCGAGGAGCTGCCGTCGGCCGAGGACGAGGAGGAGGCCGAGGAGGCGGACGAGGAGGCGGACGAGGAGGACGAGGACGGGTATGAGGAAGCGGACGAGGAGGCGGAAGAGGAGGAGGAAGCCCGTCCCGCCGCGACCCGCCGCCCCTCACGCACCTCACGCGCCTCACGCCCCGCACGTACGTCGCGCACCAAACGAGCCGAGCCCGGCCCCCGTAGGAAGCGACGGGACGAATCATGACCGAGGCCATCACCTACGCCTATGCCGTCGCGCAGGACGCCGAGGGCTCCCTGGAGGAGGCGCTGTCCGGTCTGCCGGGAGTCGCGGACGGGCCGGTGCATCTGGTGCGCGCGGGACACCGCGGCGAGGTGGTGGTCGCCGTGAGCCCGGTGCCCGAGCGGGACTTCGAAGAGAACGCCCTGCGCGCGCACCTGGAAGACCTGGACTGGCTGGAGTCGGTGGCCCGTGCCCACCACCGGGTGATCGAGGCGCTGGCCGCCCGTACCACCGTCCTGCCGCTCCGACTGGCGACGGTGTATCTCGACGACGAACGGGTGCGGCAGATGCTCGATGCCCGTCAAGAGGCCTTCGCCGAGCGGCTGTCCGACCTGGCCGCCCACACGGAGTGGGGCGTCAAGATCTATGTCGAGGCGCCCGCGGCCACCGACAGACCGGCCGAGCCACCCGCCGACGCGGACCTCAGCCCCGGCCGGGCCTACCTCAGCCACCGCAAAGCGCAGCGGCACGCCCGTGACGACGCCTACCGGGAAGCCGAACAGGTCGCCCAGCGCGTCGAGACCGCGGCCCGCAGCTATGCGGTCGACCGGGTCCAGCACCGCGTGCAGCAGGGCGAACTCGCCCGCGGGCCGGGCGAGAACGTCATCAACGACGCCTATCTCGTGCCGCTGGAGTACGGCGAGAGCTTCCGCGCCGAGGTGCTGCGGACCGCCGAAGCGCTGCCCGGGGTACGCGTCGAGGTCACCGGGCCCTGGGCCCCGTACTCCTTCGCCACGCCCCCCGAAGCCGAACCGCTGAAGCGAGCCGCCCCGTGAGGCCGGCGAGCGGGCAGCCGGCACGGGCGGACGAGCCCCTGCCGGACCGGCAGATCGCGCTGATCGATCTGCTGGACCGGTTGCTCAGCGGTGGCGTGGTCCTCACCGGTGATGTGGTGCTCTCCATCGCCGACATCGACCTGGTACGCATCTCCCTGCGTGCGCTGATCGTCTCCATCAGCGAAAAGAACCCCTCCCCGTGGCACGCCACCGCACCCCTGGGCCGGGACGACGATGACCGCTGACGAGCCGCGGCCCGGCAACCGCTTCGACGATGTCGCCGACGCGGCCGCCCGCGCCTTCCGTCTGCTGCCCGCGGCACCGCAGGACGTCCCGTACCCGGCCGGTGCGGAGCCGCGTCCTGCGGCGCACCGGGTCAGCACCGATCCCGACACGGTGGAGCGGGACCTGATCAAACTCGTCCTCACCCTCGTCGAGCTGCTGCGCCAGCTGATGGAACGCCAGGCGCTGCAACGGGTCGACGCCGGAGACCTCACCGAGGAACAGGAGGAGCGCCTCGGAGCGACGCTGATGATTCTCCACGACCGCATGGTCGAACTCTGCGCTCAATACGACCTTTCGATGCAGGACCTGAATTTGGATCTCGGTCCGCTCGGGACGCTGCTGCCACCCGCGGAATGACCCCGAAGGAGCACGATATGAGCATCGGGAAGAAGACCAGGAACATCGGCCATATCGTCGAGGGAAAGGCCAAGGAAACGACGGGGAGGGCCCTCGGCAACAAAGGCCTGCAACGGAGAGGAAAAGCGGAACAGGCCCTGGGCAAAATGCGGCAGGCGGTGGAAAAGGGCAAGGACACCTTCCGGCACTGACCGGCGCGGCCCCGCCGACGCACAAGGTGCGCCGGCGGGGCCGGGTCCTTGGGGCGCGGTGCGCTCCGGTGCGGCTCAGGGCTGCCGGCGCGCCTGGTCGACGGCGGCGCGGCCGGCCGCGGACTCCCCGTCGGCGGAGCCGGTGCTGAGCTTGCCTCCGGCGCTCTCCAGATGCGCCCGGACGAACCACTGGAACAGTTCCAGCGACCGCAGATGCTCGATCAGCAGGTCCTGGGTCACCGGATCGGTTCCCTCGGTGGCGGCCACCGCCGCTCGATGGTCCTCGATGATCCCCGAGTAGACGACGTCCAGCGCACCCAGGTGCTCGATCGCCTGCGCCCGTCCGACGGAGTAGTCCTCCCAGGTCCGCTCGGCGGCCAGGGCGCCCGGCGTGCCCGTCGGGGAGCCGCCGAGCGTCGCGATGCGTTCCGCGGTGGCGTCGACCATGGAGCGGACGGCCTCGACCTGCGGGTCGAGCATTTCGTGGACGGCGATGAAGTGCGGCCCCACGACGTTCCAGTGCACATGTTTGAGGGTGAGGGCCAGATCATTGAGCGCATGCAGCCGCAGCCGCAGAGATTCGATGACCTTTCCTCCTTCGGCCTCGGTCATGCCGGGCACGGTGTACTGGGGGGAATTGCTCGCGGCCACGATGAAATCTCCTTTCACCACTGTCAGCTCTTCCTGTGGTGAAAAGCCGCGTGCCCGGCAACTTGCCCCGGAAACACGCACCCACCCGTGGATTTTCGTCCGCCCCGCAGGCCGGCTTTCCGAAGGGTGAGGGAGGCCCTCAGCGCTGGTTGAAGCGGTCGGCCGCCCGTTCGTTGAGGACGCCGAGCACCCGCCGCAGCCGCCGGGCCGGGGGCTGCTCCGCGGCCTCGACCGTCGAGCCGTCGACGGTTCCGCGGGCGCCGTCGCGGGGCAGCACCCGCGCGAACGCCGACACCAGCCGGGTGGTGGTCACCGGCGCCAGCCCGTGCGCCCTGGCGCCGAGCCTCGCCGCCGGCGTCAGCACGATGCGCGGACGCCGCCGTTGGAGTGCGGAGACGATACGGTCCGCCGCCCGCTCGGCGCTCATCGACAGCACCGGCGCCCCGGCCAGCGCCGAGAACCATGCGTACTCCCGGCGCCGGTCCCCGCCGAAGAGGGCATGCAGATGTGACCCGGTGCGCATCAGGCCGGGGTGGACGGCGGTCACGCTGACGCCGTGCGGGCCCTCCTCCGCGCGCAGCCCCTCGGCCAGCGCGGCCACCGCCGACTTGGCGCAGGAGTACGGCAGCAGATGCGGCACCGCGAGCAGTCCCCCGACGGACCCGATGAGCACCAGCCTGCCGCCGGCCGGGCTGCGCCGGAGGTGGGGGAGCGCGGCGAGCGCGGTGTTCAGGGCTCCGTTGAAGACGGAGTCCATCGCCTCCTGGAAGCCGTCTGGGCCGAGGGCGTCCGCCGGGCCGACCTGGATGATGCCGGCGTTGGCGATGACGATGTCCAGCCCGTCACGGTCCCTGGCGATCTCCGCGAGACGGTCCTGCACCGCGGCCCTGTCCCGCACATCGCACACCACACCGCGCACCGTGCCGCCGCGCCACTGGGCCAGCCTGCCGACGGCCCTGGCCAGCTCGGCGTCGTCCCGGGCCAGCAGAACGACATCACAGCCGTGCCGCAGCAGTTCACGGGCCAGCAGCAGCCCGAGTCCCCGCGAGCCGCCGGTGACGACAGCGGTGAGCCCTTCGATCGAGGGAGCGGCCGGAAGCACACGCATGACGATCCCTTCGCTTGGGCGCCGGTCGGCCGCCGAGCGACCGCGAGGGGCTCAGCCGGCGCCGGGCAGCCGTACCTCGACGCTGCCCGCACCATCCACCCGCACCTGGAAGGACGGCTGGGGAGCGGTGGCCGGGCCACGGACGTTCGCGCCGTCCGACAGCCGGAAGACACTGCCGTGCCAGGGGCACTCCACACAGCCGTCGGCGATCGTGCCCTCCGTCAGGGGCCCCGACAGATGGCTGCACCGCCCGGCGAGGACCTGGACGGACCCGCCCGCCTGCCGGACCACCAGCAACGGGACCTCGCCCAGCTCCCGGCGCACCGCCTCGCCGACCGGGAAGTCCTCGACCCTGCCCACGGGATGCCAGCCCTCGTCCAGCAGATGGGGCACCGGCTCCGACTTGTTGGCGCCGGCCGCCTGCCGGTAGGCGAGGTGCCCGCCGAGCATGGCCCCGGTGCCGGCCGCGCACAGCCCCGCGAACCCGAGCATCTTGCCGCGCGCCGTACGGCCGCGGCCACGATGCACCCAGGACCGCGCGTACAGCCCGACGGCCACGGCGATCGACACCGCGTGCACCAGGCCGGTACGCATCTGGTCGTCGTGCTGCTCGGCCCAGTCCACCCAGCCCGCCAGCGCCGCCGGTACGGCCGTGAGGACGCCCACCCCCACCAGGAGGCGGGCGCCGCGCCGGGTCCCGGGGACGACGTCGAGCACCGCGGCGGACAGCCAGGCACCCATCGGCACCTGCACCAGGGCCGGGTGCAGCGGATGGCCGATCGGCAGGCCGTGCAGCACATCGCGGAAGCGCCCCAGGGGAAGCCCGCGCACCACCCGCTGCACCGGGCCGATCAGCGCATCCAGCTTCTCCAGACGGCCCAGCGCGTCGAGGGACGACAACAGGGCTTCCTCGGCACGGGCGAAGGCCCCTTGCGCGATGCCGCTGCCCGGGGCGAGCCCCGCGCATTCCGCCTCACTCATTCCTCTTCCTCCTCTTCTTCTTCTTCCTCCTCGTCCTCGTCGCCCTCTTCGCCGCCCTCGTCTTCCTCGTCCTCGTCCCAGTCTTCTTCTTCCTCGCCCTCCTTGGCCTCGGCGCCTGCCTCGTCCTCGTCGTACTCCTCGTCTTCCTCGCCGTCGTAGTCCTCGGCCTCTTCGTCCTGTTCGGCCTCTTCCTCCTCGATGGCTTCTTCGTGGGTCCGTACGACCTCGCCGTCGCGGATCTCACCGCGCCAGCCCTCGGGCTCTTCGCCGGTGAGGGTGACGTAGCGCTGGAAGTGCTTGAAGTCCAGGCGCAGTCGGCGTCCCTGGACCCGCCAGACATTTCCGGTCTTCTCGAAGAATCCCGAGGCGTAGTACTCGACGACCAGCACGATGCGGGTCAGATTCGGCGCCAGTTCATGGAAACTGACGGCACCGCGGGTCGATCCCTTGGCACCTTCGGACGTCCAGATGATGCGTTCGTCCGGCACCTGCTCCTGGACGGTCGCTTTCCATCCCCTGGTGGACGGACCGACCTTGGCCTTCCAGTCACTGGAAATCTCATCCTGCATCGACACACTGCGTACGCCTTTGGTGAAGCTGCTGAACTTCTCGTACTGCGTCCAGTGGTCGTAGGCGGTGCGCAGGGGCACTCCGATGTCGAGGACCTCGATGATGTTGGTGACCTTCTTGTCCCCCGATTTGCGCTTCTTGCCGCCGCCGAAGAATTCCTTGGCCTTCCCCACCACGCTGTCCTTGACGTTCTCCGCCGTCCCCTTGACGGCGGCCTTGACGGGGGAGTCGCCACCGAGGAGATTTCCCGCGATCTTGGACAGCGATCCGCCGTTCTCGGCGACATCGGTGAGCTGGCCGGTCACATCCATGAGTTTGTCCCCGGCCCGTTCGGCCAGGTTCCCGACCCACTTCGTCGCATAGTCCCCGAGCTCGCCACGCAGTCGATCGAGTCCCGAGTCCGCTGTGTCCTGTCCCGTCTTGGCCATGACCGGTTACCTCCGGCGCTCGGTGCGCGATGATGTCTTCTTGGCGCTCTTCTTCGCAGCGGGGGCTGCCTTCTTGCCTGAAGCGGTCTTCTTCGCAGGAGCCTTCTTGGCGGCCTTTCCGGCCGTCTTCTTGGCCGCGGTCTTCTTCGCGGCGGTCTTCTTTGCCGCGCTCTTCTTGGCCGGGGCCGCCTTCTTGGCAGCGGCCTTTCCGGCCGCCTTTGTGGCCGGGGCTTCCTTGGCGGTCTTCGTCGCCGCCGTCTTCTTCGCCGCGGTCTTCTTGGCGGCGGTCTTCTTCGCGGGTGCTGTCTTCTTCGCGGCCGCCCGTCCCGCAGCGGCCTTCTTCCCGGTGGCCTTCTTCCCGGCGGACTTCGCGGGCTTCTCCACCGGCTCTTCTTCCTCTTCCTCTTCCTCCTCCTCAGGCTCCTCCTCTTCGTCGTACTCGTCCTCGTACTCGTCTTCGGGCCCTTCTTCCTCCTCTTCCTCTTCTTCTTCCGGCTCCTCGTCCTCGTCGTACGCGTACTCGCCCTCTTCCTCCTCCTCGGGTTCTTCTTCCTCCTCTTCCTCCTCGTCGAGCCCGATGCCGTCGAGCTTGAGGGACCGGTCGTGGAGGGTGTCGGCGAGCGTCGTCAGACGGCGGTTGGCGGCCGTCGTCACGGCCTTCCGGCCGGCGTCCATCACTTCCCCGCGCAGCTGTTCACCCAGCTCCGCGACCTGGGGGATCTCGCTGAGCTTGCGCACCCCCTGGGCCACGAGCTGGCGCGGTTCAAGTCCGAATTGACGCCCGGCGATATACGACGCCACGGTGAGCGCGAATCGGCCCTTCTTCGTACGGCCCAGCACATAGCCGCCGGCAAGGGCGGCGGCCAGCAGGACCTTGTTTGCGTCATTCATGGGTGCGTCACCTTTTCCCGGACATGCAGCCGATCGGCGTCTGTGCAGGGGCCGCCATCCGGCGGCGCAGTTGTGCCCTATCTCCAGAGTGGGCGGTGTCTCGACCCGCGCATCTTGAGCGGGACGAAGCGCCCCGTACGGTCACCCTGTGGAAGCGGTCGGTCCTGTTGCGTGACGGGGTGACACGGGGCGCGTCCCGAACGGAAACAGGCGGTGACGCCATCCGGGACCGGCAGCGGTAGCGGCCGCGGCAGGTGTGCGGGAGCCGTGCAACGGCCCTAGGCTCGAAACATGCCGGGAACACGCCGTGCACCGTCTCGTGTGGGAGTAGGGGGAGCGCGGTGTGTTCGCCGGCACAGGGCGCCCGCGGCCGTGGTGGCTGTGGTGGCGCTGCTCGGCACGTTCGCCGGAACTCCGGGCGCGGCGGCGGTCGATGACCCCGATCTGACGTCCTTCCAGCAGCAGACGCTGGCCTGGGAACCCTGCGGTGAGGACCTTCAGAACGGCGCGCAGAGCGGAGGCGCCGGGCAGCCGGCCGGCTTCCGGAAACGGCTGGAGTGCGCGCGGCTGGAGGTGCCGCGGGACTACGGCGACCCCGGACGCAGCACGATGCAGGTCCAGCTGATCCGGCTGAAGGCGACCGGTCCCGGCAAACGGCTCGGCTCGCTGGTGCTCAACCCCGGCGGACCGGGTGCTTCCGGCGTCAACTACCTGATCGACAGCGGGAGCGCCTTCGCGCGGCTGGGGCAGCGCTACGACATCGTCAGCTTCGATCCGCGCGGCACCGGCCACACCGAACCGGTCTCCTGCGGCAGCAGGCTCGCCCCGCCGCCCGGCAACGGCGCCGACAGTCTCGCCGCGAAGGAGAAGCGCATCAACGAGGCCTGCGGACGCTACTCCGGTGGGCTGCTGAAGTGGGTCGGGACCCCCGATGTCGCCCGGGACATGGACGTCCTGCGCGCCGCGGTCCGCGACGACAAGCTCAACTATCTGGGGTTCTCGTACGGCACCAAGCTCGGCGCCGTCTACGCCCATGAGTTCCCCCACAAGGTCGGCCGGATGGTCCTGGACAGCGTCGAGGACCCGACCAAGAACGCCTGGCAGACCGCGCTGTCCCAGGCCCGGGGCTTCCAGCGGGCGCTGGACGAATTCTCGGCCGGCTGTGTCCGTGTCGCGGGCTGCCCGCTGGGCACCGACACGACCAAGGCGGAGGAGCAACTGCGTCGCTGGTACCAGGAGTTGAGCGACCGTCCGATGAAGGTGAACGGGGAGACGGTGGACGAGACCACCTATGTGTACGCGTTGCGGGAGGCCCTGTACAGCAGGAGCGTCTGGCCGACGCTGCGTACGGCCCTGGAGCAGCTGCGGCGCGGCGACGGCTCCGGGATCCTGCGCCTGAGCGACGCGGGTGGCAGCAGCGCCGCTCGCGTCGGCGGCGTCCCGGCGAGGCCGGTCGGCCGGGACGAGCTACCGCCGCAGGATCAGCTGGCCCTCCGGGCGATCTCCTGCCGGGACACCTCGGAACGCTATGGCGAAGACGATTTCCCCCGGGCGGAGCGCGAACTCACGCAGGCTTCCCCGCTCTTCGGCCCGGACATCGCCCCGACCCTGCTGGACTGTCACGACTGGCCCGTTGCGGGCGACGACTCCTCCCGTGAGGTCGCGGCGCCCGACGCGCCGCCCCTTCTGCTCGTCGCGACCACCAACGACCCGGCGACCCCCTACGAGGGCGCCTTCAATATGGCCCGTGCGCTGGACAACTCCAGCGTCGTGCTGACCTTCCGCGGTGAGGGCCATGCCGCCTACACCACCGGCGACCCCTGCATACATCAGCATGTCGACGGCTTCCTGCTGGACGGCACCCTGCCCAAGCCTCATACCTCCTGCGGCTGACGGCCGGACCGCCGCGGGCCGAGGAAGGACTCGTACGTCCTCGACTACCTGTAGTAGCGGTTGTCCTCGACATCGACGACCGGGGCGCCGGGGGAGGGTGGCTGGGTACGCCGCCGCTTCAGGATGCTCACATAGGTGGCGAGACCGATGATGCCGACGAGCATCATGATGATTCCCACCAGGTCGACGTTGATCCCGGCAACATGCAAATCGACGGCGAAGGTAAGGATCGCCCCCACCGCGAGTAGACCGATGCACCCGCCAATACCCATCGTGTCAGCCTCCCTGACTCTCGGGGCGGTAACGCCCGTTGGAGGGTCGCGTACCCGGGGGCGGGCGCCTTATGTCCGGACGCGGCGCGGGGCGGCAGCCGGCCGGGGCCCCGGCAAGGGCTCAGCCGGCCCGCCGCCCGCCCCTGCCCGCGGTCTTCTTCGCCGCGGCCGTCTTCTTGGCAGGAGTCTTCTTGGCGGCGGTTTTCGTGGTGGCGGATTTCGTGGCGGCGGTCTTCTTCGCCGCGCTCTTCTTCGTGGTGCGGCCGGACCCGCCACCGTCCGGGGCACCCTCGTCCTCGCCGCGGGACTTCTTGGCCGCGCGCACGCTGTCCTGAAGGGCCGCCATCAGGTCCATCACCTGGCCGGCCGGCTGCTCCTCACCGGCCGGGAATTCCGGCTCGCGATGCGCCAGCTTCGCCGCCACGATCTCCTCGAGCGCCTCACGGTAGTGATCGTGCACATCGTCTTCCGACAGCTCGCCGAAGGAATCCATGAGCGTCTCGGCGGCCGCCACCTCGGCGGGGGCGACCTCCGGCTGCCGCTCGGGCAGCACCCCGTCCATCGGGCGGATCTGGTGCGGCCACAGCAGCACCTGCATGACCAGCGCGCCCTCCATCGGGCGGATCATGGCGAGCGTCTCCCGCCCGTGCAGCGCGATCTTGCCGAGCCCGACGCGCTGATGCCGTTCCATCGCCTCGCGCAGCAGCACATAGGGCTTGGCCGCGGCGGGGCTGTCGATGCCCAGGTAGTAGCCCTTGCCCATCTGTAGCGGGTCGATGTCCCCGCCGGCGACGAAGGCCAGGATCGTCAGCGTCTTCGCGGTCGGCAGCGGCAGCGCGTCCAGATCGTCGTCGCTCAGCGGTACGACGGTGTCCCCGTCGTCGGGCTTGTAGCCCCGGCCGATCTCGTCCGGCGGGATCTCGACGCCCTCCAGCGAGCACACGGGCTGATTGCGGACCCGCCCGCCGTCCGCCGTATGGATCCGCACGAAGCTGACCGACGTGGAGCTGTCCGTGGCGTTGTACGCGGCGACCGGGATCGTGACCAGGCCGAAGCTGATGGAGAACTTCGCCGTGGGGCGCATGGGGGCCGCCTTCATCGGAGCCATTCGGCACCATGCTAGGCGGGGCGGACGGACCGTACATCCCGGGCGATTCCGGGTGCGCCATTCGGGTGGCGGCGCCCCGGCCGCCGTGCGGCACGGTGCTCGGATGCCCCGGCCCCACCCCGCTCAGGAGGCCGCGGCCGTCACCCGGCCCGCCCGGACCGCCTCCCTGAGCGTCTGGTGGTCGCGCTCGTTCTGGTCCGCGTAGCGCTCCGCGAACCGCGCCAGCGCCTCGTCGAAGACCGTGCTCCTGCCGAGGTAGGCGCCGATCGCGATCCGGTCGCCGGACCTGGCGTGCGCCCGGGCCAGGGTGGCCCCGCAGCGCACGGCGAACCGCCGCATGCCCGTCGGCACCATCACATCCGTCGGCATGATGCCCTTCCAGTCACGCAATTGGCGCACATAGAAGTCGCGTGGGCGCCCGTCGATGCCGGTGACCCGGTCCCAGCCGAGGAAGATGTCGCCGGCGGCCTGCATCAACCGCTGGCCGGCCACCACGCGTTCGCCCTGGTGGGTGTGCGGGCCGGGGCCGGCGTACGGGGCGAGTGCGGACTCATCGGCCTCCTTGGCCTGGAGCAGGAGCGGGTCGTCCATGTCCTTGCCGAGCAGCAGCACGATCCAGCAGCGGGTGCCCACACTGCCGACCCCGACGACCTTGCGGGCCATGTCGACGACCCGGTACTGCTCCAGCAGCCGGCGATGGTCCGAACGCAGGGTGCGGCCGTAGCTCCGCACCAGTCCGCTGATCTGTTCCGTCAGCCGGTCACGCTCGACGTCCGGCAGCAGATCGTCCAGCGGCACGATCAACGGCGGATCGGCGGCGATCCGCACCCGGCCGCCGCTCCTCCGGGTCAGCTTGCGATACGCCTGCACGGTGTCGCGGGTACGGGCTTCCTCGATGGTGCGGGCCAGTGCCGCACGGCCCCTGCTGCCCAGCTCATGGGCTTCCTCGGCCTCGACGTCGGCCATATCGGCATGGGCGTACCAGACCTCCAGGGTGCGCATGTCCGCGTAGCGGCGCATCTCCTCGCGGTAGGACGCACAGGCGGCCCGGACGACGCCGGCCCGGACCTTCTCGGGGAAACCGTTCCCGCGCCCCGCGATGGCGAAGCTGGCCGCCAGCCGTTTGACGTCCCACTCCCACGGTCCCGGCAAGGTCTCGTCGAAGTCGTTGAGGTCGAACATCAGATGGCGCTCGGGGGAGGCCAGCAGCCGGAAGTTCAGCAGATGGGCGTCCCCGCACAGTTGGGTGCGCAGCCCCGTGGACGGTGTCGTGGCCAGGTCCGCCGCCATGATGGCGGCGGCACCGCGGTAGAAGCGGAACGGGGACTCCAGCATCCGTCCGTAGCGGAGCGGCACCAACTCCGGTACACGGAGCGCGGACTGCCGTTCGATGATGTCCACCGGGTCGGTTCGGCCGGCCGCGGGGGTGAACTCCGCATGACGGGTGCGGGGCACTTCGGAGCGAAGTGCCCTGCCTGCTTCCGCGCGTTCCTGCGGGGTGGGTCCGGTGGTCATGACCGTGGCCGGAGGGGGTCTTCAGCTCACCGGGTGGCCGCGGTGCGGTGGTGGTTGTCCGTGCACAGCGCCCAGATGATGAAGATGTCGATGGCGATCAGCACGATGGCCCAGAAGGGGTAGTGGGGGATCCACAGGAAGTTCGCCAGCGCCCCCAGGCCCGCCAGGATGACACCGATCACCCGTGCCCACATCGCGCCCGTGGAGAGCAGTGCGACACCGGCGAGGAGGATGACGATGCCCAGGATGAGATGGATCCAGCCCCATCCCGTCAGGTTGAAGGAGAACACGTAGTTCTGCGTGGTGACGAAGACGTTGTCCTTGGCGATGGCGGAGATGCCCTCGAAGAAGGCCATCGCGCCACCGAAGATCATCAGGACTGCGGCGAATGCCGTCCATCCGCTCACGTCGCGCTTCTGAGTGGCCATGGGTGACTCCTCACTTGAGAAACCTGGCCGTCCTTACCGGACCCGCCGGTGGTCATGCAGTTCGTTCCACGTTCACACAGGTACCGGCCAGCCGCATGTCAGGGATGTTCGAAGGCCTGGAGCACCCCGGCCACCGCAAAGCAGAGCGCTCCGGTGAGGGTCCCCCAGTTGGCGATGCCGACGCTGACCAGGCTTCCGGTCTCCGGGCGGGTGAAGGCGGCCAGCGCGGCCACCATGAAGAGCACCGAACCGAGCTGATTGAGCGCGACGATCCACCACCCGAGACTGCGCCGTTCGAGGCACAGCCGGCCGTGGCAGACCTCGACGACCGCCAGCTGCCCCGAGATCAGGAACAGCAGACAGCCGACCAAGTCGGGTGCCCAGACCAGCCGGTTCATCTGCTGGACGGTCAGCCTCTGGAGAAACGAATCCAGCAGGTTGATGCCGAACACCAGCGTGCCCGCGAACAGCACGAAGGTACTCAGCCAGTCGATCCGGCCCGGTTCATAGCTCCACCACCGGAAGCGGTGCGTGGTCAGCGAAGCCGCTGCGCTCTCCCGGCGCGGAGCGTTGATGGCCTGGACGAGGGAGGCATAGCCGCCCAGGGTGAAGAACACGCCGCCGACGAAGTAGATCGTGGCGGTCCCGGTGGCGCTCATCGAGCTGAACTGGGCCAGCGCCGCACCGAGGACGAACAGCGTGCCGCCGAAGGTGAAGGAGCCCGCGGCGATGCCGTTGAGCCTGCGCAGACGGGTCAGTGCCGCGGCGCCGGCGCGCCGCGGGCTGCTCTCGGTGGCCCCGGCGGGCCGCACCGCGAGCGTCCCGCGCTTGCGGGCCGCCCGTGACTCCCAGACGGCGGTCTCACCCGCTTCGAGGCGCCAGGTCAGCCGGGTGGTGAACGGTCCCGCACCTTCGGCGCGCTCCTCGGAATTCCCCACCCGTCGAGCCTATCGATCCCGTACGGGAATGCCGGGTAGCGCCTCGTCAGGTCCTCGCCGGGAGGCCCTTGCTGGTCCGCGGGGTGCCGGGCGGCGAGGCGGACGGGGGCGTTCCGCACGCCTGCGCAGCCCAGGCGCGCACATTCCTCCGTGGCGACCGTGGCGACGTCGAGCATCTCGGTCCGCGTACGCGTCGCGTCACGCTGCCGTCCGGGCGGGCGAACGGCACCCATACGGCACCTCGGAGGCGGGATCGGTGCCGGTCAGTCTTCATGGTGCGACGGTTCGGCCCGCCGTTGCGGTGCCCGGCGCGGGGAGCGGATCGGGCGCGGGACCGGGCTGCGGTCCGGGCGTCGGTGGCGCCGGGTTCGGCGGGATCGGATCCGGCTCGGGCGCCGGTACCGGCGGGGGCACGGGGTCGGGTCCGGGGGCGGGGACCGGGCCGGGCGCCGGGCCCGGCGTGGGTCCGGGGGGCCCGGGGCCCGGACCCGGAGTCGGCGGGACCGGATCCGGATGGGTGGGGCCTGGCGGTCCTGGTGGCTGTCGCACCGTCATCTGCTCCTCACGCGTCGCTTCCCGGCGGCCGAGCGCCTGACGCCCGCTCCGCGGGGCATGCTGCTCTCCTTGCCGATCCTGCGCCGGCCATGCGCAGCCGGACGCACCGACCCCGCGCAGTGAGCCGCACGGGCCCGCTGCGCAGTGAGACGCACGGGCTCCCTGCGCAGCGAGACGCACGGACCCGCCTTCCCGGCGTACGTACACACTCTGCGACGGCCCCGGCCACTCGGCGACAGGGGAGGCGAACGGGCGCGTCGCGCGCAGGGCCACCCGGACGCGGGAGCGTACGACGGCCCGGAGCGGGTAACCCCGCCCGCATGAACGCCACAGAGACCGGCACCGGCACCGGCACCGGCACCGGCACGGGGACGGGCACGGATACGGACTCGGACACGGTCCGCGCGGGCCGTCGCACGGTGCGGATCCACCGGCCGGACAAGGTGCTGTTCCCCGACGACGGTCTGACCAAGGCCGATGTCATCGACTACTACCGCCGGGTTGCCGCCTCGATGGTCCCGCAGCTGCGGGGGCGGCCGCTGATGCTGGAACGGCTTCCGGAGGGGCTGGGCGGGCCCCAGTTCATGCAGAAGGACACCCCGGACCACTACCCCGACTGGATCCGGCGGGCGCGGGTCACCAAGGAGGGCGGCACCGTCACCCATACCGTCTGCGACGACAAGGCGACCCTCCTCTTCCTCGCCGACCAGGCCTGCCTCACCTTCCACCGCTGGCTGTCGCGCGCCGACCGGCCCGACCACCCCGACCGGCTGGTGTTCGATCTCGACCCGCCCGGCCCGGACTTCGAGGCCGTACGGGAGGCCGCCCGGCAGCTCTGTGCGCTGCTCGACGAACTCGGACTGCCGGCCACCCTGATGACCACCGGATCGAAGGGGCTGCACGTCACCGTCCCGCTGGACGGCCGAAGCGACTTCGACACGGTACGGGGCTTCGCCCAGGAGGTGGCCCAGGTGCTGGCGGAGCGTCACCCGGACCGTCTGACCACCGCCGTACGCAAGAAGTCGCGCGGCGACCGGCTCTACCTCGATGTGCAGCGCAACGCCTATGCGCAGACGGCGGTCGCGCCCTGGTCGCTGCGGCCCAAACCCGGTGCCCCGGTCGCCGTGCCGATCAGCCGGAAGCAGCTCGACGATCCCCACATCACCGCGCAGACCTGGTCGTTGAAGGATGTCGCGGGTGTCCTGGCGCAGGCGAGATCGCGGCCGTGGTCCGGGGTGCCGGCCCGCGGGCGTTCGCTGGGCCCGGCACGCAGGCGGCTCGACGGGCTGCGGGGGACGGGGTGAGGTACGTGCACGGGGCCGGTGGTGAGCGGCCGGGCGGCTCGCGGAAGGCCGTCCGGCGCCTGCGCGTTTTCGGCCTTCCGGGCGCTGCTCCGCCTCAGCCCTCCGGCCGCCGCTCCGCCTCGTCCTGCTCGGGCTCGCCGTTCACCGCTCTGTCGAGCTGCCGACGCTCCCGCCGGGCCCGTGCGCGGTCCCTCGGTGAGGCTTCTGTGACGTCCAGGAAGAGCTGGTCGGCGATCGGCCACTTCTCCCGGACGGTCTTCTTCAGCCGCACCAGGACCTCCTCCACCTCCTCGCTGTCCAGCCCGGGGACGAGATCGACGCGGGCCGCGACCAGCGTCGACCGGGTCCCCAGCCGCATCGACAGCAAGGTGGTCACCGTGTCGATCTCCGGCTGGGCCTCCAGGAACTCCCGGATGGCCTGCCGCAGCGCCGGGTCGGCGGCCTCGCCGATGATCTGGCCGCGGGACTGCTTGGCGAGCTGGTAGGCGACGAACACCAGCAGCGCACCGATGATCATCGACGCCCAGGCCTCCCACTGCACCTGGCCGGTGATCATGTGAAGTCCCATGCCGGCCATGGCGACCACCACACCGAAACAGGCGGTGGAGTCCTCCGCCAGCACGGTCCGCAACGCCGGGTCGTCGGCCGCGCGGATCGCCTCCCGTATGCCGCGGCCGTCCTGCCGTGCCTGGCCGCGGATCTGGAGCAGGGCGCGGACCAGTGAGGAGCCCTCGGCGACCAGCGCGACGGCCAGCACGATCAGGCCGGCGACATAGCCCGTACGGGTCTCCGAACTGCCCGAGCGCAGTGCCTCGATGCCCTGGAAGACGGAGAAACAGCCGCCCATGACGAAAATGCCGACGGCGGCGAGCAGGGACCAGAAGTACCGCTCTTTTCCGTAGCCGAAGGGGTGCTTGCTGTCGGGCGCGCGTTTGCTGCGCTTGAGGGAGGCGAGCAGGAAGATCTCGTTGAGGCTGTCGGCGACCGAGTGCGCGGCCTCGGACAGCAGCGCGGGCGAGGCCGCGAACAGCCCGCCGAGCAGCTTGGCCACGGCGATCACCAAGTTGGCGCCGAGCGCCACGAGAACGGTGACCGCGGTTTCCGCGTCCTCCTGGTCCTTTGCCTCCTCCTGCTCCGGCCGACCGGTGGAGTGATGCGCAGCCTCAGCGTCCCGGGACAAGCGTCGCCTCCCCGTCGTCGGTCGGACAGCGACGTGAGCGTAGTCGCCCGGACGTGGCCGCGCACCCGGTGCGGGGGCATTGGGCCCCACGGAGCAGTGGCGGTTTCCCGCCCGGCGCACCGGGGAGTGTGACGGCGGATCACCCACGCGGCGACAAGCGCATTACCCACGACGCGACAAGCGGATCACCCACGACACGACAGAGGGCAGGGCGTGGCCAGGACTTCTCTTCTCGACCTCATGAGCCTCGGCGGGGGCGCCGCGTGAGCCCCCGCGGCGGGCAGCGGGCCGTGGCGCGCACCCTGCTGGAGCGGCACGGCGAGACCTTTGCGGCACAGAGCGGGATCCGGCTGGGGAACACGCCGCAGCCGCTGTACCAGGTGCTGGTGCTGGCCGGTCTGCTCAGTGCGCG
The DNA here is from genome assembly GCF_023544705.1 of Streptomyces sp. MCA2. Lineage (NCBI taxonomy): Bacteria > Bacillati > Actinomycetota > Actinomycetes > Kitasatosporales > Streptomycetaceae > Streptomyces > Streptomyces sp. MCA2. The sequence goes on from NZ_JAMJFM010000009.1 coordinate 146,202, forward strand.
GATCCGCGCCTCCGTGGCGGTGGCGGCCGCGCGCGCCCTCTTCGACGCGGGCCTGCGCACACCGCGGCGGATGGCGGAGGCGACCTGGCAGCAACGGGTCGACGCGCTGGGGGAGGGCGGATACCGGCGCTACGACGAGCGCACCGCCACCCAGCTCGGTGACGGGGCCACCCTGCTGCAGGACACCTACCGCGGCGATCTACGGCGGATGCGGGAGGAAGCCGGCGGCGACACCGCCGCGCTGCGCGGCGCCCTGCGGAAGGTGCCGGGCCTGGGGCCCGCGGGCTGCGACATCTTTCTGCGCGAGGTGCAGGGCGTCTGGACCGAACTCGCCCCGTATCTCGATGCCAAGGCCGTCCAGGGGGCGGGGCGGCTGGGCCTGCCGGACGACAGCGGGAAGCTCGCGCGGCTGGTCAAGCAGGACGAGACCGCCGCCTTCGCCTCGGGGCTGGTGCGCGCGGCGCTGGACCGTTCCGTCGTCGACGACGTACTGGAGGCATCGGGCACCTGACCCGGCACCCGCGGCGCCACCGACCGGCCGCGGCCAGCGACGCCGCGTGAACCGGTAGCCGCCGCTGACGGCGCTGACGGCGCTGACGGGACTGAGGGAACGGACGGCACGGACAGCACGGACGGGACTGACGGGACTGACGGGACTGACGGCACGGAAGCCGCCCGCACCCGTCACACGATCAGTGCCGCCAGCAGAGTGATGCCCGCCAGGAACCAGGCGACATAGTCGCCCACATGACCGGAGTGGAGTCGGCGCAGCGGCACGGCCCAGCGCGTCGGTTCCCGGCGTTCGGGGCGCCGCACGGCCAGCAGGGCGAACGCCGTGGCCAGTGCGGTGGCCAGCAGGCCCCACAGCACACCGGCCACGGTCCAGTGCGGCGGGGGAGTGGGCGCGGGCTCCGCCGCCCGCCCGTACAGGACGGCCGTGAGGTATCCGGCGTGGTCGGTGAAGGCGTCGGCGGCCCGGCCGACGCCGGTGCGCAGGGCCGGGTCCAGCCCCACCGCCAGCGCCCCGGCGAGCAGCGCCGTGGGCACGAGGAGCATGCTGTCCGGGATCCGGGAGAGCCGCCCGCCACGGGTCTCCGGCTCCTCCTCCTTTCCGGTCGTCTCCTCGGCGTCGTCGTCGTGGTCGGCGGCCGGGCGGGACTCCGGTGCCGCGCTCTCCGGAACCGGTCCCAGTCCCAGGAACACCCGCGCCCCGGCCCGCAGCACCGCGCCCCCGGTGGCCGCCGAGACCAGTACGCACAGCGCCGTCGCCCAGCCGCCCGCCGCCTCTTCGATGACGGCCTTGCCCAGCGCGGTGCCGAACGGCGGCAGCCCGGCGAGCGCCAGCCCACCGATGCCGAACAGCACGCCCGCCCAACGGAGTTCGCGCCCCTTGCCGTGCAGCTGGAGCTCGTCGACGCTGCCGAACCGGTCCAGCAGAATGCCCGCACAGGCGAAGAGCGCGGCCTTCACCCCGGCATGCGCCAGCACGTACAGGGCGACGCCGCCGAGCCCCTCCGGAGTGAGCGTCGCGAGGCCCACCAGGAACATTCCGGTGTGCGCGATGGTGGAGTAGGCCAGCAGCCGCTTGAGATGGCGCTGCTGCCAGCACATCACCGCACCCAGCACGGCCGTCAGCACGCCCAGGGCCAGCAGTGCCCGGTGCGCCGCGGGCGCCGGGATGCCGCCGGGGCCCGCGAAGACCGTCCAGTAGACGCGGGCCGTGCCGTACAGGCCCAGCTCGACCATGACCCCGGACAGCAGCATGCACACCGGCGTCGGCGCCACCGCATGCGCATCGGCGAGCCAGAAGTGGAACGGCACCGCCGCGGCCTTGACCAGCAGACCGGTGACGACGAGGACGAAGGAGGCGATCACCAGCGCGTCCGGGCCGCCGGGGCGCGCATCGAGGGCGCTGCCGATCTGGGCGAGGCCGAGTTCGCCGGTCCGGGCGTAGAGCAGCCCGATGCCCAGCAAGGTGGTGTAGGCGCCGAGGGAGTTGACGAGGGCGAACACCAGCGCCCCCTGGACCGCGCGGGCCTCCTCGATGCGGTAGCCCGTCAGTGCGTAGGCGACGACGCCCATCAGCTCGAAGAAGACAAAGGCGTTGAAGAGGTCCCCGGTGAGCGAGAAGCCGCACATGCCCGCCTGGAAGAGCAGCACCAGGGCGGGGAAGGAGCCCGCATGGCGCCGTGGCGGCTCGTCGAAGTACCGCCAGGCGTAGGCGAGGGCGGCCAGTGCCAGCAGCGAGACCAGCGCGGCCAGGCCGAGGCCGATGCGGCCGCCGACCAGCACGATGCCCACGCTCGCCCCGCCGTGCGGCCGCCACCCGCCCAGCCACTCCACGGGCCGCGCGGTGGAGGACGGCGTGGCGGCCGAGGCGCCCAGCGCGAGCGTCGCGGCGCCCGCGGCGAAGAGGCACCCCAGCAGCTCCGCCGCGTACCGGGGCAGCCGGCGGCCCGCGCCGACCAGCACCGCCGCGCCGGACAGCGGAGTCGCCACGATCAGCGGCAGGGTCTGCGCGACGCTCACCCGCGCAGCTCCGAGAGTTCGTCCGGATCCACCGTCCGGTGCCGCTTGGCGACCTGGATGACCAGGGAGAGCAGCAGCGCGGTGACGGTCGCCCCGATCACGATGTCGGTGAGGGTCAGGGCCTGCACGACGGGATCGACGACGGGGCGTGAGCCCGGCGCGATGTCGGAGAAGACCGGGGCGGTGCCGCCGTCCCGGTACCCGATGGCGAGCAGCAGCACATACGTCGAGGACTGGCAGACGGCGAGGCAGCCCACGGCGTGGATGAGGTTGCGGCTGGTGGCCAGCCCATAACAGCCGATCAGGAACAGCCATGCCGCGATCACATACGGCAGCACACTCATGTCCTCGCCTCCGCCTCGTCGTCCCGGCCTTCGCTCTCGATCTCCACGGCCTGGTCCAGGAAGCGGGCCAGCAGCACGACCACCCCGCACGCCACCTCCACGCCGATGGCGGCGTTGAGCAGCGGAACCGTGCCCCCGGAGGAGAGCATGTTGAAGGTGCCGTAGGGAAGGAAGTTGGCCAGGAACGCCGCCCCGGTCAGCAGCGCGGCCGCGCCCACCAGCAGATAGGCGGCCTCGCCCGCGGCGTCCGCCACCTCGTACATGCCGACCGGTCTGATCCGCTCCAGCGCCCGGTAGTCCACGGCGATGTAGAGCAGATGCAGCGAGGTGGCGACCACCACCCCGCCCTGGAAGCCGCCGCCGGGGCTGAGCTGGCCGTGTGCGATGACGTACAGGCCGATGAGCAGGGTGACGGGCAGCGCGATCAGGGCATAGCGGCGCACCGGCGGCGCGACCCGGACCGGCTCCGGGGGCAGCCGGTCCTCGTCGCGGGTCTGCCGCAGCAGGGCGACGGTGCCCACGACCGAGGCGAACAGGATGGACTCCTCGCCGAGGGTGTCAAAGGCGCGCTGGTCGAAGTTGACGGAGGAGACGGTGTTGGCGGTGTGCCGGGCGAGCGCGGCATGGACGGCCCGGTCGCCGTACGGATGCCACAGGCCGCCGAACGCGGGCAGATCGAAGCAGGCCAGGAGGAACAGCACGGCCACGCCCAGGCCGCCGGCGGCCAGCACGCACAGCCGCAGCCGCATGCTCATTCGTGCTCCTCCCGGCGCTCGCTGCGCGCCTTGCGCCGGACCTTGCGCACGGACAGCAGCACCATCAGCGGGGTCAGCGCGGAGCCGACCGCCAGCTGGGAGAGTGCGACATCGGGGGCCTGGAGCAGCAGGAAGAGGGTGGCCAGCGCGAGACCGAGCAGGGACAGCAGAAAGGACTGGCGTACCGGGTCGCGCACCAGGACGGTGGCGGTCCCGGCGACGGCCACCAGGGCCAGGCCGACGAGCAGCGGCAGGTCGTCAGCCATCGGACATCCCTTCCGCGGGCCCGGTCCGGCCGTGCCCGGTGCTGACGGCGGCGGTCACCGCGCGGGCGGCCACCCGGCTCCCCATCACCAACAGCACGCCGATGACCAGCAGTTTCACCAGCGCTCTGCCGGGTCCGGCGGCCACGCACAGCGGCAGCACCACCGCGGGAACCGCGACGTAGGTGAGCGCCGTGACCGTGAGCAGGGTGCGCGGCCGCGGCGGACGGTCCGCCAACCGGTCGGCGAGCAGCCGCACATACAGCAGCGTGCCGGCCGGCCCCAGCACCGCGAGCACCAGCGCCGGATCGACATACGCCGGGCGGCCGAAGCCCTGAGCCAGCAGCAGGACGACGAGGCTGAGCAGCGTGGTGACCAGGTTCTGGGCGGGCACCCGCCGCCGGACCGGGCCGGTGGCGGCGCCGTACGCGGCCGGGACGACGCCGCCCAGCAGCAGCGCGGTGCCCGCCGCGGTCCACCCGTTCACCGGCGCTCCGTCGCGCGGCGCGCCCCGCAGGCCGCCGCGGCGGCGAGCAGCGCGCAGCCGGCGCCGACCACCCATTCCAGGGTGTCGACGGGACCGATCAGTACGATCCACAGGCCGGTCAACACCGCCCACCATCCGATGAGTTCGGCGCCGGTCGTCAGCCGTCGAGCCATCCGCGCACCTCCGAGGCCCGGGTACCCGGGCCTCAGGCTCACATGCGGGGGCCCGGCCGCCCGGTCACCGCGCCGCGCGTCACTCCGTCGGAGGCGGCCATCGGGCAGCCGTGCGCCGTCAGCCCGCCCAGGTCCAGTCGGCGACCTCCGGCAGGTCGGTGCCGTGCTCCCGGATCCAGGCGTGGTGGCGGGTACGGACGTCCGCCATCGCCTGCCGCAGCGCGACGGCGCGCACCCCGAGGCCCGGGACCCGGTCGATCACATCCATCACCAGCCGGTACCGGTCCAGATCGTTGCGGACGACCATGTCGAAGGGCGTGGTGGTGGTGCCCTCCTCCTTGTAGCCGCGGACGTGCAGATTCTCGTGGCCGGCGCGGCGGTAGCAGAGGCGGTGGATCAGCCACGGATAGCCGTGGTAGGCGAAGACGACCGGTTTGTCGCGGGTGAACAGCGCGTCGTACTCGGGGTCCGGCATACCGTGCGGATGCTCGCTCGACGGCAGCAGCCGGGCCATGTCGACGACATTGACCACCCGCACCGCCAGCTCCGGCAGATGCCGGCGCAGCAGATCGGCCGCCGCCAGCGTCTCCTGCGTGGGCACGTCCCCCGCACAGGCCAGTACGACATCCGGCTCCCGGCTACCGTCCTCGGTGCCCGCCCACTCCCAGGCGCCGGCGCCGCGCGCGCAGTGGGTGCGGGCCTCGTCGAGGGTGAGCCAGTCGAAGCCCGGCTGTTTGCCGGCCACGATCACATTGACGTAGTCGCGGCTGCGCAGCGCATGATCGGCGACCGAGAGCAGGGTGTTGGCGTCCGGCGGCAGATAGACCCGGACCACCTCCGGGCTCTTGTTGAGGATGTGGTCGACGAAGCCGGGGTCCTGGTGCGAGAAGCCGTTGTGGTCCTGCCGCCAGACATGGGAGGTGAGCAGGTAGTTCAGTGAGGCGATAGGACGGCGCCAGGGCAGCCGGCGCGCGGTCCGCAGCCATTTGATGTGCTGGTTGACCATGGAGTCGACGATGTGCGCGAACGCCTCGTAGCTGGAGAAGAGCCCGTGCCGGCCGGTGAGGAGATAGCCCTCCAGCCACCCCTGGCACAGATGCTCGGAGAGCACCTCCATGACCCGGCCGTCGCGCGCGAGATGCTCGTCGGTGCCGAGCGTTTCGGCCTGCCAGGCCTTGCCGGTGGCGTCGTAGAGCGCCTCCAGGCGGTTCGACGCGGTCTCGTCGGGGCCCACGACACGGAAGTCACGGCGCTCGGCGGTGGCCTCCATGACCGCCTCCAGCAGCCCGCCCAGCACCCGGGTCGGCTCGTGCAGCTCGCTGCCGCGCTTGGTCACCTCCACCGCGTACCGCTCCAGGGGCGGGACGGGCAGATCGCGCAGCAGCAGACCGCCATTGGCGTGCGGCGAGGCGCCCAGCCGGCGCGACCCCTCGGGCACACAGGCGAGGACCTCCGGTGTCGGCCGGCCCTCGTCGTCGAACAGCTCGTCGGGCCGGTACGAGCGCAGCCAGTCCTCCAGCTGCCGCAGATGCTGGGCGTTCTCGCGTACGCCCGGCAGCGGGACCTGGTGGGCGCGCCAGGTGCCCTCGACGGGCTGCCCGTCGACCTCGTGCGGACCGGTCCAGCCCTTGGGCGTACGCAGCACGATCATGGGCCAGCGGGGGCGCTCGGTCACCCCTTCGGTGCGGGCCCGGCGCTGGATGGCGGCGATCCGGTCCAGTGCGCTGTCCATGGCGGCGGCCAGCGCCTGATGGACCGCCGCCGGATCGTCGCCGGAGACATGGATCGGGTCATGGCCGTAGCCGCGCAGCAGCGCATCCAGCTCGTCCTGCGGAATCCGGGCGAGCACCGTCGGGTTGGCGATCTTGTAGCCGTTGAGATGCAGCAGCGGCAGCACCGCGCCGTCGTGCACCGGGTCCAGGAACTTCGTGGCGTGCCAGGACGCGGCGAGCGGCCCGGTCTCCGCCTCGCCGTCGCCGACCACACAGGCGACGAACAGCTCCGGGTTGTCGAACGCCGCGCCGTAGGCATGGGTCAGGGAGTAGCCCAGCTCGCCGCCCTCATGGATCGAGCCCGGGGTCTCCGGCGCGACATGGCTGGGCACCCCGCCGGGGAACGAGAACTGCCGGAACAGCCGGGCCATGCCCTCGCCGTCCCGGCTGACATCGGGATAGGTCTCCGCGTACGTGCCGTCCAGCCAGGAGTTGGCCACCACGGCGGGGCCGCCGTGCCCCGGACCCCACACGCACAGGGCCTCCAGCTCGCGGGCCTTGATGACGCGGTTGAGGTGGGTGTGGACCAGGTTCAGGCCGGGCGAGGTGCCCCAGTGGCCCAGCAGCCGCGGCTTGATGTGCTCGGGGCGCAGCGGCGCCGTCAGCAGCGGATTGGCCATCAGATAGATCTGCCCGACGGCCAGATAGTTGGCGGCCCGCCAGTGGGCGTCGAGACGGTGCAGCTCGGCGGCGTCCAGGGGCCCCGGCGCCGCCGCGCTCGTTCCCGTGTCTGCCGGGTTTTCCGCATCCTGCATGCTCATCTCCCTGTCACGGTGGCGTGCAACGGGCGTTCACAGCGTGCGCAGCGCGGGCAGCAGCTCGGCCTCGGCCCACTCCAGGAACGGCTCCTGGTGCGCGCCGCCGATCTGGACCAGGGCGACCTCGGTGAAGCCCGCGTCCACATAGGCGCGTACCGCGTCGACGAAGCGGCCGACGTCGTCGCCGCACGGGAAGGCCTCCGCGACGTCCTCGGGACGTACGAACTCCGTCATCGCGTCGAATCCGGCCGGGCCCGGCAGCTCGGCATTGACCCGCCAGCCGCCGACCGCCCAGCGGAACTGCTCGTGGGCCCGCGCGAGGGCCGCCTTGCGGTCGGGGTCGTAGCAGACGGGCAGCTGGCCGATCCGCGGTTTGTCCTGGCCGCCGTGCCGGTCGAAGGTGGTCAGCAGCTCGCCCTTGGGCTCGGTGGCGATGACCAGATCGCCCAGCCGGCCCGCGATCTCGCAGGACCGGGGACCCGAGACGGCCACCCCGATCGGCGGCGGCACCTCGGGCAGATCCCAGAGTCTGGCGTGCACCACGTCGAAGTGGATGCCGTGGTGGGTGACCTCCCCGCCGCGGAACAGTGCCCGGATGATCTCGATCGCCTCGGCCAGCTGGTCCAGCCGTACGGGCGCGGCGGGCCACCCCGCACCCACCACGTGCTCATTGAGGTTCTCTCCGGAGCCGAGCCCCAGCCGGAACCGGCCGCCGGAGAGCAGCTGCATGGTCGCGGCCTTCTGGGCGACGACGGCGGGGTGGTAGCGGGTCGTCGGGCAGGTCACATACGTCATCAGCGGGATGCGGGTGGTCGCCTGCGCCGCGGCGCCCAGCACGCTCCAGGCGTACGGGGAGTGGCCCTGGGCGGCCAGCCACGGGAAGTAGTGGTCGGAGGTCACCGAGAAGTCGAAGCCGGCCCGCTCGGCGCCCACCACATGCTCCACCAGCGCCCGGGGCCCGGCCTGTTCGGTCATCATTGTGTATCCGACATGCACCATTCCATCCACCTTGCTGTGGGGGCGCAGGGCCTGCAACCGGGGCGGTTCCGGCTCAGTCGGGCGGCTCGGGGGCCGGGTGGTCGCCCGGCTCCGCACCCGGGGGCTCCTCGGGATCCGGGCCCGGCTCATCCGGCTCCGGCTCGGCCGGGACCGGGTCACGCGGCGCGTGCTCCGGTTCGCTCGGCACGGCCCCGGGCCCCCTGGGCGTCGGTTCGGTGGTCATGGTGGGGACAGTTTTCAAGGTCATGGGGCTCTCCTTCCTCACCATCGTCCGTCCAATGCACGTGGTCGGCCCGTTCAGGAAAAAAATCTGAGGGCGCGTTCACGAGGCGCTCCGTTCATGACGTGAACGCACAGGCCCGTCCGTGCCCACCGGGCCCCGCGTCGGCAGGTTCCTCAGTACACGTCACGTACGTAGCGCTTCTCGGCGGCGAGCTGCTTGACGTAGCCGGCGGCCGCCTCCTCCGCCAGACCGCCGTGCGCGACGGCGATGTCCCGCAGTGCCCGGTCGACGTCCTTGGCCATCCGGGACGCCTCGCCGCACACATAGAAATGGGCGCCGTCCTGGAGCCAGGACCACAGCTGGGCGCCGTGTTCGCGCATCCGGTCCTGGACGTAGACCTTGGCGCGCTGATCGCGGGAGAAGGCGGTGTCCAGCCGGGTGAGCAGGCCGTCGCCGCACAGCCGGCCGAGTTCCTCCTCGTGGTAGAAGTCCGTGGCGCGGCGCTGCTCGCCGAAGAAGAGCCAGTTGGGGGCGCGGTGGCCGAGGGCCCGTCGCTCCTCCAGGAAGCCGAGGAAGGGGGCCACGCCGGTCCCGGGGCCCACCATCACCATCGGGGTGGCCGGATCGGCCGGCGGACGGAAATGGGCGGCGCGCTGCACGAACACGGGCACCGGGCTGTTCGATTCCGCATCGGCCAGGAACGTGGAGGCCACGCCCTTGCGCGGACGCCCCCGGCGGTTCTCGTAGCGGACCACGGAGACCGTCAGACGCACGAGAGCGGGATCGGTCAGCGGGCTCGACGAGATGGAGTAGAGCCGGGGCTGGAGGCGGGTGAGGACGTCGGCCCACTCCGCCGCACCGGCCCGGACGGGGTGTTCGGCGAGGACGTCGACGGCCTGCCGGCTCCAGGTCCACTGGGCCAGCTCGCCCTTGTTGTCGGGCCGCAGCAGCTTCTTGAGGGTCCGGTCACCGGTGCGTTCCGCCACGAGCCGGAGGAGGCCGGGGGTGATCTTGGCGATGTCCAGATGGCGGTGCAGGGCCTCGCTCAGCGGCACCGTGCCCAGGCCCGTGAGGTCGACGGTGGCGGCGGGGTCGAGACCGGTGACGGCCAGCCACTCCGCGACCAGATCCGGGCAGTTCCGCGGCAGCACGCCGAGTGCGTCGCCCGCCTCGTACGCCAGCGGTGTGCCGTTGCCGTCCCGGGTGTCGAAGGTGAACTGCCGCACCTCCTTGGTGGCCCCGGCACGGCTGAGCAGCCGGTTGCCGACGAGGCGGGCGGCGGCGGGTGCGGCCTTGGAGGGGCGGGCGGGGGCCGGCGTCTCGGGGGCGGGCGCCGCACCCGCCGCGGCGGCGCCCGCCTCCCCCGTGGTGCCGCGCTCGGCCCCGCCGCCCTGCTCCGCGTCGGCCTCCAGGGCGCTGAGCACCTGATCGAGCCACTTCCCCGCCGGCTGCGCGTAGTCCGGTTCGCAGTCCGTACGCGGCACCAGCCGCACCGCGCCCAGTTCGGCGAGCCGGGTGTCCAGCCGGCGGCCGTGGCCGCAGAAGTCGTCGTACGAGGAATCGCCCAGCGCGAGGACGGAGTAGCGCACCCCGTCCAGCCGCGGGGAGTCCGGTGCGCTGAGGGTCTCCCAGAAGCCGGTCCCGTTGTCGGGGGCGTCGCCGTCCCCGAAGGTGCTGGTGACCAGGAGCAGATCGGCGCCGGGCGGCAGGGCGGCCGGGGCGCTGTCGGCCATGCTCAGCAGCTTCGCTTCCCGCCCGCTGCCCGTCAGCCGCCGGGCCGTGTCGGCGGCGACCTCCTCCGCGTTGCCGGTCTGTGAGGCCCACAGCACGAGGACCGTACGGGCGGGCGTGACACCGGACACTTCGGCGGGGGCGTCCGCCGGGTCCGGTGCGGCCGGCCGGTCCGGGGTGCGCGAAAACATCCCGGCCAGTACGCCGTTGACCCACAGGGCGCTCTCCGGGCCGAAGGGCGCCCGGTCGGGCAGTACGGGCGTGCCGGCGGTGGGAGCGGAGCCCAGCCCGGCGAGAAAGCCGGCGAGGTAGCGGCGTTCGTGCTCGGCCAGCACCGGCGGGGCGGTATCGGCGAGCTGGAACATCCCGGCCAGCACCCCGACGGCACCACCCGCACCGGAGCCCTGGCCCGTACCGCTGTCCTGGCCCGCACCGGAGCCCGGAAATGCCCCCGAGCCCTGGCTCGCACCGGTCCCGGGCGCGCCGCCCGTGTGCGCCGAGCCCGCCCCGCCGTGCCCGCCTCCCGCCTCGCCCGCGACCCTGGCCAGCGAGACCGCACACACCTTGAACTCGGGCTGGAAGGAGACCGGATCGACCGCGTCATGGGTCACCGCATTGACGCTGAGGTACTCGCCGAACAGGTCGTTCCAGTGGAACGGCGCGAAGCAGTTCCCGGGCCGCACCCGGTCGGTCAGTACGGCGGGCAGCACCGCCCGGCCGCGCCGCGAGGCGACCTCGACCGTGTCGCCCTCCGCGATGCCCAGCGCCCGGGCGTCCTGCGGATGGAGCTCCACGAAGGGGCCGGGGTTGAGCTTGTTCAGCTTGGCGACCTTGCCGGTCTTGGTCAGGGTGTGCCACTGGTGCGGCAGCCGGCCGGTGTTGAGGACGTACGGGAAGTCGTCGTCGGGCAGCTCGGCCGCCGGAAGGTGCGGACGGGCGAAGAACACGGCCCGGCCACTGGCGGTGGGGAAGGACAGCCGGGGGCGGGTGCCGTCCGGCCGCTCGTCCAGGGTCTGGCTGACGCCGTCGTTGAGGTAGCGCAGCGGATTGCGGGCGGGCCCGTCGGCGGCCGCGCTGGGCCACTGCACGGGGCTCTGCCGCAGCCGCTCATAGCTCACCCCGCGCAGGTCATAGCCGGTCTGCGGGTTCCAGGCGCGTGTGATCTCCTCGAATATCTCCTCCGCGCTCTCGTAGCCGAAGGCGTCCTCGTACCCCATCTCGCAGGCGATCCGGGCGATGATCCGCCAGTCCGGCCAGGCCTCGCCCGGGGCATCGGCGGCCTGCCGCACCAAGGTCAGATTGCGCTCCGAGTTGACCATCACGCCCTCGGCCTCGGCCCACATGGCGGCCGGCAGCACCACATCGGCGTACGCATGGGTCTCGGTCTCCGCGAACACGTCCTGCGAGACGACGAACTCGGCCGCCTCCAGCCCCTCGATGACCGTCCGGCGGTTGGCGACCGAGGCGACGGGGTTGGTGCAGATGATCCAGCACGCCTTGATGTCGCCGTCCGCCATCTGCCGGAACATCTCGACGGTGCCCTGGCCGGGCCCGTCCGCCCGCAGCGCCCCCGCCTCCAGCCCCCACAGCTCCTCGACGAAGGCCCGGTCCCCGTCCACCAGCGTCGAGCGCTGGCCGGGCAGGCCCGGCCCCATGTAGCCCATCTCGCGGCCGCCCATCGCGTTGGGCTGGCCGGTGAGCGAGAACGGGCCGCTGCCGGGGCGGCAGATCGCACCGGTCGCCAGATGCAGGTTGATCAGGGCGTTGGTGTTCCAGGTGCCATGGGTGCTCTGGTTCAGGCCCATGGTCCAGCAGCTCATCCAGTCGCCCGCGGCCGCTATCCACTCCGCGGCCCGGCGGAGGCCCTCCTCCGGTATCCCGGTGAGCTCCGCGACGGTCGCGGGCGGATAGTCCCGGAGGAAGTCCGGCATCGCCTCCCAGCCCTCGGTGTGCTCGGCGATGAACTCCGCGTCGACGGCGCCGTTCTCGACCAGCAGGTGCAGCAGGCCGTTCAGCAGCGCCAGATCCGTACCCGGCGCGATCTGGAGGAACAGATCGGCCTTGGCCGCGGTGGCGGTGCGCCGTGGATCGACCACGATCAGCTTGGCGCCCGCCTTGACCCGTTCCATCATCCGCAGGAAGAGGATCGGATGGCAGTCGGCCATGTTCGAGCCGATGACGAAGAAGACGTCGGCGTGCTCGAAGTCCTCATACGAGCCGGGCGGGCCGTCCGCGCCCAGCGACAGCTTGTAGCCGCTGCCCGCGCTCGCCATGCACAGCCGGGAGTTGGACTCGATGTGCCGGGTGCGCACAAAACCCTTGGCGAGCTTGTTCGCCAAGTACTGGGCCTCCAGGGTCATCTGACCGGAGACGTAGAGGGCGAGGGCGTCCGGACCGTGCTCGTCGACGATCTCGCGCAGCCGCCCGGCGGTCCGCTTGACCGCCGTCTCCATCGCCTCGGACACCGGCTCGTCGCCGCGGTCCGCACGCACCAGGGCGGTCGACAGCCGCCCCGGCGCGGCGAGCAGCTCGGCGCTGGTCGCGCCCTTCGTGCACAGCCGTCCGCCGTTCGCCGGGTGCGCCTTGTCGCCGGCCGCCTTGCGCACCGTCCGCCGCTCGTCCGGGCCCGTACCGACATCCAGCACGATCCCGCAGCCGACACCGCAGTACGAGCACGCCGTGCGCACCTGCGTGATGCTCTCTGCCGGTGTTTCCGGTGCGGTCACGGGCGGTCCCCTTCGTGGTCGGATGTTCCGCTCCACGGTAGGAATCGCCCGTTAACCAGGTGTCACGTCAAGAGATCAACCGTCGTTACGGCGCCCACACAGTCACCCGCGGCGCCGCGTGAGAACAGCCCGGCCGCCGCTCAGGGGACCAGATCCGCCAGCGGCACGTCCGGATCGGCGAGCCGCCCGGGGTCCACGGCCCGCCCGCTCGCCACCAGGGCCCGGATCGGCTCGGTGACGTCCCAGACGTTCACATTCATCCCGGCCAGCACCCGGCCGCCGGAGAGCCAGAAGGCGATGAACTCACGGGTGCCGGTGTCGCCGCGGAAGACGACCCGGTCATAGCCCTCCGGCCCGACGTACCCGGTGTACTCCATGCCGAGGTCGTACTGGTCGGTGAAGAAGTACGGCAGCCGGTCGTAGCGGACCTCCTGGCCCAGCATGGCCTTGGCGGCGGTCTGCGGCTGGTGGAGGGCGTTGGCCCAGTGCTCGACGCGCAGGTGCCGGCCCAGGAGGGGGTGGTAGGCGTTGGCGACATCGCCTGCGGCGTAGATGTCGGGGTGGGAGGAGCACAGCCGCTCGTCGACGACGACACCGTTGTCGACCTTGAGCCCGGCCTCGGCGGCCGGCTCGCTGTTGGGGGTGATCCCGACGCCGACGATGACGGCGTCCGCCGCGATACGGGTGCCGTCGGCCAGCCGCACCCCGTCCACCGCACCGTCCGTGCCGGTGATCTCCGTGACCTGGGTGCCGCAGCGCAGCGCGACACCGTGCTCGGTGTGCAGATCGGCGAAGATCTGGGCGGCCTCGCGGCCCAGCACCCCCAGCAGCGGCAGCGGCGCCGCCTCCAGCACGGTCACCTCGACCCCTGCCGCGCGCGCCGCGGCCGTGGTCTCCAGGCCGATCCAGCCGCCGCCGATCACCACGATCCGCGACGCGGTCCGGAAGACCTCCTTGAGGCGGTCGCTGTCCGCCAGGCGCCGCAGCGTGTGGACCCCGTCGAGGTCGGCGCCGGGCACCGGCAGCGGGCGGGGTGTGGAGCCGGTGGCCAGCAGCAGCTTGGCGTAGCCCAGCCGGCTGCCGTCGGCGAGGGTCACCTCGTGGCCGGCCGGGTCGAGGGCGGTGACGGCGTTGCCCGTGCGCAGGTCGACGTCGTACTGGGCGTACCACTGCGGCGGGTGGACGTAGACCTTCTCCTTCTCGGAGGTGCCCAGGAGGTAGCCCTTGGACAGCGGCGGCCGCTCGTAGGGACGCTCGCGCTCCTCGCCCAGCAGCAGGACGGGGCCGTCGAAGCCCTCCGCGCGCAGCGTCTCCGCGGCCTTCGCGCCGGCCAGCCCCGCTCCCGCGATGATGAATGCCGTGTTCTGGGCCATGTACCGCTCAGCTCCTTCGGACGATCGGTTACCCGGTCATCAGTTACCCGCCCGGAGCCCGCTCAGGTACCGCCGATGGAGTTGCCGTCACTCCCGCCCGGCGGTCCGCTCCCGGTGTGCCCGCAGCGCACGCGCCGCCAGATCGCGGTCCTCGCCCAGGACGAAGGCCGTGACACCGTCGGCGCGCCACTCGGCGCGGCGCTCCGGCGTGGTCGACATGGCACAGAAGGGAACAGAGTGGCGGGCGCAGGCGCCGCGCAGGGTGCGGACCGCCTCCTGGACGCGGGGGTGGCGGACCTGCCAGGGGACTCCGTAGGACTGGGAGAGGTCCCCGGGACCGGGCAGGACGAGGTCGACGCCGCCGGGGGCGAGGATCTCGTCGATCGCCGCCACGCCCTCGGCGTCCTCCAGGAGCGCCACGACCATGATCTCCGCGTTGGCCCGGCGGATGTACTCGGCCGGGTCGATACGGCCGAAGCCGGGACCCCGTCCGCCGTTGAGGGAGCGCATGCCCTCGGGCGCGTAGCGGGCGGCGCGGATCGTGGCGTCGATGTCGGCGCGCCCGCGTACGTGCGGGACGACGATGCCCATCGCCCCGGCGTCCAGGGCGCGCAGCACGGCACCGGGGTCGGCCTCGGGGACCCGGACGAAGGGCGTGAGCCCGGTCGTCTCGGCGGCCCTGATGAGGTTCTCCAGCCGCTGCGGGTCGACGAGGGTGTGCTCGGTGTCCAGGATGACGAAGTCATAGCCGGCGCAGCCGATCATCTCGACCATCGTGGGCTCGGGAAGCGTGCTGAAGAGCCCGTACACCTCCTTGCCCGCACCGAGCTTCTGCCGGACCTCGTTGGGGCGCAGCATCTCAGGCCTCCTCCGCCGCGCCGGGCTCCGTGGCGCCGAGGAAGTGGAAGCCGGGGCGCGGGTGCATCAGGAAGTCGTGGTGCGAGATGTTCCAGGCGTAGGCCCCGGCGACGCCGAACACCACCCGGTCACCGGCCCGCAGCCCCGGTGCCGGGACGTTGCGGGCGAGGACGTCCTTGGGGGTGCACAGCTGCCCGGTGACGGTGACCAGGCCGCCCCGCGCCGCCGACCGCGGCCAGGGGTGCGGCCAGGGCGCCTCGGACGGCAGCACCGTGCAGGGCTGGTCATGGCCCTTGGTCGCGGGGGTGCGCAGATGGTGGGTGCCGCCGCGGACCACGGCGAACTCCTCGCCGTGGCTGTGCTTCACATCCAGCACCTCGGTGGCGTACCAGCCGCAGTACGCGGTGAGCGCACGCCCCGGCTCGATGCGCAGGGTGAAGCCGGGGTGGGCGGCGGCGAGCCGGGCCAGGCCCGCACCGTACGCCGCCCAGTCGAACCGGCGCTCCGGGACGGCGTAGTCGACGGCCATCCCGCCGCCGATGGTCACCTCGGAGAGCGGGATACGGTGCTCCGCGGCCAGCCCGGCGGCCCACGTCACGATGGCCTCCGACACGGCGAGCTGCTCGGGTGCCTCCAGTCCACTGGCCAAGTGGGCGTGGATACCGCGGAGTTCGAGCTGTGGGTAGCTGCCGTCGGTGAGCAGGGCGACGACCTCGCCGGCCTGCGCGGGGTCCAGGCCGAAGGGGGTCGGGCGGCCGCCCATGGCGAGCGAACTGCCGTCCAGGGAGCCGTCGTCGACCGGCAGGTTGAAGCGGGCCAGCACCGCGATACGGCGTTGTGGGGCGAGCCGGGCGGCCAGGCTCGCGAGCATGTGGAGCTCGTACACGCTCTCCACATGGAAGCGTTGTACGCCCAGCTCCAGCGCCTGCGCGACCTCGGCGGGCGTCTTGCCCGGTCCGCCGAAGGCGAGCGGCGCGCCCGGCACGGCCTTGCCGACATGCGCCAGCTCGCCGCCCGAGGAGACCTCGTAGCCGTCCACGTACGGGCGCAGCGCCTCCAGGATCTCCGGCTCGGGGTTGGCCTTGGCCGCGTAGTACAACTCGACGCGCTCGGGCAGCGCGGCCCGCACCTCGGCCAGGTGCGCGCGCAGCGCCGTCAGGTCGTAGAGGTAGGCGGGCAGTTCCTCGGGGGAGAGGGAGCGGACGCGGTCGCGGACGTCCGCTGTGAGGGCGGGGGCGGGAGTGGTCATCGTGCGCTCCAGGGGGTGGTGTCGTCGGTGCGCCCGGCGCCCGACAGAACGGCCTCGGCCAGCGGCGAGGGCAGCAGGACATAGCCCGCCTCGCGGTCGGCCTTGCGCTCCCAGCGGGTGAGCAGGTTGGCCTTGGCGGGCAGCGGGACGCCGGCCAGCAGGGCGGCCAGCCGCGGCGGGCAGCCGTACCGGTCCGCGTGGGTCTGGAGGGTGCGCCGCACCTGCGCCCACAGCTCCGTCTCGGTGTCCGGGTGCAGATCGGCGAGTGCGGCGAGCATCTCGGCGACGTGGTTGACCAGCAGGCAGTACACGACGCGGTCCCAGCCGCGCTGGGCGTCGTAGGTCATCGGTCCGGCGACCTGCTCGGGCAGCGAGGCCAGCAGCTCGGTGTGGTGCTCGGGGACGAGCTTGGTGCCCTCCAGGTCGCGGAAGAGGACCTGTGCGGGCATCCCGTCGCCGTCGACGCAGACCAGCACGTTTTGCAGGTGCGGCTCCAGCACCAGGCCGTGGTCGAAGTAGGCGGCGAGCACCGGCGACAGCAGCAGATTGAGGTAGGCGGCCCACCACTCCAGGGCGGCCTGCGGGCCGGCCCCGTCCAGGAGGCGGGAGACATGGGCCGGGCTGGTGGGGTACTCGTCGGCGACCGCGCCGGCCAGCAGCGGGGTGGTGCCCGGCAGCAGCTGCTGGGACAGGCCCTCGCGGACGATGACACCGAACCCTTCGAGCAGCTCGGTGTCCGGGCGGCCGTCGGCGCCGGGCAGCGCCAGGCTGCGGTAGGCGGGCTCCCGGAGCACCCCGGCGCCGGGGAACCGGGTGGCGAGATCGGTGAGCGCCGGTGCCAGCAGCCGGGTGAGGGCCACCGCCCCGGACAGCTCGTAACTGGCGTTCTTGCGGAGGCAGTTGGTGATCCGGACGTTCAGGCTGAACTTGAGGAACGCCTCGCCGTCGTAGAGCGTGCGCACGGACGCGGTGGCCGCGAACGGCGTGTCGCTGCTGCCCAGGACGCGGATGTCGTCGCGGTCCAGCGCCTCTTGCAGACCCGCGTGGTCGCGCAGCAGCTCGTACTGCCAGGGGTGTACGGGCAGCAGCCGGTAGCCGTCCGGGACGTCGGTGTGCAGCGCGTCCAGCGGGCCGGTGGCACCGTCGGCGGACACCTCCTCGGCGATCAGCTCCTCGCGCACGGCGAGCAGCAGCAGCGGGAAGACGGCCCCGGTCTCGGGGGCGTACGACTGCCAGGAGACGGGGTCGCCGGTGCGTGCCTTGGGGGTCGGGTGGAAGCGGTGGCCGAGGACCAGCGACTGCTCGGAGGCGACGTAGGCGGCCTGCCAGTCCTCCGCGCCGGACTGCGGGTCCTCGGCGACGCTCCCCCCGGCGGCCGGGCACGGCTCCGTACGGGCGGCCAGCGCGGCGGAGACGGCCTGGTGGCTGGAGGCGATCTGCGCGAGGAACTCCTCGTTGCGCACCCCGGTCCGCAGCGAGAGCTCGGCATGCACGTACTCGGCCAGCCGGTGCCAGCCGACCTCGGCCCAGCCGTCGGCGGTCTGTTCCGAGACCGGGCCGGTGAACCGGTGCGCGCCCAGCAGCGAGGTACGGCGCAGCGCGACCCGGAGCAGCACTCCGCGCCGCGGCAGCCGCAGCAGCAGCCGGCCGTGGTCGACGGCGGTCTGGTGCTCGGGCCCCGACACCTCCCGCAGCAGGCAGTTGAGCAGGGTGTGCGCCACGGCCTCGTCCGCGGTGGGCAGACCGGCGGGGGTGGCGCAGGCCGGGGCGGCGGGTGAGTTGGTCAGCGAGGGCATCGAAGGCTCCTGCGGGTGCGGAGAGTACGGGGAAGGCGGGGAAGGGCGGTCGCCAGCACGGTGACCAGCGCTATCGCGGTGCCGGTCAGGACGGGTGCGGTGGGGCCGAACCAGTCGTTTCCGGCCGCGGCGGCCACACCGGCGGCGACCGCGCCGGCCTTGGAGAAGAATTCGATCGAGCCGAACAGCCCGCCGGGGGCACGGCCCTTGGCGCAGTCGGCGGCCAGCACCGACATACAGACCAGGCCCAGGGTGAGGCCGGCGCCGAGCACCAGGCGCACCGCGACGAACGAGGTGAGCGAGTCGGCGAAGCCGTGCCCGGCCAGGCCGAGCGCGATACAGCCGAAGCCGAGCGCGATGCCGAGCCGGGGACGGCCGCGGAAGAGGGAGTGCACCGGGATCGCCGCGATCAGGTAGCACATGTGCGGCAGGGCGAACAGGATCCCGGACACCATCGGGCCGGTACCCGGTATGCGCTCCTTGATGAGGGCGATCAGGTACGGGAAGGAGATGACGGTGGAGAAGACGAACGCGAACTCGATGGCGTACAGGGCCCGCAGGGAGGCGGCCGGGGCCCGCCCGGAGGGCTCGGCGGTGGCCTCGACCACCGGTGTCCCGTCCGCCTCGGCCTCCGCGGTGGTGGCCTGCGGGGGTGCGGGCCGGGACCGCGGGGGCTCCGGGAGCGCCGCCAGCATCGCCGCGGCGGCCAGCGGCAGCACGGCCAGCAGTGCGTACTGGCGGTGCGGCGACAGCCACGGCGTCAGCGAGCCGACCACGATCGGCGCGCACACCAGCGCCGCGCGGGCACTGCCCTGCATCAGGGTCAGCGCCCGGGAGAGCGCATGGCCCTCCAGCGCCGCCCCCAGATAGCCGTTCGACGCGGCGAAGGTGCCGCCCAGCACGCCCTGGATCACCAGGGCGGTGGCGAAGGTGCCGATCGAGTCGGCCCAGCCCGCCAGCAGGAACGCCGCGGCGAGCCCCAACTGCGCGCGCAGCAGCAGCCGTTTGCGGCCGAACCGGTCGGCGAGCCGCCCCCACAGCGGCGCCCCGATGGCGCCGAAGATGGTGGGCACGATGTAGAGCAGACCGGCCCAGCGGGCGGCGCCGTCGCCCAGCTCGGGCAGGATCTCGGTGAGGTACGGCGGCAGGCCCAGCGCGGCGAACGACGCCACGAAGTAGCAGCCGGCCACGGCGTACACCTGGCGGCGGCCGATATCCGGGCGGACCTTGGTCTCGACGGCGGATGCGTCGACCCGTGGGGAGGGGGCGGTTTTCATCGGGCTCATCGGGAAGTCCCCATCGGCATCAGATAGTTGGGGCCGGTGGTGTAGTGCTTGTTGATGTCGGCCGCGCCGGACCGCTCCTTGGACAGCAGGCTGCCGGCGCTGACCATCGCCTTGACCGGCAGCCGCGGGGCGTCCAGGACGTGCGCGCGCAGCGCGGCGCCCGGCTCGCCCGGTGCGGTGCCCAGCCGTTCCACGGCCTCGGCGAGCCGGTCGCGGACCAGCCCCAGCAGCCGGTCCTGCGGCGCCCGCCCGTGCCGGGCCAGCCCGAAGGCGTAGGAGCCCGCGCACAGATGGACGGTGATGGTGGTGAACAGGTCCAGCACCGGCCGGTCGTGGTCCGCGAAGATCCGCGGATCGGCGAAGTCCTCGGGGTCCGGGGCGTCGTCGCCCAGGGTCTCCCGCAGCCGTACGGCGTTGATGCGCGGCGCGTCGTTGTCCTTGAACAGCAGCCGCAGCCGGGTGCCGTGCGCCCCCTGGTCCAGTACCAGCGAGATGTTCTGCTGATGCGACTCCAGGCCGAAGCCGTAGCCGAACAGCGTGGTCTGCCAGTCGAAGAGCAGGGTCAGGCAGGCGTCCAGCAGCGCCAGCGGGTCACCGCCGTAGAAACGGTCGGCGAGCTCGTCGATCACCAGCCGCCCGCCCGGCGCCCGGCCCAGCAGCGCGGCCATCGGGACCACGGCACTGCCTTCCAGCCCGGCCGGATAGCGCCGGCACAGCACGGCGAGCAGTTCGTGGCCGGCGTGCGCGTACACCGTCTCGTCGGCCTGAAGAATCGTTTCTGCGAACCGCGGCTCGCGGGCGATCACCTGCTCCAGCAGCCGCTGGCCCGCCGCACCGTCGACGAGGGTGCGCGGCTTGATGGTGCGCCGGTTGCGCAGCCCCAGCGTGGCGGTGGCCAGCGGCAGCTTCAGATGCAGCCGGGGGTCGGCGTCCACCGCCACGGTCCGCATCGACAGCGTCGGCACCGCGCCGAGCAGCGCGCGCCCGGACAGCACCGCCTCGTTCTCCAGGCCGGTCTCGCGCAGCGCCTCGTGCAGGGCCTCGCCGAGCGTCAACGGGTGGACGGGGAGGGCGAGATGGCTGTCGTCGAGGTGCGGCAGATCCAGCTCCGCCGGCGTCGGCCAGCAGCCGGGCAGCGCCGCGGTGCCGCCCGCGACGGTCATCGCGGAGCGCGGTACGGCCAGCCAGCGCAGCGCGAAGTCCGGACGGAACTCCGGTGCGTAGGCGCGCAGTTGCGTCTCGTCCAGGCCGGAGCGGCCCCGCGAGGCCGGGTAGACGGGGTGGTCGAGGCGCGCGGCGAGGGTGTCGTACGCCAGGCCGCCGTCCAGCCCCCGCCAGGCATCGGACGCGCCATGACGCTCCGTCAGCGCACGGTCCACCTCGTCCCGGGTGCGGGTGTGCAGCCGCATCGTCGCCAGGGTCTGGCGGCACTCCTCGGCGAAGGCGTCGAAGCCGGGGCGGTCGACCGGGTCGGCGAGCGTGCGCAGGGCGGTGAGGACCTCGTCGACCGAGGTGAGGCGGGCGCCGTCGGATTCGCGGACGAGCAGCGGCAGCCGGGCCGCGTGCACGCTCTGGTAGCCGTCCGGGCCCAGCGGCAGCAGCAGGGCACCGGCCGCCGGGTCGGCGGCCAGCCGCAGCCAGGGGCCGTCCGGCCGCTCCAGCAGCGTGCTGCGGGTCCGCAGGCCGACGACGTCCTCGCGCAGCAGCGCGCTCAGCACCCGCAGCAGCAGCTCGGACTCCTCGGCGGCGCCGGCCGTCTCCTGCCCGGTCGTGCCGGCGCGGAGGTCGGGGGAGACCGTCATGACGAGATCTCCCAGCGCTCGGCGGCGAAGAAGCCGTCCGCGGCCCGGTCCAGGGCGGTCCGGTCGGTGCCGGTGACCCGCAGCACGCCGAGGTAGTCGCGGTTGGTGCGGTACAGCGGGTGTTCGGCCCCGACCGTGCGCAGCGGCCGGTAGGCCAGCCGTACGCCGTCCGTCTCGCGGTCCGTGGCGGCGGGCGCGGCGGTGAGCGTCCCGGCCCGGTCGGCGAGGGCGTACTCCACCCGGCCCACGCCGTCCTGCCGCGCACCGAGATCGGCGGGCAGCGGCTCGCCGAGATGGGTCCGCAGGACGTGCTCGAACAGCTCGATGCCCAGGACCTGGGCGAGCAGCAGATCGCACTGGTCGCCGATGACGCGGTAGTTCACCTCGATGAGCCGCGCCCGGCCCTCGTGCACCACGAACTCCGTGTGGCAGGCGCCGAAACCCACTCCCAGCGCGTCGAGTTGGGCCAGCACCTGCTCGACGACCGGCTCCGGGTGGACGGCGACGAAGTCGTGCCGCTCCTCGATGAAGGCGGGCGGCGCGGAGAGCGTGGTGTGGAAACCGCCCAGGACATGGCGCAGCCGTCCGTCGCCGAGGGTCTCCAGGGTGTACAGCTCGCCGGCCAGGAACTCCTCGGCGACCAGCGCCGCCTGCGGCCGCCGCGCCTGTATCTCCTCGGCGCGCGCCACCAGTTCCCCGGGACCGGCGGCCAGCATCACATCCTCGCTGGCCACGCCCTCGCGGGGCTTGACGACACAGGGGTAGGGCAGCGCCGCGGCGGTGAGCGCGGACGGGTCCTGGCCGGGGGCGAGCTCCACGGACCGCACGGTGTCGGCGCCGGACGCGGCGAGGTGGCGGCGCATCTCGGCCTTGTTCTTGGCGCGCAGCGCGGCCCGCCAGTCCTTGCCGGGCAGTCCGAAGTACTCCGCGGCCAGGGCCGTCTGGGTCTGGAGGTGGTCGCTGTTGGTGAAGACCGCGGCGGCCGGGTGGTGCGTGGCGATGCGGGTGATGACGGCACGGAAATCATGGACGTCGCACTCGAGGACCTCGGTCTGAGGACTGTTGCGCCGGTGTGCTTCGGGCTGGTCCGTCAGCAGGGTGACATCGAGACCGAGGCGGGCGGCGGCGGGGAGGAATCCCTGGGTGACCGAGTCGGTGGGGTTGAGCGCGAGCAGATACAGCCGCATGGGCGGGGTCCTTCAGGATCAAGGATGGTGCGGGGGGACATCGCGGGCGGGGGCGGGCCGTGGGGACGGCGGCCCACTCCCGCTGCGGGTGCGTCAGCCCTTGGGCAGCGGCACGCCGGTGGACTTCGCCACGTCGGCGAGCATGTGCTCGGCGGCCTGGATGCCGATGCCGGACATCCAGGTCTCGTCGGGCATGGTGAAGACCTTGTGCTTCTTGACGGCCGGCAGGTCCTTCCAGACCGGGTTGGACGTGACGTCCTTCTGCTGGGTCTTGTCCGGGTCGTCGGCGACGGTCACGAACACCAGGTCGGCGTCGGCCTTGTCGATCTGCTCCGGGCTGACGTCGAGCATCGTCTTGACCGGGTCGGTGGAGCTCTGCGACTTCGGCCGGGCCAGGCCGATGTCGTTCAGCACCACGCCGCTGTAGGAGGACTTCTGGTACAGGCGGGTCGGACCGGCGACGAAGCGGACCACGGACGCCGTCGGCATCTTGCCGTGGTACTTCTTCTTGATGGCCTCGCCCAGCGCCTTGGCGCGGGCCTCGTACTCCTTCATCCTCCGGTCGGCCTGCTTCTCCATGCCCAGCGCCTTGGCGTGGACCTTCAGATTGGCCTTCCAGGGGCCGCCGGTGGTCTCGGTGAAGACCGTCGGCGCGATCGCCTTGAGCTTGTCGTAGACCTTCTCGTGGCGGACCTTGGAGGACAGGATCAGATCGGGCTTGAGGGCGATGATCTTTTCGAGGTTCGGCTCCAGCAGCGGACCGACGTCCTTGACGCCCCCGATCTCGTCCTTGAGGTAGGCGGGGAAGCCGCCCTCGGACTTCATGTGCGGGGAGACCGCGCCGACGGGCTTGATGCCGAGCATGGTGACGTCGTCGAGCTCACCGGTGTCCAGGACGACCACGCGCTTGGGCTTGGCGGGGATCTTCACCTCGCCGCCCACGGCGCTCTTGACGGTGCGCGGGAAGCCGGCACCGGCCTTCGCCGCGTCGTCGCCGCCCGAGGAGGTGCCGCCACCGCACGCGGTGAGGGCGCCGGCACCAAGGGCGACGGCGAGGAGCGCGGCGGGCAGCCGGACGGCGCCGCGGAGAGTCGGTCTGCTGAACATGAGGGCAACTTCCTTAGGGGGAGCGGAAAAGAGGTGCGTGGGGGGACGGTCGGGTCAGGCGGAGACGGCGCTGTGCCGTTTCGCGCTGCCCTTGGGGACGACCAGCGGGGTGCCGGTCTCGGGGTCGGGGATCACCCGGCAGTCCACGTCGAACACGGACTTGACCAGTTCCGCGTCGAGTACGTCCGCCGGGGCGCCGGCCGCGGCCAGCTTCCCGTCCTTGAGGACCACGAGGTGATCCGCGTAACGGGCCGCCTGCCCGAGGTCGTGCAGCACCATCACCACGGTGCGGCCCGCCTCGGAGTGCAGCGCGGCGACCAGGTCGAGGACATCGAGCTGGTGCCGCAGGTCCAGGAACGTCGTGGGCTCGTCGAGCAGCAGCAGCTCGGTGTCCTGTGCCAGCGCGAGGGCGATCCAGGCGCGCTGCCGCTGGCCGCCGGAGAGCCGGTCCACGGGCTGGTCGCGCAGCTCCACGGTGCCGGTGCGCCGCAGCGCCTCCTCCACCGCCCGCTGATCCGCCGCCGACCAGGGGCTCAGCAGCCGCTGGTGCGGGTAGCGGCCCAGCCGTACCAGCGCCTCGACGGTGATCGCGTCGGGGGTGACCGGCTGCTGGGGGAGCAGCCCCATCCGCAGGGCCAGCGCACGGGCCGGCATCCGGTGGATATCGGCCCCGTCCAGCGCGACGGTGCCGGCGGCCGGCGGCAGCAGCCGGGTCAGCCCGCGCAGCAGGGTCGACTTGCCACAGGCGTTGGGGCCGACCACGGCAGTGACGGCGCCGCCGGGCAGCACCAGATCGAGGCCGCCGACGATCAGCCGGTCGCCGTAGCGCAGGTCGAGCCCCTTGGTGGAGAGCTGGTTGGCGGTCATCGGACACTCCTGTTGACGGAACTGCTCTGACGGATCATCAGCACCAGCAGCCAGGGCGCGCCCAGCGTGGCGGTGACCACCCCGACCGGCAGCCCGCCGACCGGCAGCAGGTACTGCGCCACCAGGTCGGAGGCGAGCAGCAGCACGGCACCGGCGAGGCCGGACAGTGCCAGCGTCCCGGCGGTCGGCGGCCCGGCGAGGAACCGGACCATGTGCGGGACGGCCAGGGCGACGAAGGCGACCGGGCCGGTGAGCGCGGCGGCCAGCGAGGCGAGCACGATGGCGACGACCAGGATCTGGAGGCGGGCGGCGTGGGTGCGCAGACCCAGCGCGCCGGCCGAGTCGTCGCCCAGGTCGAGGACGGCGAGCCGGCGGTGCAGCGCGAAGGCGGCCAGCAGTCCCACGGCCATCGCCCCGCCCGCGGACCACACTTCGGTCCAGGTCCGCCCGTACACCGAGCCGGTCGTCCATTGCAGGGCCGAGCCCGCGAGTTCGGTGGGGAAGCGGACGACCATGAAGCTCACCGCGGCGGACAGCCCCGCCTGTACGGCGAGACCGACCAGCACCAGGCGCGTCACACTGACACCGGAGCGCCAGCCGAACACCCCCAGCAGCGCCGCGGCGAGCAGTCCGCCGCCCAGCGCGGCCAGCGGCATCAGCGCCTGCGAGGCCCCGGCTGCCAGCATCGCCACCGCGCCGAACGAGGCACCGCCGGTCACCCCCATCACATCGGGGGAGGCGAGCGGATTGCGGAAGAGCCGCTGGAGCAGGGCGCCGCCCACCGCGAGGCCCGCCCCCGCGACGATCGCCGCGACCATCCGCGGGGCCCGGAACTCCTGGACCACCAGCACGGTGGCGGAATCGCCGAGGCCGAGCAGGCCCTTGAGCGCGTCGAGGGGCGCCAGCGGTATCTCGCCGTTGGCCACGGACACCGTCACCAGTACGCCGAGCAGCACGGCGCCGGCGAGGGCCAGCAGCGGGGTACGGCGCCGTGCGGGCCCGCGTCCGGCCGCCGCGGGCCCGGAGGGGGAGCCGAGCGGCTTCTTGCTCCGTACGACGTCGGTCATCGGGCCACCTTCCGGGCCAGCAGCGCCAGCAGCGGCGCGCCGAGGAACGCGCTGATGATGCCGACCTGGAGTTCGGACGGCCGGATGACGAGCCGTCCGAGGATGTCGGCGGTGAGCAGCAGCAGGGGGCCGGCGATCAGACAGCCGGGCACCACCATCCGGTGGTCGGAGGTGCGCAGCAGCTGGCGGACCAGGTGCGGCGCGGCCAGTCCGATGAAGGCCAGCGGTCCGGCCACGGCCACCGCCGACGCGGCGAGCAGTACGACGGCCAGGCCGCCGGTCAGACGGATCCGTGCCACCCGTACGCCCAGCGCCTGCGCGGAATCGTCGCCCAGCGCCAGCGCGTTGAGGGCGGGGGCGAGGGCCAGTGCGAGAACCAGACCGAGGGCCAGGGTCGGCAGCACCGGGTAGAGCACCGACAGCGGGCGCTCGGCCAGCGAACCGGCCATCCAGAACCGGGCCTCGTCCAGCGACCGCTTGCTGGCCAGCATGACGGTCGAGGTCCAGGACAGCAGGACGAGTTGGAGGACGGTTCCGCCCAGCGCGAGACGCGCCGGGTCGAGGTCACCGGCGCGCCGGGCCAGCGCCTGGGCGAACAGCGCGGCCGCCGCTGCGCCCGCGAACGCGAACCAGATGTACTGCACGGGCCGGGTCAGATGCAGTGCATAGATCGCGGTGACCACCGCGAAGCCCGCGCCCGCGTTGATGCCGAGCGTCGTCGGGGAGGCGAGCGGATTGCGGGTGACGCCCTGGACGACGGCCCCCGCGACACCGAGCGCGGCGCCGACCGCGAGGGCCACCACCGTGCGCGGCAGCCGAAGTCCCGTCACCACGAGGGCATCCCGCCCGTGGGCGGTGCCGGTCAGTGCGTCCCACGCGGTGGACAGCGGTACGGACCGGGCGCCGAGGGCGAGGCTCAGGGCGGCACAGACCGCCAGCGCACCGAGCCCGGCCACGAACAGCGGGACGCGCCGCAGGACCTTCGCGGCGGGACGCGCATCGGGCACGGGGGGTGCGGTGGCAGGTGGTTCGATCGTCGACACGCGTCGTTACATTAGGTTAGGCATGCCTAAACCTGCAAACGTGCCGACGTTAAATAATCAACTGTCCCTTTTGCCGGACAAATCTTCGTCGGCGGACCCCGATGGGGTCCTGACCAGGGGTGATCTACCCACTCGCACACCCGCTCACTCCGTCGAATCGCTGTCGGCGCCTCGTCGTGGACCCCTTGGTGTGGGGTGAGTCGCTCAGAAAGTGTATCGATTGCGCTTTTTTAATCGTTGTGCTTTTCTGAGGGGGATGTCCTGCCATCCCACACCGTTTGAGGAGCATCATGACCTCCGCCACTCCCCGTATCGCGATCGTCGGCGCCGGCCCCGGCGGGCTGACCTGTGCCCGCGTCCTCCAGCGCAACGGCGTACCCGTCACCGTCTTCGACCATGAAGCGTCCGCCGGTGCCCGCTCACAAGGCGGCACGCTGGACCTGCATATGACGACCGGTCAGGCGGCCCTGCGAGCAGCGGGCCTGCACGAGGAGTTCACCGCTCTCGCCCGCCCCGAAGGCCAGGAGATGCGGCTGCTCGACCACACCGCGACCGTGCTCTTCCAGCACACCCCCGCCTCCGGCGACAGCGACCGCCCCGAGATCGACCGGGGCGAGCTGCGCCGGCTGCTGCTGGACTCCCTCGCCCCCGAAACGGTGCACTGGGGCAGCTATCTGCGCACGCTGCACCCGCTCGGCGACGGCCGCCACAAGGCCGAGTTCGACGACGGCCACACCGAGACCTTCGACCTGGTCATCGGCGCCGACGGCGCCTGGTCCAGGGTGCGGCCGCTGCTCTCCGACGCCACCCCCCACTACACCGGGGTCACCTTCGTCGAGGCCGGATTCGACGACGCCGACCACCGCCACCCGGACATCGCCCGTCTGGTCGGCGACGGCAGCATGTGGGCGGCGTCCGCCAACAAGGCGCTGATCGCCCAGCGCAACAGCCGCGGCCACATCCGCGTCTATATCGCCTTCCGCGGCTCCCAGGACTGGGCGCTGGAGGCCGGGGTGAAGGTGGCGGACACCGAGGCCGTCCGCGCCGTGCTGCTCGACGCGTTCGCGGGGTGGGACGACCGGCTGCTGGCGCTGCTGCGGGACAACGACGGCGGGTTCGTCAACCGGCCGCTGTTCGCCCTGCCGGTGCCGCACACCTGGACCCACACCCCGGGCCTGACCCTGCTCGGCGACGCCGCACATCTGATGTCACCGTTCTCCGGCATGGGCGCCAACCTCGCCATGCTCGACGGCTGTGAACTCGCCCAGGCCCTCGCCGAACAGAGCGACCAGGACGCGGCGGTACGCGCCTACGAGGCGGTCATGCTGCCCCGCGCCGCCGAGGCCGCCGAGTTCGCCGCCGGCGGCCTGGCCAACGCCATCTCCCCCGAGGCCCCGCACGGCTCGCTGCGCCATCTGCGCGCCCGCTTCCAGTGACCTGCGGCCGTATCGGGGCCCGTGCCGCCGCACCGGCATCCGGCCGCCCCGTGCACCCCGCCGTTGTACCGGCTCCCCTTTCGAGCCGCCCGACCACGAGAGATGATCTGCTGTCATGACCCAGCCGACGCCCGGCCGCCGCGAACGCAAGAAGGCCCAGACCCGCAAGGCCCTGGCCGATGCGGCCCTCCGGCTCTTCCTGGAGCACGGCTATGACCAGGTGAGCGTCAAGGACGTGGCCGAGGCCGCGGATGTCTCGGTGACCACCCTGTTCAAGCACTTCTCCGGCAAGGAGGCCCTGGTGTTCGACCGGGACACCGAGCAGAGCGCGGCCCTCGTCGCGGCCGTCCGCGACCGTGAGCCGGGGAGCACGGTCCTGGACGCGCTGCACGCTTACCTCCACGGCCTGCTGGTCATGGTCCACGAGGCGCCGGAGTTCCGGGCGTTCCGTGAGCTGGTCGACGGCACCCCGGTGCTCAGCGACTACGCCCACCGGATGTGGCTCCGGCACGAAACCGCCCTGGCCGGTGCGATCGCCGAGGAGGCCGGCGCCGATGAGGGCGGGGCCTCGGCGCGTGCGCTGGCCCACTATGTACTGGCCGCGCCCCGGCTGGCCGCCGGCTGCGACGACCCCGGCTCCGCACTGGACGAGATCTTCGCGCGGCTGAAGAACGGCTGGGCCGACCTGGCCGGCTGAGCCGGTCCTCCGGCGCCCGCGCTCCGGTTGCGGCCCCGTCGCGCCCGTCGCACGATCGGCAGCGTACGGATGCCGACCGGCAGTGCGCGGGCGCGAGCGCCGCACCGCCCGGCCACGGCTCGGCGCGGAGGAGCGGAACACACCGTGAAGATCACTGAGCCCACGCCCGGGGCTCCCTGCTGGGTGGAGCTGGGCACGTCGGACGTGGACGCCGCCAAGGTGTACTACCGCCAGGTCTTCGGCTGGCGCGCCGAGACCGACCCGCGGGAGGAGGCGGGCGGCTACACCACCATGTACCTGGGGGGCGCCCCGGTCGCCGCGCTGACCCCGCTCTACGCCCCCGGGCAGCCGACCGCCTGGACCGTGTCGTTCGCGACGCGGGACGTCGACGCGCTGACCACGGCGGTCACCGAAGCGGGCGGGCGGCTGCTGATGGGCCCGATGGACGTGTTCGACCTGGGCCGCTTCGCCGTCCTGGCCGACCCGGAAGGCGCGGTCTTCTCGCTGTGGCAGGCCCGGTCCTTCGCCGGTGCCGCGGTGCTCAGCGCGCCGGGCTCGCTCGGCTGGGCCGAGCTCGCCACCCGGGACGCCGAGGCCGCCAAGGACTTCTACACGGGCGTCTTCGGCTGGACCGTGGGCACGCACAAGGACTATCCGCAATGGGGTATCGACGGCGCCGACTTCGGCGGTCTGAGCGCGCTGGACGAGTTCTATCCGGACGACGTCAGGGCGCACTGGCTGCCGTACTTCGCGGTCGCCGACGTCGACGAGACGGCCGCCCGCGCCGCCGAGTCGGGGGGCATGCTGCTGGTGCCCCCGACGGATGTGCCCCACGGACCGAGGGTCGCGGTGATCCGGGATCCGCAAGGGGGCTCCTTCGGGATCCACGGCGCCGGTACCGAGGGCTGACCCCGCCCGCTCCGGGGTGCGCGCGGGGCGGTGAATGCCCGTGCGGCGGGCGGACTTGTGCCGTCACACGATCGGCGGCCTGTTCGTCGTTTCACCACATTCGCAGGGTGGTTTGAGCGTAATGTCCGCTTGACACCAATGGGTGGCATTGCGCGTCAAGAACAGGAGACCCCCTATGTCCACGACCGAAAACCTCGTGGCCCGAGGCAAACAGCTCGCAGCCGGCGCGGGCGCACTGGCCACAGCCGTCGCCCTCGGTGCGACGCTGCTCGCCGTCCCGGCCCAGGCGGCGCCCGGACCCACCAAGCCCTTCGGCGTGGTCACTGCCAAGACGGGACTGAGCCAGCGTCAGTACCCCAGCACGGACTCCTCCGTGCGGGGGCACCTCCACCACCGCGCGCAGGTCGGCCTGGTGTGCAAGGTCCGCACCCAGAGCGTGGGCGGCAACACCGTCTGGTACCTGACCCGCCAGGAGCGGGCCTCCTGGGTTTCGGCAAAATACGTGACCAACAGCGGCTACGTCAAGTACTGCAAGGACGTCCAGCGCAGCCGGCACGAGCCGAACCACGCGGCGAAGCACGCCGTGGGCTGATGGAGCCCGGAGGAGGCCCGGTCCGGTGCTGCGGAGGTGCCGGACCGGGCTTTCGTGTGCGCGGCGGGCAGGGCCCGCGCGCAGTCCGGGGGCGGGTGACCGAGAAACTCCGGGGCGGGTGACCGGGAACGGAGAAGAACCGTGCAGATCGATCTCACCGGCCGGACCGCGGTGGTGACCGGCTCGACCCAGGGCATCGGAGCGGCCATCGCGCTGGGCCTGGCCCGCGCCGGCGCCCGGGTCGCGGTGAACGGCCGCAGCGCCGGCTCCGTGGAGGCGGCGCTGGAGCGGATGCGTACGCAGGCACCGGACGCGGCTTTTCTCGCGGCGCCCGGCGACATCGCTGCCGACAGCGGCCTCGACCAGGTCGCCGAGGCCGTACCGCAGGCGGACATCCTCATCAACAACCTCGGCATCTTCGGCTCCCGGCCCGCCCTGGAGATCGACGACGCCGAGTGGCGGCGGTATTTCGAGATCAATGTGCTCACGGCCGTCCGGATGATCCGCCGCTATCTGCCCGGGATGACCGAACGGGGCTGGGGCCGCATCCAGAACATCGCCAGCGACTCCGCCGTGGTGATCCCGGCGGAGATGATCCATTACGGCATGTCCAAGACGGCGCTGCTCGCGGTGTCGCGGGGCTTTGCGAAGGAGGCGGCCGGGAGTGGGGTGTGCGTGAACTCGGTCATCGCCGGCCCGACCCATACGGGCGGGGTCGAGGACTTCGTCCGTGACATCGTCGGCCGGGATCTGCCGTGGGACGAGGCGCAGCGTGCGTTCATGCGGGAGTACCGTCCGCAGTCGCTCATCCAGCGGATGATCGAACCGGAGGAGATCGCCGCCATGGTGGTCTATCTCAGCTCGCCGTACGCCTCGGCGACGACCGGCGCGGCCGTCCGCGTCGACGGCGGGTACATCGACTCGATCGTTCCCTGACGGGGCGGCGGCCGGGAGCCCCTCGCCGTCCCTCGCTCGCCATCCCCCTCACCCCCGTGCCGGCAGGAACCGGCCCGGACGAACGCACCTCCTGCACCCTTCCGTATTACTGGAACAAGTTCTACTGTGCCCCTCGATCCGGCAGCCGACGGGCCGTCAGCATCCCGCGCCGCCCTCGCACCGGACGACCGGACCGGACGAACTGGAGGGGCCGTGCACCTCGAATACACCCCCGAACAGCAGCAGTTGCGCGCCGAGCTGCGCACCTACTTCGCCGACCTGGTGCCGGACCGCGCGGCCACGGGTCCACGCAACTCCCCGGGCGCGGACGGCGACCCCCTCGCGGGCCCCGCGGCGCAGAAGCGCTTCTACCGCGAGACCGTCCGCCGGCTGGGCACGGACGGCTGGCTCGGCGTCGGCTGGCCCAAGGAGTTCGGCGGGCGCGGTATGTCCCCGACGGAACAGTTCATCTTCTTCGACGAGGCGGCCCAGGCGGGGGTGCCGCTGCCGCTGATGGCCCTGAACACCGTCGGCCCGACGATCATGCAGTTCGGCACCGACGAACAGAAGGCCTACTTCCTGCCCCGGATCCTCTCCGGCGAGATCGACTTCGCCATCGGCTACAGCGAACCGGACGCCGGCACCGACCTGGCCGCCCTCAAGACCCGCGCCGTACGGGTGGGGGACGAGGAGAGCGGCCACTATGTCGTCAACGGGCAGAAGATCTGGACGACCAACGGCGACACCGCCGACTGGGTATGGCTCGCGGTGCGCACCGACCCGGAAGCCCCGCCCCACAAGGGCATCACCATGCTCCTCGTCCCCACCAGCGACCCCGGCTACTCCTGCACCCTGATCAACACCCTCGCCTCGCACGACACCACCGCCAGCTACTACGAGAACATCACCGTCCCGGCCTCCCGCCGCGTCGGCCAGGAGAACAAGGGCTGGCGGATCATCACCAACCAGCTCAACCACGAACGCGTCACCCTCGCGGCCCACGGCACCATGGCCATCCGCGCGCTGCACAACGTCCAGCGCTGGGCCGCCGACACCAAACTCGCCGACGGCCGCCGGGTCATCGACCTGGGCTGGGTACGCGGACGGCTGGCCCGCACCCACACCCGGCTGGACGCCATGAAACTGCTGAACTGGCAGATGGTCGACGCGCTCCAGCAGGGCACCCTCACCCCGCAGGACGCCTCCGCCGTCAAGGTCTACGGCTCCGAGGCCCGCCGCGACGCCTATGCCTGGCTGATGGAGGTCGTCGGCTCCGCGGGCCCCCTCAAGGAGGGCTCGGCCGGCGCGGTCCTGCACGGCGAACTGGAACGCGGCTACCGCTCCGCCGTCATCTTCACCTTCGGCGGCGGCAACAACGAGATCCAGCGCGAAATCATCTCGTGGATCGGCCTGGGGATGCCCCGCGTGCGGCGCTGAAAACGGTGCGATTGCCGGCCGGGGCATGTGTCGACCCCGGACCGGCAGGGCGTCAGTGCGTGAAAAAGCCCGGTACTCGACCGTCCGGTGTCCCGACGAGGGCTGCCCGGTCGAGCAGGATGTTGTTGTTCTCGCAGCTTGTCTCGGGGAGCAGCAGACAGGCATGGCACGCGGCCAGGTTCAGGCTGTCCGCGCCGCTCGACTCGGACTCCATGCACAGGGGATCGTTCGAGCACCAGCTCGCTCTGTGCAGGGCGGCGCGGAGCGAGGCTTCGAGCCGGCCGGGTTCCCCCTGGGCGACGACGCCGCCGAGGCTGCCTGCGGAGTCGCTGGTGGCCGTGTAGACGAGTACTCCTGCCATGTCCTCCTCGCCGTAGATCCGCTCGCGCAGGGAGGCTGCGGGGTAGCCGCCGTCCAGACTCCATTCGTTGATCAGTAGGTGCGCGAGAGCATGCAGAAGGAGGAAGCGGGGCGTGGCGGGTGAGGGCGGAACCGGCTTGTCCGAGTCGCCGGAACGTGCTGACAGCAGCTTCTCGTGGTTCTCCCGAATCCGAGCGGCGCGAGCGATCTGCCCCGGCTTCTGTTCCCAGTCCCGCAGCAGCTCGGGGTCGAGGCGGACGAACACTCCCTCACCGCTCACTTCGAACGCCGGCAGCCACGTCGGTTCGGCCAGTGAGATCGAAGCTTCGCGCAGTGGGGAGTCCGCCGAACTCGGTTCCTCCACCCGTCGGAACGACTGGAGCGCCCGCACCTCGCGCAGCCGCTTGACCAGCATCACCTGCGCCAGGCCATGGGACGAGCGCAGTGCGTCGATCGGGGCCGTGGGCGGCTCGCAGACGAACTCCTGTGCCTGGTCCGCGACCTCGGGGTGCGGCTCGGACAGGCTCCGGTACTCGCCCTCGTAGATCTCCCGCCGGTAGTTGCGGGCACGCTCGGCGACGTCGGTACCGTCGTCCGATGCCTCCGCCGCGGCCTCGGCCGCGCGCCTCCGCTCCACCTCGGCCACCACGTCGTCCGCGGTGAACTCCGGGTGATGGCGCAGCAGTTTCTGCATGCGCACGTACGTGGTGATGGAGGCGGAGTCCTCCTCCTTGAAGAGGGCGTAGTACGGCGCGACGAGCTTGGCGATGCCCTGGCTCCACGGCGGGATCGAGAGAGCCGAGTACATGACCGGGAACCACACCGAGGAGGAACCGCGCTGGAGCGTGCGCGGTGGTTCCTGGCAGCTCTCGTCCGACGCGCCCTTGAGCCAGGGACGTCGGCCGAAGCACCGAATGCCGAGGTCGCGGAGTGCCTGCCGCCGGAACGACCCCTCCATGGAGACCTCCTCCACCCCACAACTGCAACCGATCAACACGGCACGCAGTGATGCGGTCGTCCCGTCGGTCCGGAACGTCAGCTGCCCCCCGCAGGCCCCGGACCCCGTCCGGTTACCCCGGTGGACCCACTTCCAGTAGGGGAAATCATCCAGGTGGCCGTGCGCGCACGCGATCACGAAACGGGAGGGGACCAGGTTCTCCTGACAGGTTGAGCACTCGGCCCGGCCTGCCGCAGAGTTGAACTTGCGGAAGGGCTGGAGCTGATGGCAATGGGGGCATGAGTACATCTCCGGGAAGCGCACCGCCCGTACGCCGTCACGGGCCCGATCGGGGTCGGGAGCCGGTGGCATACGGAACCCGGAGACGCCCAACTGCCGGGCCAGGCGGGGCTCCGAGATGACGGGGGCCTCGGAGATGTCCCACGAGTCGATGCCGCGGACGAGGAAGGACTCGTTCTCCACCGCGACCATGGCTCCGACGCCGTACGTCGTGACGAGCTGGGCCCGGCGGATCTCCCCGAGCTTGCGGGCGGTACGTGCCGCGGCCGACGGGAGACCGCGCCGACGGGTGCGGGGTGGGACGGGACTCATGGTTCAGCGCTCCTCGAAGAAGGTGGACGAGGCGTCGACGTCGCGCAGACTCCACAGCGTCTTCCACGGCGAGGCGTCGTTCGACTCGTCGTCGTAGTTGGCCAACAGGGCGGGCGTGCGGGAGCCGCGCGGAGCCTCGTACACGAGGTTCGGGTGGGCCAGCGCCTCGTCCCGCCACCATTCGACGAATTCCTCGAAGGCCGCAGCAGTGGCCTCGAGCTCGGCCGGCTCCACCGCCGCCACACGGTCGAGCAGAAGGATGCCCACCTTCTCGCGGAGGTCGGTCGCGAAGTCCTCCACGCGCGCGGCCGCGTCGTCGTCCCGTGCGGCCGGCAGCATCAACCGGGCCAGGGCCACGACCACGGCGTGCAGCCCTCGGTCGCGGGCCCGAGCGGAGAAGGGGGTCACGCTGGTGGACTCCACCTCCCGATACAGGGCGGAGTGGAAGCCCTGGAAGCCTTCGTAGTGCGAACGGTCCCGTGAGCGGGTGGAGTTGAGCATGACCGCGACGAGACCGGGGTGCTGCCGGCCGACCCGGCTGGTCGCCTGGATGTACTCGGCAGTGGTTTGCGGCTGACCCATCACGGCCATCAGTCCCAGGCGGTCCACGTCGACGCCCACGGAGATCATGTTGGTGGCGAGCAGCACGTCCAGCACGTCCGGCATCGGCAGCTGTCGCTCCATCTCCTTGAGCCTGCGGGAGATGTCGCTGGAGTTCGCCCGACTGCTCAGCTCCGTGAGGGCGTCCGCACGGCGCGCCTTGACCCCGTCGCGCACCGCGAGGTGCCCCAGGCGTTCCTGGACGTCGTCGAGGACCTGGAGCTCCGCCGCCGACAGCAGTCGCAGACTGTTGAAGTAGCCGATCAGGGTCCAGTACGCATCCTTCACCTCGGGCGGCGCTTCATGGGTGTGCACCCGATGGAGCAGCGCCGCGTACACCCGGATGAGCAAGGTGGCCTGGCTGGTGCTGGAGGTCAGCAGGCCGACGTAGCGCCGGGCGGCCTTGCGCTCGCGCGGAGTTTCCACGGCGAACCAGGAATCCCGGGAATCGAGGCCGGCGGGCGGGAACTGCTTCACCGAACGGGCGAACAGCCGCGCGCCCTGCTCGCCGGCGCGTCGGATGGTCGCGGTCGAGGCGATGACCTTGGGGCGATCCGCCAAGGCGTCCACGGCCGCCTCGTACAGGCCTGTCAGCGTGCCGAGCGGCCCCGAGATCAGGTGGAGTTCGTCCTGGACGATGAGTTCGGGCGGCCGGACCCCCTCCACGTCCCGGTTGAAGAGCGCCGCGGAAGCGGGTCGCCACGGCATCGAGGCGAACTTGTCGACCGTAGCGATGACCAAGGTCGGACGATGGGCGTAGACGGCGTCGTCGACGAGGTGCACCGGCAGCCCTCGGTGGAAGTCGCATGTTCCGGCCGGGCAGCGGACGGTCATGCGTACAGTGCTTTCGTCGACCGCGTAGTCCCGGGCCCGCAAGGGCTCGCCGCACCAGGGACAGTTGCGCAGCTGCACCGGATTCTCGGTCTGCAATTGGAGCGTCTCGTTGCGTACGAGATCGGCCAGCTTGCTCGCGGCGACCGCCAGCTTGTTGGGCGTCGCCGAACGGCCCACCCACATGCCGATGGAGATCTCCTCCCGCCCCAGGCTCGCCGGATCGGTGACCCGCAGCTGTTCCATTGCGCAGATCAGCGCCGTGGCACGCTCGAACTGTTGAAGGGTGAGCAGCCGGAGGGTGTACCGCATGAGCACGGTGACGCCCGCCCCGGCCTCCCCGTCCCGGAGGCGCCTCAGGAAGGTGGTGAAGGCGATCAGGCCGAGGTAGGCCTCCGTCTTGCCGCCACCGGTGGGGAACCACAGCAGGTCGGAGACCTTGCGGTCCTCGTGGTCCGGAGCGACGATCCCGGCCAGGCACAGCAGCATGAAGGAGATCTGGAAGGGGCGCCACCGCCCGGCCCGATCATCCGGCTGCCCAGATCTGCCGCCCTTGATCCACGCGGTCCGTGCGCGCTGGTCGGCCATTGCGAGGTTCGCCAGCCGGAACGCGCGCAGAATGTCCGGCCGCTCGGTGTCCTCCAGCAGGTCCACGCCCTCACGCATCCGGCGCAGCGCGCGCACGCAGAGCTTGATCTGTTCGGCCGCGGCCCTGCCGTGTTCCGTACCGGCCAGCAGGCGCGCCTGCTCCTCCTGGGTCTCGATCCACTGCTCATAGCCGTTCAGCAGGGTGCGAAGTGCCGAGACGACCTCGTGGGCGGGGTCGGTGCCCAGCCGGTACATCGTCAGTGCCTCGTCGTCGATCCCGGGGTTGGAATCCGTCAGCAACACCTCGTGGGAGGGGACGAATTCGGTCCGCAGGGCGGTGACGGCCGGACGATCGACGGATGCGGCCCCTACGGGGGGCGCCGCCCAATCCCAATGCGCCGCGCAGCCGTGGCCGGTGGCGAAGCTCGGCGCATGGCGGTGCAGGAGCCGGCTCAGCGCATGCTCCGGGTCGACCGCGTCCGACGTGGCGGACCGCGTCACGAACACCGGGCTGCTGCCGTCGTCCGCCGTCACGGTCAGTACCGGTTGGTAGAAGCAGTGCGCGTCCCGCAGGTCGTACGGACCGACCTCCGAGCTGTTGACGACCGTGGCCGTCACGGTCACCGTCCCGTCGGACTCGGCCGGAGGGCGGACCAGCACTCGCAGCTCCAGCCCGGGGTGGAGCACGAACGGATCGAGCAGGCCCGGCTCCCTGACGTCCACGTCGACCGGCTCGATGCGAAGTGCGCAACGACGCCAGCGCTCCCGCTGGGCCTTCGTGCTTCGTGCCTCGGTCCGCTTCGCGGACACCGGATTCCCGTCGGCGTCCTCGGGGCTGTAGACGGCGGCGCTCACGGTCAGTCGAATCCGTGCGGACACGGTCGGGTCCACGGCGAACGTCAGACCGATGGACGACGGCATCCGGACGTTCGCCAGCGAGACCCCCAGATCGCCGGCACCCTCCTCGGTGTCCCGATGGGTGCCGAGCGGCGCCGTGTCGAGCCCGTCCCGCAAGGACTCCGGCTCACCCTGTTCGGCCGGGGCGGCTTCGGGCGAGGCACCGGGCCGGGCCGGCCGCGAGCGAGGGAAGAGCACGCCGACCGGGTACATGGTGATCGGCGCGTCGTCCTCGAGCACCTCGTCCGCACCGCCCACCGGGCCGAGGAGGTCCTGCCGAAGGACGTCGACGAGCGAGTCGCAGACCTCGTAGTGTGCTTGGTGGATCGGCCGACTCATCCTTCGTCCCCTTCCTGTCCGTCCGCGTCCCACTGGAAGCGCCCCAGACCGCACAACCGGGGTGCGATCCACGCGCCGTGCCCACCCAGGCCGGCGGCCTCGGTCGCCGCGGGGCTGCCCGCCACGCTCTCCACGCAGTCGACCCGCAGACCGGTGATCCTCGCGGGCCAGCGCTCGACCGCGGAGTGCGCGGTACGGCGCAGCAAGCGGTGCAGGTCGGTGCGGAAGCGTTCCGACACCACCGCGACCCGTTGCCCGCCGACGACCACCGCGTACGGCGGGGACTGGTCGGCCGCGACGGGGATGCCGTGCAGGAGTACGAGCTCCGCCCTCTCGCCCGGGGCGACGTCGGTCAAGAGGTGTTGCCACATCAGTTCAGGGTCCTGGCCGATCCCCTCCGCGCCCGCCGGCCGGTCGTGGGACACGTCCGAGCCGATCAGCTCGATGCCGTTGCGGGCCCAGGTGCTGCGACCACCCAGATACCAGCGGTCGATCCTCTTGTCCTTGCGGACGAGCCAGGAGCGTGGAGGTGCCAGGACGTACACATCATGTCGGGCGCGGGTCATGGCCACATACAGCAGTCGGGCTTCCGCCGCCGGGTCGTAGTCGTACTTCTTCTTCCGGACCCGGGGCGGTTCCTTCAGCACCGGTGGTTCGACAATCAGGACGCGGTCGAACTCCAGGCCCTTGGCTCGGTGCACGGTCGAGATCACGAGCGAGGACGGCTGCGCCGCGGTGAGCTCGTCGGGCAGCCGGCCCTCGGCGAGCGCCCGGTGCAGCGCGACGACCTCGACGTTGCCGCGACTGCCCCTGGCAACCTTGCGTACCGAACGCCACAGGGCCTCCGGCGTGCTGCCGAGCGGGAGCCGGAGGCCGGCGAGCAGTTCCTCGAAGCGCTCCCGACCCAGGGTGGATGCGCCGGTCGAGGCGAGAAACTCGGCGATCCACACGGGGGCCGACCGCTCACGGGCCGAGCGTTGCAGTGTGTGCGGGACATCGGCGTCGGCCAACACGCCGGACAACGTCAACGCCTGCCCGTTGTCGCGGCACAGGATGGTGGTGGTGTCCGGGTAGTCGCGCAGCGCCGCCCGCACGAACTCCTCCTCCAGGCCGCCGAAGTTCGGTGCCGAGAGCAGCAGAGCCCGCAGATCACCGTGGATGCGCTCCGCCGCATCGGCGGCCTCCGCCCGATCACGGGGCAGCCGCTGCAATCGGGCACCATGGGGCAGGGCCATCCGGGCCGCCTCGCTGCGGGCCCGGAAGTTGTCGCCCAGGTGGCACTCCACCAGGTCTTCCCCGAAGGAGGCACGCAACCAGTCCAGGAAGCGGTTGGTCTCCTCGGCCCGCTGCTCCGGGTCGGACACCTGGAATCCGTACACGGCCTGAGCCGAGTCACCGACCACGGTGAAGCCGCTGTTCTCCTGGAAGCGGTCGAGCAGTGCCTCGACCATCTCCCGACGGACGCCCACGAGATCCTGGACCTCGTCGACCACCACATGGGCCGGCACCTGCGGACCGGCCTCGACGGCCCCCCTCTCGATCGCCTCGGTGGCCGCCTCGATACGGCCGTCGAAGGTGTACGTCTGCCAGTCCGTGTCCGGGTACGCACGGCTGAGCAGGGCCGCGGCCCAGGAATCGAAGGTCTGCACGCGAATCCGTTGCGCGGCGGCGGCATGCCGCTCGATGCGGTCGGTGAGTTCGCGCACGGCCGCGCGGGAGAAGCTGAGCACCAGAATCTCTCCGGCCTCCAGCTCCTCGCGCTCCACCAGCACGTCTAGCCGCCGCACGAGGGTGTGCGTCTTTCCTGCGCCGGCCCCGGCCGTGACCAGCACCCGGGCGTCCCAGGGCTGGTCGACCACGGCCTGCTGCGCGGCGGTGAGCCGATGCTCGGCGAGGGGGACGACGGTCACCGGCCCTCGCCCCACAGGTACTCGAACTCCGTGAAGGCGAGTTCCTCACCGAAATTGGTGATGTTGTCGCGCACGTTCAGGATCAGGCAGCTCTCCTTGCCACCGTTCTTCGGGCCGCGCAGACCGCGCCCGATCATCTGCTGGTAGATGTTCGGGCTGTACGTCGGGCGGGCGACGACCACGACACGGGTGGCCGGGGCGTCGAAGCCCTGGGTGAGCACGCCGTAGTTGGTCAGGACCTGGATCCTGCCCTTGCGGAAATCGTCGATCCGCTTGCGGCGTTCGTTGGGGGGCGTGGTCGAGTCGATCGCGCCGGCCCTGATGTCGCGGTCACTGAGCTTGGCGGCGAGGAGTTTGGCGTGGGCCACGGAGGTGGCGAACACCAGCACCGGCCAGTCGGAGGGCATGGCGGCGATCTCGTCGACGATGCGCTGACTGCGGCCGTGGTCCTCGGCCAGCCGCTGCTCGGCGCCCTTGGGCAGGGTGGCGAACTTCTCGGACTGGGCGCGCTCGTCGGCCGTCAGCGCGATGGCGGCACCCGGCAGTTCCCGGTGCTTGACCTGGGCCAGGACACCGATGTGCTGCAACCCCTTGATGGCGACGGACAGATCGCCGTCGAAGACCCCGGTGTCGAGGCGGTTGCCGAACCGCTGCACCAGCAGTCGGGTCAGTTCCGTGTTGTTCCGGTACGGGGTGGCGGTGAGACCGATCAGATGGCGGGACGTGCTGCGGTGTGTCAGGTCCAGTTGGTCGAGCAGCCGTGTGTAGCGAGGGGACATGGCGGTGTGCGCCTCGTCGATGATGATGAGCTCGGCGGTCCTCCGCAGCCAGGCGTAGTCCTCCTTCTCCAGGCAGCTGTCCAACTTGGCATCGGTGGCGACGACCAGGTGTGGACGCCCGTCGACAGGGGTCGCCTCGTTCGAGGACCAGAGCCGGCTGATGACCAGAGGCAGCTCGGGGCCGACCTTCGACCAGACGAACTTCCAGCTCTGCACGGCCTGTTCGCACAGCTCCTCGGTCTGGGCGATCCACAGGACCGGACCGGGAAGATCCTTGCGATCACGGATCCAGCGGATCACTCCCTCCGCCGTGACACGCGTCTTGCCGGATCCGGTCGGCAGGCTGAGCATGCCGCGCTGGGGGACGGGGGCCTCCAGCAGGCCGAGCAACGCCTGTGCGAGTTCCTCCTGATAGGGGTGCAGAGCAGGAAACTCCGATGGACCGTCGACCTCGAGTCGAGGATCCAGGGAGGGCACCTGGGCGCCGGCGAAGGAATCGGGGAACCCGAGATCGGCCACGAAGCGCAACGCCTTCGTGTTCCCGGTGAAGGAGTTGGGGGCGCGGGTGGGGAAGTCCAGCGCGAGGTCGCGGGAGTGGACCCGGAGGATCGCCTCGCCGTGAGCGTTGAAGGCCATCTCGGCGATGCGCCGGGGGCTCGGTTCGGCGCCCTGCTCCTGGATCTCGCTCTCCATGAGCCCCGGGGGAAGCTCGCCGCGCAGGGCCTCCTCACCGATCAGCAGAGCGATCTTGTCGATGACGCTCTCGCTCTCCCGTACCGCGCGCAGCCGCCCGAGCAGAGCCTGGTCATGCTCCTGCCTGTCCTGGAGCGCGAGAGCCTGGCTGCATCCGGCCAGGCCGAAGCCCCACTTGAACTGCTCATCGGCGGCCCGCAGCACGTGCAGCCGGTCCATGGAGTCCAGGACGAAAAGGGTCTGGCCCTTCCTCGCGGACTCGAGCGGCTTCCGTTTGCTGCCCATGGGCGTGCGGACCACCTGCGCAAGCTCGGAGCAGCGCTGGATCTTGTAGCTGCTGCCCGCCTGACCGAGGCGCGCCTTGATCGTCGTGAACTCCTCGAACAGCAGCACGGCACGCCCGATCTTGACGGGCTCGATCTCCATGCTGATGACGTCGGAGACCTTGAGCATGCCCCATTCCTCGATCATCTCCTTCGCCGTGGCCACGTCGGCCCTGTCGGTGACCAGGAGCGCGGGGAGCCGTTCACGGACGAGTTCCTTGAATTCCACCGTGTTGACCGCGACGGCGATTTCGTTGTCCGGGCGTCCCTCCCAGGAGGATCCCACCCGGCAACGGGTGAGCACACCTTCCGGGAACTCGAAGCCGACCCGATGCAGCAGGGCGTACGCGCGACCGATGAACGCGTCGTCCTCGCTCTCGAGCACGAGGTCCAGCAATTTGCCCCAACGCCCGGTGGGCACCTCGTCGGTGGTCGTGGGCATGCAGAGCTTCCTGGCCGTCTCCTCCGCGATGTCGGCGACGGGGAGCACAGCACGGAAATTCTTGAGCTGGGGACCGACGGCCTCGGACACCCGGGTCAGCCCCATGGAGGTCTTCACGAGGCCGTGCCTGGAGACCATCCAGCGCAGCGGGGACACCACGGCCTTGCGGGTGCCGGTGTTGGCTCCGTACTGCATCTGCCAGTGCTGCGCGATGTCGGATGCCGGCAGAGCCGCGACGAAGGCGGCGCGGCCCTCCTCGGACAGAACGGGCAGGAGGTGCAAGGGGCCCAACGTCACCGCGCCTTCGACCGCCAGGCGGGAAATGTTGGGGCGGGGGGCGCTGCTGGCCAGACCGCGCAGGTGCCAGTCGTGAACGGTCTGTCGATATTCCGCGAACCACGCCTCCTCGTGGGGCCGGTGTCCGCCGGTGGGACGGTCGAACAGCCCGAGGTCACGGAAGACCGGCTTGTCGCTCTCGTGGAAGTCCAGGTCGACGGCGACGGCTCGGTCGCGGCTCCCGTCCCCGGGCACCACCGGGCCGGGCAGGAGGCAGTCGCGCATCGGTCGGTAACGACCGTCCTGGGTCCGGACATGCAGCGTTTCCAGCGGCTTGGGCACCTTGGCGCGTATGCGGTTGACCTGCGCGCTGCCGCCGGCGCTGCGCAGCAGGACCCAGAAGTTCGACCATGTGTCATTGCCGTAGTTGTCGAACCCCTGGTCCAGGACGCCCTCGAACCGTCCCTGTGCATCGGCGACCCTGATGCCGATGTTGTGCAGATGCCGCGACATTTCGGGGCGCTCGGAGATCGACGGATGGACGTAGACCATGTCGTCGCGGAGCATGTCGGCGGCGGTCCGGTGGAAGATCTCGCCGGCCACGGGGGCGACCACTCCGTGGTCCTCGGTCAGCACGATCCTGGCCCTGCGGGCCTCGGCGGTGAGCGGAGAGTCTCCGCGCAGCCCGCCTGCCTGGTCCTTGAGCACCATCAGGGAAAGGATCTCGATGGCGTGGCACGAGGCTTCCGCGGAGCCGTCGGCGACGAGGGCCTCGAGCCAGTCCTTGACGTTCTCGGGCGTCTTCCCGGCCTCTTCCAGGATGTGCATCATCTTGCCGCGGCGCAGACTGCTGTCGGAGGCGTCGACGGATGCGTGCACCCAGTTGGTGGGGCGGCCGTCGTACTCCGACCAGATCCGGACCCACTCCTTGTCCAGGTTCGACGGCGTGATGAACAGATCGCG
The DNA here is from genome assembly GCF_023544705.1 of Streptomyces sp. MCA2. NCBI lineage: Bacteria > Bacillati > Actinomycetota > Actinomycetes > Kitasatosporales > Streptomycetaceae > Streptomyces > Streptomyces sp. MCA2. Next base: position 189,154 of record NZ_JAMJFM010000009.1, read on the forward strand.
CGGGACTTGGAGTTCGCCGTTCTGGTCGGGCAGAGAGGGGCGCTGGGCGGCCATCTGCCAGACCTGCCGGAGGAAATGGTCGTCGGCCCAGTTGAGCTTCTCCTTGGTGCGGCCCGGCAGCAGGGGAAGGTATGCGGCGGGGTCCTCGGCGGGCACGAGCCGGGGCAGGGTGTCGATCACCAGTCGGGCCGCGACCTGCAACAGTTCCCGGTTGAAGGGGCTGCCGTCGAGAAGGTGCTGGCGGTCCTCGTTGGTCTTCCACGGGGCGTTCAGGATGCCGGTCAGCGACACCTCGTATTTCGTCGGGAAGAACGCCCAGAAGGAGCCCCTGCCGACGGCCGCGGTGTACAGGCCGTTGCGGACGGTGTATTCGGGCACCGCCCAGGAGATCTCGAGCACCGGTCGGTTGTGCAGCTCGCCGGCGCTGTCCGCCACCTTGTCGGTGGGGGAATGGGTGACGGAGAAGACCTTCCACTGTTCGGTGGTCTGCTTGGCGCCGCGGGCGACCTCCTTGAGAGTGCGGTGGACGCCGTCGGCCTCGATCGAGATCTCCCGACGGACGGGGGGCAGGGTGCGCTCGTCATGCAGGAGGACCTGGCCGACATGGGAGGAGAACAACTGGAAACGCGCCGGGAAGGCTTCCGTCACCCGTCCGTCCCGACTCCTGTGACCGTTGATGTCCCGGCCGAGACGCTCGGCGGCACCGGGCATCAGGGGCAGGCGGACGACGGTGGTGGCCCAACGCAGCAGCTTGTCCAGCACGTTGTCGTCGGCGCGCTCCTGCTCGACATCGAGCGGCCGGGCCATGCGGAGCACCGGGGTGTCCATGCCGATGTCGCTTTCCTGCCGCCCGAGTGTCTGGGCGATCTCGGCGGCGGACCAGTCCCGGTCGAAGCCGAAACCGAAGGCGCCGCTGCCGCTGAAGAACTGGGGCGAGTCGCTCACGGAGAGCACGGACTTGACCCCGACGCCGAAGCGGCCGATCTGCCCGCCGCGCTTGCGGGAGACACTCATGCGCAGGATGGTCTCGGCGCCCTCCGGCGTGACCGGGGTGCCTTCGTTCGCGCAGTAGAGGTGGGTTTCGGTCAGGATGACGTGCAGTTTGCCTCCGGCCGATGCCGCGATCTCGTCCGCCGCGTTCTGGACGAGTTCGAGCAACTGACGTTCGCCGTAACCGCCCTGGGTGATGCGACGCTCGCCGTTGGCATGCTCCTGCACCAGGCCCGGGTCGACCTGGTAGGTCTTCAGGACGGTCGCGGACTGCCGGACCACGGTGTCGATCACGGGCGGGAGCGAAGAGGCGGCGGACTGCTGGTCGGGCATGAGAGCACCTGTCTCGGATGAGGACTGGTCGAGGACGCGCGGGGATGCGGGGGTGCCGACGCACGGTGCCGGCACCCCGGTGAAGCAGGCACGAACAGCTGACGAGGAAACAGAGAGAGAAGGTCAGCTGCTGATCGTGGTGACCGTCGTCACGGTCATGACCGTGACGGTCGTCGTCACGGTCGTCACGGTCCGCCTGGTCCTACGGATCCTCCGGGTGCGGGTGACCTGATAGGTACGGGGGCCACCGGAGCGTCGACGGGTGGTGGGACGGCGGGTGGCACGCGTTGTACGGGGCACGGGGGAGACGGAGGGGGTGGTGGTCTGCTCCGTGGGCGGGATCTGCGCGCGGCGGGCGAGCCGCCGCCGCGCCGAGGCCAGAACCTCGGGGTGGATGCCGTGACACCGCAGAAGTTCGACGCGGAGGTCGGGGTCCTCCGTGTTGTCGTACTCCTCGACGAACCACGCCATCCAGGCCTCATCGTCGATCATGGGTTCCCCTCCCTGTGGGCACGCCAAGTGCCCATAACTGGATGACGCATGAAAAGAATGTCGTGCAACTGGCCTGAAGGCAGAGCTCTGCGCCCCTGAAGTGGACACATCCGTCAACGACCTTGGCCGAGTGGGGGGTTGCCGAAATGGAAGGTAGCACCAACTCGGTGATCGAAAAGCGGAAATCATTCAACATGGCGTGCTGGCGCTTGAGTTGCGCACACCTGTCAAGAAGGATTTGACAGCACGGTTATGTCAAATGGGGTGCTACCGTGACCCCGCTCGGAACCGAGGGGATGTGGGGGCACATGGAGGGTATCGAGGGTTTCGGTGTCTGGCTGGGGCGCCAGCTGCGCCGCAAAGGGGTGTCGCAGGCGGAGTTCGCGCAGCAACTGGGCCTGACGCGCGCGGCGATATCGGCATGGGTCACCGGCAGGGCGCGGCCGCGTCCGGAGATGATGGGCAGGATCGCCGAGATCCTCGAGACGGACGTTGCCACCCTTGTCACCAGGGACGCCGACGCCGGATCGGCCCGGCCGATCGGCTGGTACCACCGGATCGCCCACCACGACGGCGGGCGGGAGTACGGCAATGCGGCCGCCGTCGCCTTCGAGGCGAATCTGGCCGTACTGGCCCGGGAGGTCACGCAGAATTCCCTGGACGAGAGGCTGGATCCGGAACGGCCGGTGCGGGTGCGCTTCACCCTGCACGAGCTGACCGGTGAACACCTGTATTCGTTCCTCTCCGCACTGAAGTGGGAAGAACTGGAGTCGCATTACACGGCCGCGGCGCAGTCCCGACAGAAGGCCGGCCGGGTCCTCGCCGAGGGGCTTCGGGAACTGCGGGAGAGCGCTTCCCTTCTCCTTCTCCGGGTGGACGACTACAACGCCGCGGGCCTGACCGGTCCCGAGTACGGCGACGGTCGCTATGCGGCCGTGGTCCGCCGACAGCTCGACAGTCACAAGAGCAACGACCGGGCCGGTGGGTCGTACGGTTTGCGGAAGGCGACGCTGTGGGCGGCCAGCCGGCTCGGTCTGGTGCTGATGAACAGCACCCTGTCCGAGGCATACGAGGGGCGGACCGCCCGCCGGGTGGTCGGTCGCCTGGACCTTCCCTGGCGAGAGGTCGACCAGGTCGCCTACGCCGGTCCCGCCTGGCTCGGCGAACCGGACGCGGAGAAGGAGCACGAAGGCGTCGCCCGCTCGTGGTGGGCGGATGAGCGGCTGGTCGCCGATCTGCGACTCGACCGGGACAGCGACGACCCGGGCACTTCCTTCCTCGTCGTCGGTGCGCACGACGCGGCCTGCAACAGCGGTGCGCTGGAAGACATGCACGGGGTTCTCGGGCGGGCGCTGGCCGACAATTTCTGGGCCGCCATGACCTCCGGCCGATCGTCGCCGGCCATGCTGGAAGCCTCGGTCCGTGCTCTTCGCAATGGTGAATCCGTGGTCCCCGAACAGCGGGTCGACCCGGTCGACAGGCACGCGGCCCTGGTTCACGCGATGCGGGCGTACCTCGACGGCGAGACGGTCGACGAGCTCACGGCCGCCGGACAGGTCGCCGCCGCGGAGGTACGTCTTGCCGTCCCCCCGCTGGAAGCCGCCGGGCGTACTGCCGCACCGCACGACCACCGTGCCGTGCTCCTGGTCGCTCCCGCCGCCGACGAGGACCAGGAGCACAGCCGCATCGTCTGCGTGCGTGGTCCCCGGATGAGCGTTACGGCTCGGCGTCCCCGCGAACCGGGGCGGGGAGCCGGCCCCTTCCAGGCCGTCCTGCTCGCCGGTTTCGCCACGGGCGCCGACGACGTGGCGACACACGCCGCCGAGGCGTTCCTGCGAGCCGCCGAGCCGCCGGAGCACGACAGGTGGAGGGCGACGGCCGAACTCACCGCGGCCTATGTCGACGCTCCCCGCCGGTTGGCCGAGTTCGACGCGGCCATGGACGCGGCGCTGCGCGGTGCGATCGGACGGCGGACGGCGAGCCGGGACTCGACCGGTCCCGAGGCCCTGCGAAAACTGCTGCGCCTCGATTCGCCCCTGGCGGGGAGCGTTCGCCGTGGCCAGGGAAGCCCGCTCGTGGATCGCGTCGTCGGGAAGGTGGACGAAGGCGGGGCCTGGATCCTGGACGTGACACTGACCGTCCCGCGGCGTGATGCCCGGTGGCACCTGTTGCCGGTGGCCAAGTTCGAGGTGCGATCAGGGGGGCGTCCGTCAGTGGAGTGGGCGGCGCTGTCCGCGAAGGAGAACTGCGAGATCGTCGAGGGCAGGTTGCTCATCGCCCCGGATGTGCGGTCGGCGCGCTTCGGTGGCGTCACAGCTGTCGGCAGCCATCCGGTGGCCGCCGACATGGCCGGTGTGACCGTGGAAGTCCACCCGGCCCGAGAGGCTTCGGCATGAACACCGTGTACGCGTATCCGACCCTGGTGGGGAAGATCGAGGTCGCCGTCCGAGGGGTGAGCATGGACGGGAAGCCGGTGCCGCTGTCGCTGATCTCCCCACGCGATCAGGTCGTGGCCCTCCATCGAGTCGAGCGGGACGACTGGATCGAGGGCCTCCTCGATCTGGAGGTCACCCTGCCGACGGACGAGTTGGCCGACGGCCCGTGGTCCGGGGTCACCTGCGTCGCCGTCCTCACCGAGGGAGCCACCCACACCCGCGTGGTGAGTCGTCTGGAACGCCGTCGCGACGACACCCACTGGCGAGGAGAGGTCAGGGTGCGCCGCTCCAGCCACGTGGCGCGCGCCGTCCTCGAGGTGAGCGTCGTCGGCAGTCACGGCGGAGTCGACGGCCGTGTCCTCGGCACCACGGATACGCCGTGGGCGGTGGACATCCTCGGCCGTACTACTCCCACCGGACAACATGATCCGGAGATCCTGGAGGAGGATTTCCGAGACGGGCCGCGGGAGTGGCTGCGCCCGTTCAGGGACGCACCTTGGCTGATCGACACCACCGGGGACCTGCCGGCCGTCCTGCTCAACACGTCCTTCGAGGGGCTTTTCGAGTTGCTGTCCGGCGCTCGCGGCCCGCTGGAGAAGGCGACCGCCGGCCTGGTGGCCGCGCAGATCGCGGGAGAGGCCTGGGCGACGATGTTCCACTCCGCGCTGAGCGACCTCGAAGTCGACGAGGACGGCACTCCGCACTTCCCGGGAGGATGGCGGGAGTCGGTGCTGCGCACCATGCTTCCCGAGGTCTTCCCCGGGCTGTCCCCGACCGAGGCGTTGGGCGAGGCCCACAGCCGTCGAAGCGACGGTCTGAGGTGGGCGGAGGTCCAGGCACGGATCCAGTTCGCCGCCGGAAGGCGCGGCCAGGCGCCGAAGAGCCTGACGGCGGTCATCCGCGCCGTGAGCCGTTCCCAGGAAGGCACCGGTCGATGAGCCGACACCCCATCGAGTCCCCCGAACGACTCGCACTGCTCCCCGACGGCGTGGCCACGGCCTTCCTCACACCAGGGATGCGCGCGGGGCGGGACGCACTGCCGCAGGCGGCCGTCCTCCGGGCGAGCACGCCGATCGAGGGCGGTTCCGTCCGGTGGAGCGCCGACCCGGTGCGAGAGATCCTCGACGAGGCGATGCACCGGTTCGACGCGGCGCGGACCGACGCCGATGCCTGGCTGGCGCCCAGGTTGCACGCGACCCTGCGGATGACCCGTGCCGAGGCGGCGAACCCCGCTCTGTGGAACTTCCTGGCCCTGGCCGTCGCACCGGACTTCGTCCTGTGGCGGCACCTGCCGCCCGGGGAGTCCGACGACGGGACGCCCAGGAAGGTCAACAGCGTCAGGTTCGCAGGTCCCCACCACAGCCAGGCCTTCGCCAGGCTGTGGTGGGCCGCCGAAATGTTCCGGGACGGTCCCGACTACACCCCCGCGGAGAAAGCCTGTCGCCATCAGGACATGATCAACACCGCACTCCGGCTCGACGCCATCGATCACAAGCCCACCGCACTGGCCCTGGTACGGGTCCTCGAAGGGCTGGCCGACGCCGGGGCCACGCGACTCGGGGATCGGGTCAACGCTCTCTGTACGGCGATCAATACGGCCGGCAGCACGCTCATGTACGAGGTGATCGCCCCGGACGAGGAGCCCCATCACGCCGCACTCGCCGACTGGATCGACGAGGTGGAATCGGCTCCGGCCGTTCCGTGGAATCGGCTTCCCGAAGGGCCGGACGACGGCATCGCCCGGCACTCCTCGTGCGAAGTCCTGTCGCGGATGTTCGAGCGTTTCGCCGCGCAGGCGCCGTTGCGTGACCGGGCTCGGTCCGGTGCGGCGCACGGCCGAGGGCTGCCTCGTGGATGAACCTGGCCCGTTGGGGCCCTCAGATTGCAGACAGGCAGGGGACGAACCGTCGGCCGGTACATGCCCTTCCGTCCACACCCTCCGCCACAACAAGCAGTCGGCGCAGGCCGCGCGCAACCTTGAGGCGTCACACGGGTTGTCCCACTCAGGTCGCAGAAAATTCAGGTCCTCGCCTGGAGCCGACACCTTGTAGGAGCAACCCCGCCACGCCGAGACGGGCCTCGGACCCGCCCCACGCTTCAGCATCGTCGTTCCTGTGTTCCACGTGAGGGCTGTCTCCGCGCGTGCCTGAACTCGTTGCCGGCGCAGGGCTTCATCGACTTCGACGTCCTCGCGGTCGACGACCGTTCGCCGGACGGGAGTGGCGAGATCCTGGCGAAGTACGCTGCCCGTGACCCCCGGGCGATCACCGTGCGCCACGAGGAGAACCGTGGCATCCGTGCAGCCCGGAACACCGGAGTGGAGCGGGCGAGCGGGGACCAGCCGCAGCTGGACCTGGGAAAGATCACCGGGGAACTCGGCCCGGACACCGTCCTTCTGGTCCCTACGCACTACTTCTACGGTCAGGACCCGCAACTCCAGAAGCTCCAGAGGCAGGGGGCGCTGATCGATGTCTCCCTGCACCCTTCGGTCGAGGAGTTGTGCCTCGCCGCGGATGCGCTGATCACGGACTACTCGTCGATCATGTTCGATTACGCGGACCTCGACCGGCCGATCATCAACTACGCCGATGACCGGGAGACGTACGTCCGCTCCCGGGGCGTCACCTTCGACTTGCTCTCGGGAACGCCGGGAGACCTCCCCGGCATCGTCGCCACCAACGAGGACGAGCTGGTCGAGGCGTTCCCCGGCGGGCGCTGGAAGGGCGCCGAAGCACGTGAGCTGCGTGCCGCGTTCCGCGCGCGTTTTTGCATGTGGGACGACGGCCACGCCGCCGAGCGGGTGGTCGGGCGGGTCTTCCTCGGCCATCAGGACCTGGCCCCGGCCCTTCTTTCGCTGTCCGGGCGCACCGTCGCGCCCGCCCCGCACGAGCGGCCCGCACCGCCGAGGGTGCTCTCCTCACGCAGTGACGGAAGGCGCCCGCCGTGGTGCCATGAAAAGGACCGGATCCGCTGCGGCATGCCACGGTGGCATGGCGGATGCCGGTGACTACTACCGCCGGGCCTTCACCGTCGGACGGCTACCGTCTTCCGTCAGGTGTCGTATCCGGCAGCGGGAGGTGGGATGCGTGGCAGGCGACCCGGGGGTCTTCGGGCCCCGGTCCGTGACCTGGCAGATGCACAGTGATCCGATGATGTGGATCGCGGGTGTGCGCGCGCTGTACCTCCAGGCGCTGCACCCTCGTGCGGTGCGCGGTGTGTTCCAGAACTCGGACTTCAGGAGGGACGCCTGGGGCCGGCTGATGCGCACCGCCCATTTCGTCGGCACCCTCAGCTACGGCACCAGCGACGCCGCCGAACAGGCCGGTGCCACGGTCCGGCGCATCCACCGCCGGCTGTCCGCCACCGATCCGGCCACCGGCGAGCGCTACGGGATCGATGAGCCCGATCTGCTGCTGTGGGTGCACTGCGCTGAGGTGGACTCCTACCTGGACGTACTGCGCCGCTCCGGCTTCCCCGTCAGCGACGCCCAGGCCGACGCCTACGTCCACGAGCAGCGCGAAAGCGCCCGGCTCGTCGGCCTCGATCCGGCCCGGGTGCCCGGCAGCAGGGCCGGGCTCGCCGCCTACTTCGCCCGGGTACGGCCCGAGTTGGCGCTGACCCCCGAAGCCCGCGAGGTCGACGACTTTCTGCGCCGGCCGCCGACCCCGGCCCCGCTCGTGCCGGCCCGCGCCCTGCTCTGGCACCGGGTGGCCCGGCTCGCCTACGGTGCACTCCCGGCGTATGCCCACGAGCTCTACGGGCGCCCCGCGCCCCCGCCCGCCACCGTCACCCGCCGGCTCCGCGCCACCGGCCACCTCCTTCGTGCCATTCCCCCCACGGTCCGCTGGCAGCTCCCGCCCCGGCACATCCTGCGCGCCGTCGCACGACTCGGCCCCGGCGCCCGGCCAGCGCCCTACAAGCTCCGCCGTTCCGCCGCCATACTGGACGGGCAGGAGGCCCCGCAGGGGGAGCTGCGCGGCTGACCACGGGGAACGGGGACGGGGGCGGCGATACATGGTGGCGGAAAACAGACTGATCCAACGGCGGTACCGGCTGCTCGGCACCATCGGGCGCGGCGGCATGGGGGAGGTGTGGCGGGCCCGCGACGAGTCGCTGGGCCGGCAGGTCGCGGTCAAGTGCCTCAAGCCCATGGGGCCGCGGCACGAACCGTCGTTCCTCCAGGTGCTGCGCGAACGCTTCCGCCGCGAGGCCCGGGTCGCGGCCGCGCTCCAGCACCGCGGCATCACCGTCGTCCATGACTTCGGCGAGGACGACGGCACCCTCTTCATCGTGATGGAGCTGCTCAGCGGGCGTAACCTCAGCCAGCTCCTGGACGACAACCGCCGTCAGCCGCTGCCCGTGGCGGATCTCATGGAGATCGCCGAGCAGGTCACCGCCGCGCTTGCCTACACCCATGAACAAGCCATCGTGCACCGTGATCTGAAACCGGCGAACATCGTCCGGACCGCCGACGGCACGGTCAAGATCTGTGATTTCGGCATCGCCCGGCTCGGCCACGACATCGGCTTCACCGCCCGCCTCACCGGCACCGGCATCGCCATGGGCAGTCCGCATTACATGTCGCCCGAACAGATCGGCGCCCACGGCGTCGACCACCGCAGCGATCTCTACTCGCTCGGCTGTGTGCTGTACGAGATCGCCACCGGCGTGCCGCCGTTCGACCTGGGCGACGCCTGGGCGGTGCTCGTCGGACATCGCGACCTGGCACCGGAGCCGCCCCGTACGCTCCGGCCCGATCTGCCCGAGGCCTATGAGCGGATCGTGCTCGAACTGCTCGCCAAGGACCCAGACGACCGCCCCAGGGACGCCCACGAGCTGGGCAAACGCCTCGCCGATGCGCGCCATCCGCACCCCGGGCGGGACGTCGCGGCAGGCCCGGACGAGCTGACGGTCCCCGCCCGGTGGCTGCCCTCCTGGACCCGCGGCATGAGCCTCGGCGCCCCCGCGGGCCTCGCCCGGCGACCGCACGGGCACCCCGCGGACGACGCCGCCACGGTCCTCACCGATACCTGGACCGGCTGGGGCGGCGGCCCGCAGGGCGGTGAGACGCCCCCGGACGCCGGCATCGCCAGTCCGGCACCGCCGGACGACCACCGCGCCACCCTCGCCGCGCTGGCCGGCCGGCACACCGCCGCGCTGAACCTCGGCCGCCTGGGCCGCTGGGAGGAGGCGGGCGAGGCACACCGGGCGCTCGCCACGGAACGCGAGCGGCTCCTCGGCCCCGACCACCCCGACACCCTCACCAGCCGCCTGGAGGGCGGCCATACCGCGAGCCGTCTCGGCCGGAGCTTCGAGGCGCACCAGATCTACGCAGAGGTGCTGGCGGGCCGCGAACGTGCGCTGGGCCCCGACCACCCCGACTCGCTGAGCTGCCGCCACCATGTCGCGCTCAACCTCGGCCGGCTGGGACGGCTGGAGGACTGCCTCGCCATGACCCATGAGGTGGCCGAGGCCCGCGCCCGGGTACTCGGCCCGCAGCACCCCGACACCCTCGCCACGCTCTTCGAACTCGCCCACGTACTGGGCAAGTTGGGCAGGTATGCGGAGGCGCTGCACACCCACAGGGACGTCGCGGCGGCGCGCACCGTCACGCTCGGCCCCGGCCACCCCGACACCCTCGCCGCCCGTTACGAGGTCGGCATCGGCCTCGGCCGGCTCGGCGACAGCGCCGGGGCCGTGGCGCTCTACCGGGACCTGGCCGCGGCCTGTGCCGTCGCCCGGAGCGCCGACGACCCGGAGACGCTGCGCGCCCGGCACGGCCTGGGCGTCAACCTCGGCCGGCAGAACCGCTGGCAGGAGGCGCTCGTGGAGGCCCGTGAAGTGGCCGCGACGCGCGGGCGGGTGCTCGGCCCCGACCACCCCGACACCCTGGTCAGCCGCCGGGAGGCCGCCGTCGCGCTGGGCTGGCTCGGCCGCTGGGACGAGGCGCTGGACCTCTACCGCGAGGTCGCGGACGCCCGCGAACGGGCCCTGGGCGCCGCCCACCTCGACACGCTGGCGAGCCACGGCGACCTCGCCCAGTGCCTGGAGCAACTGGGCAGCGCGGACGAGGCGGCCGCCCTCCACCGCCGGATCGCGGCACTGCGCCAGGAGCGCGCGGCACGCCGGCGCTAAGGGAGACCCTCTGGGGGAGACCTCCTGGGGTCTCCCCCTGGGGGAGGGCGGCCGCGGTCAGCCGGGCGCGGCCAGGGGACAGCTGCGCCCCGGCCGCCCGAATGCCGCCCGAATGCCGCCCGGATCCCGCCGGGCGACCGCAGCACCCCGGTCAGTCCGGTGTGACGCGGTAGAGCACCGTGCTGTGCGGCGGCACCTCCCGCGCCACGATCGTGTCGTCGCTGTGCGTGCGGCGGCCGGTCACCAGGTCGTGCAGCCGGTAGGAGCCGGCCGCCGGCAGTCCGGCCGCGGCGGCCGTGACGGAGAGCGTGCGCGGTGCGTCGCCCGAGTTGAACAGGGCGATCGCCCGGTCGCCGTTCTTCAGCGGTTTGGCCAGCACCGCGGAGCCGTCGTCCTGCTGCACGAGGTCCCCCTGGACGCCGAGCGCATCCTGGTCGACGGCGATGACCTCCTTGTTCCCCAGCACCTTGCGGGCCGCCGGGGACAGATTGCCGACGTCGGTGCTGGAGATCAGGGGAGCGGCCATCATCGCCCACAGCGACATCTGGCTCTGCATCTCCCGCGCTGTCAGGCCCGTGTCACCGGCCAGCAGGAAGTCCGGGTCGTTCCAGCGGCCGGGGCGCTGGAGGCCGGCCAGCCGCGCGTTGTAGCGGAAGTTGTAGACGATGGAGGACCACTTCGCGGCCGGGGTGCTCTTCTGGAGCGCCACATCGCGCCCGCCCCGCCACAGATTGCCGACCTCGGCCGACCAGCCGATGACCCGGTGCCAGACGCTGTCGCCGTCGAACTGGAAGTAGGCCGGTGCCGACACCGAGAAGGTGATCGGGCGGCCGGTGGCCCGGAGCGCGCGGCTCATCTGCCCGTACAGGTCCCGGTAGGTCTCCTCCTTGGAGTGCCCCGGCGCGACGGGCACATTGCAGCCGTCCGCCTTGACGTAGTCGACCTTCCAGCGGGCGAACAGCTCCGCGTCCTGCTGAAAATGGCCAAGACTGCCCGGATACTTCTCACAGGTGAGAGTGCCGACGTCCTCATAGATCCCGAACTTCAGTCCCAGCGCGTGCAGCTGCCGCCCGAGGTAGGCCATGCCGTGCGGGAACTTCGTCCGGTCGGCCGTCAGCTCCCCCTGGGGCCCGCGCTGCCGGCTCATCCAGCAGTCGTCGACGGTGACGGTGCGATAGCCCTGCCGCGCCAGCCCCGAACGGACCAGGGCCCGCGCATTGTCGAGGACGACCTTCTCGTTGATGTCGCACATGTAGTACGACCAGTTGTTCCAGCCCATCGGGGGTCTGGGGGCCAGATTCGGATACGCCCCGGCGGCGTGCCGGGCGCCGGCCGCACGGGCCGGACCGTCGGCGGCGGAGGCGGGCGCGGGGGCCGCGAGCAGCCCGGCGGAGCAGGCGGCGACGGCGGTCAGTCCGGCGAGGGTGCGGCCGAGGCGGGGTAGCGAGGAGTGGGACACGGGTCACCTCACGGGTGGGCGGGACGGCCTGCGGAGAGGGTGGCGGGGGCGGTGCCGGGGCGGAGCACGGCCGGACGCTAGGAGCAGCCCCCTGCCCGGTCAAGAAGCCGCACCGACCCGGGGAGAGGTTTCAGCCGCCTGCACCTGGCGACCGAGATCACCGCGTGCTACCAAGGGGCATGCCGGAACGGACTTCGTATGACGCGGTCATCGTCGGCGGCGGGCACAACGGGCTGGTCGCCGCCGCCTATCTCGCGCGCGCAGGGCGCAGTGTGCTGGTGCTGGAGCGGCTGGACCACACCGGTGGGGCCGCCGTGTCGACCCGGGCGTTCGCCGGGGTCGATGCCCGGCTGTCCCGTTACTCCTACCTCGTCAGCCTGCTGCCGCCGAAGATCGTGCGGGAGCTCGGTCTGCGCTTCGCGGTCCGCAAACGCACCGTCTCCTCCTACACCCCCGCCGTGCGCGACGGCCGCCCCACCGGTCTCCTCGTCGGCGGCGGCGATGCCCGGACCCGTACCGCCTTCGCCGAACTCACCGGCTCCGACCGGGAGTTCACCGCCTGGCAGCGCTTCTACGGCACCACCGGGCGCCTCGCCGCACGCGTCTTCCCCACCCTGACCGAGCCCCTCCCCACCCGCGCCACGCTGCGCGCCACCGTCGACGACGACGCCACCTGGCACGCCCTGTTCGAACGTCCCCTGGGGGAGGTGGTCGAGGAGACCTTCAGCGACGACCTGGTCCGCGGGGTGGTCCTCACCGACGCCCTCATCGGCACCTTCGCCACCGCCCATGATCCGTCCCTGCGTCAGAACCGCTGTTTCCTCTACCACGTCATCGGCGGCGGCACCGGAGACTGGGACGTGCCCATCGGCGGTATGGGGGCCCTCACCGACGCGCTGGCCGACGCCGCCCGCCGGGCCGGGGCGGAGATCGTCACCGACTGCGAGGTCACCGGGATCGCGACGGACGGCCGCACCGCGGAGGTGACCTGCGACCAGGGCACCGTCGGCGCCCGCCGGGTCCTGGTCAACGCCGCCCCGCGCGAGCTGGCCCGCCTGCTGGGCGAGGCCCCGCCGCCGCCCGCCGAGGGCGCCCAGCTCAAGGTCAACATGCTGCTCACCCGGCTGCCGCGGCTGCGGGACACCCGTGTGGACGCACGGGAGGCCTTCTCCGGCACGTTCCATATCGCCGAGGGCTACCGCCAACTGGAGAGCGCCTACCAACAGGCCGCGTCCGGTACCCTCCCCTCCTCCCCGCCGTCCGAGATCTACTGCCACTCCCTCACCGACCCCTCCATCCTCGGCGCCGACCTGGTCCGCCAGGGCTACCAGACGCTCACCCTGTTCGGCCTGCACGCCCCTGCGAGCCTGTTCACCCCCGACAACGACACCACCCGCGACCGCCTGCTGGCGGCCACCCTCGCCGAACTCGACACCCACCTCGCCGAACCGCTCGCCGACTGCCTGGCCCATGACGCCGACGGCCGCCCCTGCATCGAGGCCCGGTCCCCCCTCGACCTGGACCGCGAACTCGGCCTGCCGGGCGGCAACATCTTCCACCGGGACCTGGCCTTCCCGTATGCCGATCCCTCGGACGAGGCCCTCGGCGACGCCCGGTCCGCCCCGGCCCGCTGGGGCGTGGCGACCACCCACCCCAACGTCCTCCTGTGCGGGGCGGGCGCGGTACGCGGCGGGGGCGTGAGCGGCATCCCGGGGCACAACGCGGCGATGGCGGTATTGGAGGAGGGGTGAGGGGCGGGGCCGGCCGACCCGGCGTCCCGGGACGGCCGCGGGCCGCCCGTCCCGGCGGCCGGGACCAAGTTTCTGACGCTGCATCAGAAACTCTCTTCCCTCGTACGGCCCGCTGCGGCATCCTTCGCCCATGCAGACGGAGCTGAGCAACACGCTGGGAGTCGAGCACGCCGTCTTCGGGTTCACGCCGTTTCCCGCGGTCGCCGCGGCGATCACCCGGGCCGGCGGGTTCGGCGTGCTCGGCGCGGTGCGCTACACCGCGCCGGACGAACTGGCCCGCGACCTGGACTGGATGCAGGAGCACACCGACGGGCTGCCCTACGGGCTCGATGTGGTCATGCCCGCCAAGAAGGTGGAAGGGGTCACCGAGGCCGAGGTCGAGGCGATGATCCCGGAGGGGCACCGCCGCTTCGTCACCGAACTCCTCGACAAACACCAGGTACCGCAGCTCGCGGCGGGCGAGGCGTCCGGCTGGCGGATCACCGGGTGGATGGAGCAGGTCGCCCGCTCCCAGCTCGATGTGGCCTTCGACTATCCGATCAAGCTGCTGGCCAACGCCCTCGGCTCACCGCCGCCCGACATCATCCGGCGCGCCCACGACCACGGTGTCCTCGTCGCCGCGCTGGCCGGCAGCCCGCGGCACGCACGGCACCACAAGGCCGCCGGTATCGACATCGTCGTCGCCCAGGGGTACGAGGCGGGCGGGCACACCGGCGAGATCGCCACCATGGTCCTCACCCCGGAAGTCGTGGCCGCCGTCGACCCGCTGCCGGTGCTCGCCGCGGGCGGCATCGGCACCGGCGAGCAGATCGCCGCCGGACTCGCCCTCGGCGCCCAGGGCGTCTGGCTGGGCTCGCTCTGGCTGACCACCGAGGAGGCCGACCTGCACTCCCGGCGGCTGACCGCGAAACTGCTGGCCGCGGGCGCGGGCGACACCGTCCGCTCCCGCGCCCTGACCGGCAAACCCGCCCGCCAGCTGCGTACCGAGTGGACCGACGCCTGGGACGATCCGGACGGTCCCGGCCCGCTGCCGATGCCGTTGCAGGGCCTGCTGGTCGCCGAGGCCAACTCCCGTATCCAGCGGCACGAGGTCGAACCGCTGCTGGGCACCCCGGTCGGCCAGATCGTCGGACGGATGAACAGCGAGCGCAGCGTACAGGCCGTCTTCGACGACCTCACCCGTGGCTTCGAGCGGGCCATCGACCGCATCAACCGCATCGCCGGACGTGCCTGATCCCGAGGAGGACAGCGGAATGACCCAAGACTCCCCACCGCCCAACGGCTTCTGGGCGCAGGCCGCCGCCGACCCGGACCGTACGGTCCTGATCGCCCCGGACGGCGAGGAGTGGACCGCGGGCCGGCTGCACGCCGCGAGCAACCGGCTGGTCCACGGGCTGCGTGCGGCGGGCCTGGAGCGCGGCGACGCGTTCGCCGTGGTCCTCCCCAACGGCGTCGAGTTCTTCACCGCCCACCTCGCCGCGTCCCAGGCGGGTTTCTACCTCGTCCCCGTCAACCACCACCTGGTCGGCCCGGAGATCGCCTGGATCGTCGCCGACTCCGGGGCGAAGGTGCTGATCGCGCACGAGCGGTTCGCGGAGGCGGCCCGGCACGCCGCGGACGAGGCGAAGCTGCCGGGGTCGCACCGCCACGCCGTCGGTCACATCGACGGCTTCCGGCCGTACGACCGACTCCTCGACGGGCAGCCCGAGTCCGCGCCCGCCGACCGGACCCTGGGCTGGGTCATGAACTACACCTCGGGCACCACGGGGCGCCCGCGCGGTATCCGCCGCCCGCTGCCCGGTACCGCACCCGAGGACGCCTACCTCGGCGGTTTCCTCGGCATCTTCGGCATCAAGCCGTTCGAGGGCAATGTCCATCTGGTCTGCTCGCCGCTCTACCACACGGCCGTGCTGCAATTCGCCGGCGCCTCGCTGCACCTCGGCCACCGCCTCGTCCTGATGGACAAGTGGACGCCGCAGGGCATGCTGGCCCTGATCGACACGCACCGCTGCACCCACACGCATATGGTGCCCACCCAGTTCCACCGGCTGCTCGCACTGCCCGAGGAGACCCGCGCGGCGTACGACGTGAGCTCGATGCGGCACGCCATTCACGGCGCCGCGCCCTGCCCCGACCACGTCAAACGCGCGATGATCGACTGGTGGGGCGGCTGTGTCGAGGAGTACTACGCCGCCAGTGAGGGCGGCGGCGCCTTCGCGACCGCAGAGGACTGGCTCAAACGGCCAGGGACGGTCGGCAAGGCCTGGCCGATCAGCGAACTGGCGGTCTTCGACGACGACGGCAACCGGCTGCCCGCGGGCGAACTCGGCACCGTCTACATGAAGATGAACACCGGCGGCTTCAGCTACCACAAGGACGAGGGGAAGACGAAGAAGAACCGGATCGGTGACTTCTTCACCGTCGGCGACCTCGGATATCTGGATGCGGACGGGTATCTCTTCCTCCGCGACCGCAAGATCGATATGATCATCTCGGGCGGGGTGAACATCTACCCCGCCGAGATCGAATCCGCCCTGCTCGGCCACCCCGCCGTCGCCGACGCGGCCGCCTTCGGCATCCCGCACGACGACTGGGGCGAGGAGGTCAAGGCCGTCGTGGAGCCCGCCGAGGGACAAGCGCCGGGGCCCGGTCTGGCCGCCGAGCTCCTGGCCCACTGCGCGCGGCAACTGGCCGGCTACAAACGGCCCAAGTCGGTCGACTTCATCACCGTCATGCCGCGCGACCCCAACGGCAAGCTCTACAAGCGGCGGCTGCGCGACCCGTACTGGGAGGGGCGGGAGCGCGCCGTGTAGCCCTGCGTCCCGGACAGCCGCCGGCGGCCGGTCCCACCCCTCCGGGGACCGGCCGCCGCGGCATCGCCTGCCGTGCCCGTCAGGGGCGCACGCGCAGCACCCGCAGACCGGGCGCGGCGGCGATGTCCTTGGCGCGGAACCGCTCCCGGACCATCCGGCCGGCCGCGTACGGCGCCACCCCGGCGAGCAGAAGAGCTCTGAGATGGTTGCGCATGATTCCTCCCAACGGACGGGAGAGCAAAGGCGGTTGAGCGTACCAAGCGGTCGGTCATCACATCCGGGGAACCGCGGCACCAGGAGGCGGGTGGCGGAGGCCGGCAGTGACATGCGGCGGGCGGCGGGACCCTGGCAGTGCCCCGAGGCGGGCGACGGGGAGCCGGCGGCAGCATGAGCGCGGGGGCTGCCGTGCCGCACTCCGGTCGGGTGGCTTGACCCGGCGTGAGGGGCCGCCGAGGATCGCGCCATGACGCAAGCGCGGAGCAATACGGTCGACGGAGTCCTGCGGCGCAGCGCCCGCCGGGTGCCCGGACGCACGGCGGTGCGGTACGCGGACCGGGCCTGGACCTATCGCGCGCTGGACGACGCGGTGACCGCCGCGGCCCGGGTGCTGCGGGCGGACGGTCTGCGGCCCGGCGACCGGGTCGCCTCCTACGGCCACAACTCGGATGCGTATCTGATCGGATTTCTGGCCTGCGCCCGCGCCGGACTGGTGCATGTGCCGGTCAACCACAGCCTCACCGGCGAGGATCTGCGCTACCTCCTGGAGCAGTCGGGCAGTGCGCTGGTGCTCACCGACGCCGCGCTCGCGCACCGGCTGCCGGACGCCGTCCGCACCATGCCCCTGTACGGGGCGCCCGACGGACTGCTGGAGCGGCTCGCGGTCCACGACGCGCCGGATACCGCCGGGCCGGATGCCGCCGGGCCGGACGCCGAGGTGCCCGACGACGCCCTCGTCCAGCTGCTGTACACCTCGGGCACCACCGCCCTGCCCAAGGGAGCGATGATGACCCACCGCGCCCTGGTGCACGAGTACACCAGCGCCGTCGTCGCCCTCGACCTGAAGGAGAGGGACCGGCCGGTTCACTCGCTCCCGCTCTACCACTCCGCGCAGATGCATGTGTTCCTGCTGCCCTACCTGGCGGTGGGCGCGGAGAACACCATCCTGGACGGACCCGACCCGGGAGAGATCTTCGACCTGGTGGAAGCGGGCCGGGCCGACAGCCTGTTCGCGCCGCCGACCGTATGGATCGCGCTGTCGCACCACCCCGGCTTCACCACCCGGGAGCTGAGCGGGCTGCGCAAGGCCTACTACGGTGCCTCGATCATGCCGGTGCCGGTCCTGGAGCGGCTCCGCGCCCGGCTGCCGGGACTCGCCTTCTACAACTGCTTCGGGCAGAGCGAGATCGGGCCGCTGGCCACCGTGCTCGGCCCCGGCGAACACGAGGGCCGGATGGACTCCTGCGGGCGCCCGGTGCTGTTCGTCGAGGCCCGGGTGGTGGACGAGGAGGGCCGTGAGGTACCGGACGGCACCCGGGGCGAGGTCGTCTACCGCTCCCCCCAACTGTGCACCGGCTACTGGGACAAGCCGGAGGAGACCGCCGAGGCGTTCCGGGACGGCTGGTTCCACTCCGGCGATCTCGCCGTCCGTGACGCGGAGGGCTATTTCACGGTGGTCGACCGGGTCAAGGACGTCATCAACTCCGGCGGCGTCCTGGTCGCCTCCCGTCAGGTGGAGGACGTGCTCTACGAGCATCCGCGGGTGGCCGAGGTCGCGGTCATCGGGCTGCCGGACGAGCGCTGGATCGAGGCGGTGACCGCGGTGGTCGTACGGCGTACGGACGGTGCGGGCGGTGCCGGGGACGAGGCCGGCGGGGAGGAAGTGGGGGAGGCGGAGCTGATCGCGGCGGCCCGCGCCCGCCTTGCGCCGTTCAAGGCGCCCAAACGGGTGGTGTTCGTGGACGCGCTGCCGCGCAACGCCAGCGGCAAGGTCCTCAAGCGGGAGCTGCGCGCACGGTTCGGCGCGCCCTGAGCCGGGCCCGGCACGGCGTGCGCGAAGGGCGACTGTCAGTGCCCCCTGCGATGCTGGGAATCGGCGCGAAACAGCCGTGAACACCATCCGTGCGACGGAGGACCACCGATGCTGACGACCCATTTTGTTCCGGGCACCCCGAACTGGCTCGACCTCGGGGCCCCGGACATCGACGACGCCGTCTCCTTCTACGCCGCCGTGTTCGGCTGGACCTTCCAGTCGGCCGGACCGGACGCCGGCGGGTACGGCTTCTTCCAGCTCGACGGCAGGACGGTCGCTGCCGTGGGCCCACTCATGGAGGAGGGCGCCGGCTCCGCCTGGACGGTGTACTTCCAGACCCCCGACGCGGACGCCACGGTCAAGGCGGTGGAGCAGGCCGGCGGCTCGGTGCGCGTCCCGCCGATGGACGTCTTCACCGCGGGCCGGCTGGCCGCCTTCACCGACCCGGCCGGCGGCGACTTCGCCGTGTGGCAGCCGGGCGACGTCCAGGGCCTGGAGACGGTCATGGAGCCGAACTCCCTGTGCTGGACGGAGCTGTACACCACCGACGCGGCCGCCGCGAAGGACTTCTACCGCTCGGTCTTCTCCTGGGGTCATCAAGACATGCCGATGGGCGGCGAAACGGTCTACTCCGTCGTCTCCGCACCGGGCGGCGGCAAGGACGACGACTCGGGGCACGGCGGCATCATGCAGCTGCCGAAGGAGAACCTCCAGGCCGGTTCGACCTCCGAGTGGCACCCGTATTTCGGCGTCACCGACTGCGATGCCGCCTTCGCCACGGCCACCGACCGCGGCGCCACGGTCCTGATCCCGCCCACTGACGCCCCGGGCGTCGGCCGGCTGGCCATGCTCAGGGACCCGGCAGGGGCCCCGTTCGCCCTGATCACCGGGGACCCGACGACGGCCTGAGCCGACCGCCGCCCGGCCGGTGCCCCGCGGACGCGGCGCGGGACCGGCGCCCGCCCGTGAGCCAACGGCGCCTGCCTGCGAGGAGCCGCGTCCGCCTGCGAGGAGCCGCACCCGCCCGCCGGACCGTACGACCAGGACGCCGCGCGGCAGGGCGACGCGCTCCCGGCACCGCACGCACAAATGCCGGGCGCGCAACGGTCCGCGGCGCCTATCGTCCCCGGGGCAGGAGAACGCAGGACCGTCGGAAGGAGAGAGCGCGGCCATGGTGGGAACGGTGCGGCAGGTGCGGCAGGAGCGGTGGACGGCGTCCGGAGTCCGGCTCCGTCAGGTCACCTCCGGTGGCGGCCGCGGAAACTGGCTCTTCGTGCCCGGCGGACCAGGACTGGGCTCCGAGTCCCTGCACGGCCTGGTGACGGCGGCCCAGGTCCCCGGAGCCGCCTGGCTGGTCGATCTGCCCGGCGACGGCTCCAACCGCGACCGTCCCGCGATTCCCGCCGACCCCTACGCCCACTGGCCGGGAGTCCTGACGGAGGCCGCGCAGGCGCTGGACGACGTGGTGATGGTCGGTCACTCCACCGGCGGCATGTTCCTGCTGTCCGTCCCGGAACTCGCGGCACAGCTCACGGGCCTGGCGCTGATCAGCAGCGCCCCGCACGCCGGCTGGCGCCCCGCCTTCGCCCGCTACGCCCAGGACCACCCGCTCCCCGGAGTCGACACCGCCGCCGAGCGCCATGCCCGGCAGCCGGACGACCGGACCCTGCGTGCCCTGACGCTGGCCGCCGCGCCATGGAACTTCAGCCCGTCAGCGGCCGCCGACGGCCAGGCGCTCCTTGCGGGCCTCCCGTACTGCCATGACGCGGTGGCCTGGGCCGACGCCCACTTCGACGACAGCTACCGGGCCCGCTGGACACCACGGACCCTGCCGACCCTGATCGTCAGCGGCGGCCAGGACCACATCGTCGACCAGCGGCTCTGGCAGGACGAGCCCGGCTTCCACGGTCCGCGCATCCTGCACCGCCGGATCGCGGAAGCCGGCCATTTCCCCTGGATCGAGAACCCCGAAGCCGTCCGGGCGGCCTTCGCCGACCTCACCGGCCTGCTGGATCCCTAGGCCGAATCCCGCGGCCGGGCGTCCACAATGCGCTTGATCTTGCCGACCGAGCGCTCCAGGGTCTCCGGGTCGACGATCTCCACCGCGACCGTGACCCCGATCCCGTCCTTGACGCCGCGCGCGATCAGCCCGGCGGCCACCGTGCGCACCTCGGGGCTCGCGTCCGGCCGGGCCTCGGCGCGCACGGTCAGCCGGTCCATCCGGCCCTCCCGGGTCAGCTTCAGCTGGAAGTGCGGGGCGACCCCGGCCGTCCGCAGCACGATCTCCTCGACCTGCGCGGGGAAGAGATTGACCCCCCGCAGAATGATCATGTCGTCGCAGCGCCCGGTGATCTTCTCCATCCGGCGGAAGGCGGCCCGCGCGGTACCGGGCAGCAGCCGGGTCAGATCCCGGGTGCGATAGCGGATGACCGGCATCGCTTCCTTGGTGAGGGAGGTGAACACCAGCTCGCCGTGCGCCCCCTCCGGCAGTACCTCGCCGGTGATCGGGTCGACCACCTCCGGATAGAAGTGGTCCTCCCAGATGTGGAGCCCGTCCTTGGTCTCCACACACTCCTGGGCGACGCCCGGGCCCATGACCTCCGACAGGCCGTAGATGTCCACGGCGTCGATCGCGAACCGTTCCTCGATCTCGCGGCGCATCTCCTGTGTCCAGGGCTCGGCGCCGAAGACGCCCACCTTGAGCGAGGTCGTACGGGGGTCGACGCCCTGCCGCTCGAACTCGTCCAGCAGGGTGAGCATGTAGGACGGCGTGACCATGATGATCTCGGGCCGGAAGTCCTGGATGATCTGCACCTGCCGGCTGGTCATCCCGCCGGACGCCGGTACGACCGTGCAGCCGAGCCGCTCCGCGCCGTAGTGGGCGCCCAGCCCGCCGGTGAACAGCCCGTATCCGTAGGCGATATGCACGGTGTGACCGGGCCGCCCGCCGGCCGCGTGGAGGGAGCGGGCGACGACATCCGCCCAGTGCGACAGATCGCGCTCGGTGTAGCCGACGACCGTCGGGCGGCCCGTGGTGCCGCTGGAGGCATGCAGACGACGCACCTGTTCCTTGGGGACGGCGAACATCCCGAAGGGGTACTGGGCGCGCAGATCGTCCTTGACGGTGAACGGGAAGCGGGCGAGGTCGCCGAGCGAGCGGCAGTCCCGCGGATGCACCCCGGCCCGGTCGAAGGACTCCCGGTAGAACGGAACGTGGTCATAGGCGTGCTGCAACGAGGCGCGCAGCCGTGTCAGTTGCAGGGTGTGCAACGCCTCCGCGGAGAGTCGTTCCGCATCGTCGAACGTCTCACTGCCCGTAGCCGCTTCCGGCATGGAGTTCACCGCCTCGTGTCCCTACCGATCATTCGGTAGCCGCATGCTGGTCCAAGTAATCAGCGCGCGGCGAACACGTCAAGGGGCGTGGCGCCGACACCTCCCGGGTAGCGTCCAGCGCATGAGTGACGTCCGGAAAGTGCAGGTCGGTGAGGTCCAGCTGGCGTATCGGGTGTGGGGAGAGGAGGACGCGCCCCCGGCCGTGCTGCTCCACTGCCTCGGGGAGGACGGCGAGGACTGGCGCGGTGTGGTCGGCAGGCTCGCCGGTACCCACCGTGTCTACGCCCTCGACCAGCGGGGCCACGGGTACAGCGACTGGCCCGGTGCGTACGGCTTCGAACGGTGGCGGGACGATGCGATCGGCTTCCTCCAGGCACTCGGCCTGGAGCGGGTGATCCTCATCGGGCACTCGCTGGGCGCGGTGGCCGCGCTGCTGCTGGCCGCGGACCGGCCCGAGCTGGTGGACCGGCTCATCCTGGAGGAAGTGGCGCCGCCGCGGCCCGCCGATCCGCCGCAGGAGGTGCCGGAGCAGCCGGCCGGTCCGCAGCCGTTCGACTGGCAGGCCAAGGTCGCCGTGGTGGCGGAGCGCAATGCGCCCGACCCCGTGTGGTGGGAGGCGCTGGAGAAGATCACCGCACCGACCCTGGTCATCGGCGGCGGCGAGTCCAGCCATATCCCGCAGGCGCACCTCGCCGAGCTGGTCGAGCGGATCCCGGACGCCTGTCTGGTGACGGTGGAGGGTGCCGGCCATCTCGTCCACGAGGAGCGCCCCGGGGAGTTCCTCGCCGCGGTCAACTCGTTCCTCGCGCCGCGCCCGTAGCCTGCCG
>NZ_JAMJFM010000090.1:0-18495 GCF_023544705.1 Streptomyces sp. MCA2
GGACGGGCGCCGGCCCGTCAGGCCTTGAGGTGGTTGCCCATCCACTCCAGGGCGGCGGGGATCTCCCGGCGCCAGGTGTTGAAGTTGTGGCCGCCGCTGTCGAGGATGATCGACGAGATCCGGCTCGGCGACTTCGTCTGCTGGATGAACCGCAGCGTCTCGGGGTAATTCCCCTCGCCCTGCTTGCTGCTGGTGACCAGCAGGTTCACCTCGGGGGCGGGCAGGTGCCGCTGACGCCACAGCAGGTTGTTCTCGCGCTGGAGCTGCGGGTTGCCGCCGAAGAGGTCACCGGTGGTGGCGTCGCGGGGGGCCTTGTAGGCGCCGGAGAGGGCGACGGCGGTGGAGTACGCATCGGGGTGGCGCATGGCCATCTTCAGCGCGCAGTAGCCGCCGGTGGAGTCACCCATGACACCCCAGCTCTTGGCCTCGCGCCCTATTCGGTAGTGCCCGGCGATATCCGCGCGCAGGTCCTTGGTGAAGAAGGTCTCGGTCTGCGGGCCGTTCGGTATGTCCATGCACTCGGTGTCACGGGGCGGCGCGACCGTGGGGCGCATCATCACCAGGACGGTCGGCCGCATCTTGTGCTGCTTGAGCAGTTCGTGCTGGGTCTGCGGGAAATGCAGCTTTTTGTAGAGCGCCTCGGCGGTGCCGGGGTAGCCGGTGAGCACCAGGGCCGCCGGGAATTTCCTGTGCGCGTATTTCTTCTGGAAGTACTGCGGCGGCAGATAGACAAAGGCGGGGCTGGCGATCTGGGAGTGCTCGCCGCGGATCACCACCTTGTCGATCCGGCCGCCGGCCGCCGGGCGGGACCCGTTCTGGACGCTGACCCGCTGCGTGCCCAGCATCTGAAGCTTGGTGCCGTTCGGCCCGGTCTGGTAATTGGTGACCACGCCGGGCTCCTGCTCCTGGCCCAAGAGGTCGGCCCAGGAGGCGTAGAAGCCGAAAGAGTTGTTGGCGAACAGGCCGATCACGGCGAAGAGTGAAAGCTGGGTCGCCACCAGGAGTCCGATACGGCCGAGAACGGCGCGCCAGTTCGCCTTGGACAGGCGGGGCCAGAGCCAAACGGTGAGGACGAACAGTGCCACCGCGACAATGACGGCAAGAAGCAGCACTTTCTTGCTGGTGAGACCCATGTGGTGCTTTCTTCCGGGCGGCCGGGCCATCCGTACCGCTGGTGGAACCCTTAGCCCTGAAACGCCGTCATACAGGGCGCATAAAGTCCAGATGCTGCGACAAGGCTCGCACGTTCTCTCGACCGGGGCGACGGGAAAGTGATGTCTGACAGGCTAGATGGCGAAAAGTCGGAGAAGGTTGCGTGGCGAACGCCACGCTGGCTCCGCGGCCCGCGGCCCGAAGCGGTGCCGGGATTCGTCGGCACGGCCGGCGTGGTCGTCGGCCTGCTCAACCTGGCCGCCGGGGTGTTCCCGCGGTTCCGGCACAGCCGGGTGCACGCCCTGGCCGAGGTGCTGCCGGGCGCGGTGAGCCCGCTGGCCGCCGCCGCCTCCATCGTCGTGGGCATCCTGCTGCTCCTGTTGGCCCACGGGCTCAAGCGGCGCAAGCGCCGGGCGTGGGGCGCGGCCGTGGCGCTGCTCCCCGTGGGGATCGCCGCCCAGTTGGTCTACCGCCACTCCGTGTTCGGCGCGGTGCTCTCGCTGGCCCTCCTGGCGTTCCTGGTGTGGCACCGGAAGGAGTTCGCCGCCCTGCCCGACCCGCGCAGCCGCTGGAAGGCGGTGGCCAACCTCGTCGTCCTCGGCGGTGCGAGCTTCGGCATCGGCATGATCGTCGTCAGTTCCCACCCCCACAAGATCGTCGGCTCGCCCTCCGTCTGGGACCGCGCCCAGCACGTCCTGTGGGGCATGTTCGGCTTCGAGGGCCCAGTCGGCTACACCCACGATGTGGACTACACCGTCGGCTACTCCCTCGGTGCGCTCGGTCTGCTGACGGTCGCCACTACCGCGTATCTCGCCTTCCGCCCCGAGCACCCGGCGGCCCGGCTGACCGACGACGACGAGCAGCAGCTGCGTGAGCTGCTCGCCCGGCACGGCGCCCGGGACTCGCTGGGCTACTTCGCGCTGCGCCGCGACAAGGGCGCGGTCTTCTCCCCGACCGGCAAGGCCGCGGTCTGCTACCGGGTGATCTCCGGTGTGATGCTCGCCAGCGGCGACCCGATAGGCGATGTGGAGGCCTGGCCGGGCGCCATCGAGCGCTTCATGGCGGAGGCCAGGGCGCACTCCTGGACCCCGGCGGTCACCGGTTGCAGTGAGACCGGCGGCCAGGTGTGGACCCGGGAGACCGGTATGGACGCGCTGGAGCTCGGCGACGAGGCGATCGTGGACGTGGCCGACTTCACCCTGTCCGGCCGGGCGATGCGCAACGTACGGCAGATGGTCAAGCGCATCGAGCGCAACGGCTACGAGACCCGGGTGCGGCGGGTGCGCGACCTGGCGCCGGCCGAGCTGGCACAGTTCCAGAAGGCCGCGGACGCCTGGCGGGACACCGACACCGAGCGTGGCTTCTCCATGGCGCTGGGCCGGATCGACGCGGTGGCCGACGGCGACGCGGTGATCGCCACCGCGCATCTGCCGGTGGGCGAGGGCGAGGAGCCCGGCCCGTACGGGGACCTGAAGGCGATGCAGCACTTCGTGCCGTGGGGCGACAGCGGCATCTCCCTGGAGCTGATGCGGCGCGACCGCAGCGCCGACCCCGGCATGAACGAACTGCTGATCGTCGCCGCGCTCCAGGCCGCCCCGGACCTCGGGGTCAAGCAGATGTCGCTGAACTTCGCGGTCTTCCGCTCCTCTCTGGAGCGCGGCGAGAAGCTCGGCGCGGGGCCGGTCATCCGGGTCTGGCGCGGGATGCTGATCTTCCTGTCCCGCTGGTACCAGATCGAGTCGCTGTACAAGTTCAACGACAAGTTCCGGCCCCGCTGGGAGCCCCGTTTCGTGGTCTTCCGCAACAGCCGTGACATCCCCCGTATCGGCCTGGCGGCGCTTCAGGCCGAGGGTTATCTGGAGCTGAGCCTGCCGCGCGTCCTGCGGCGCCGGAAGCCCGCCGAGCCGCGGCCGTGCGTGCACACGCCCGAGCCGGTCGGGGCGGCGGGCGCCGTCGGTCGGGCGGCCTGACCGGCGCCGGGGCCGGGCCTTCGGACGCGGGCGTTCCGCAGTGTCAGGGAACGCGCCGGCGCCCGGCCGGTCCCGCAGCCGACGGCCGCAATCCGGCCGGTCGGCACACGGCCTAGGCTGGTGCCATGAGTACCTTGCGGGGCCAGGTGGCCGGACTGCCGGACTGGGAACGCTGCGCGGTGATGGGTGTCGTCAATGTGACGCCCGATTCGTTCTCCGACGGCGGTGACTGGTTCGACACCGAACTCGCCGTCAAACACGGTCTCGACCTGGTGGCGCAGGGCGCCGACATGGTGGACGTGGGCGGCGAGTCGACCCGGCCGGGCGCGGCGCGGGTGGACGAGGCGGAGGAGCTGCGCCGGGTCGTCCCCGTCGTACGCGAGCTCGCCGCGGCCGGTGTCGTGGTCTCCGTCGACACCATGCGCGCAACCGTCGCCGAGCAGGCCGTGGAGGCCGGGGCGCGCCTGGTCAACGACGTCAGCGGGGGCGCCGCCGACCCGTCGATGGTGCCCGTGGTGGCCGCGCACCACGTCCCGTTCGTGGTGATGCACTGGCGTGGCCAGTCCATCGACATGAACAACCGGGCCGTCTACGGGGACGTGGTCGCCGAGGTCGTCGACGAGCTCGGGCGGAGCCTGGAGCGCGCGGTGGCCGGCGGCATCGACCCGGACCGGATCGTCATCGACCCCGGCCTGGGCTTCGCCAAGAACGCCGGGCACGATCTCGCGCTGGTCGCCCGGCTGGCGCAGCTGCGGGCGCTGGGCCGTCCGTTGCTGGTGGCCGCTTCGAGGAAACGGTTCCTGGGCAGGGTGCTGGCGGGCGACGAGGGAGCCGCCCCACCGCCGGCCCGGGAGCGGGACGCCGCGACGGCGGCGGTGTCGGCGATCGTGGCGCGAGAGGGGGCCTGGGCGGTGCGGGTGCACGAGGTCAGGGCGAGCGCGGATGCGGTACGGGTGGCCCGTGCCGTGGAGGACGCGGCAGCGGCCGGCAGTGACGGTACGGCCGGTGCGGCCGGTGCCGGTGAGACCGGCGACACGACGGCGAAGACGACGGGAACGGTGTGAGCGGCTTGGGCCCACAGACGGACATCGAGCTGGTCGAGCAGGCGAACACCACCCTGTACGAGACCATCGAGCGCGGCGATCACGAGGCGCTGTCCGAGCTGTGGCTGGACGGTCAGGTGAGTGTGGTCCACCCCGGGTGGCCGGTGCTGCGGGGGCGCGGCGAGGTGCTCCGCTCGTACGCCCTGATCATGGCGAACACCGAGTACATCCAGTTCTTTCTCACGGACGTCGAGATCGACGTCATCGGTGACACGGCGCTGGTGACCTGCACCGAGAACATCCTCAGCGGCGGGCCCGCCGAGGACGACGGCTCGGTGGGGCCGCTGATCGGCCAGCTGGTCGTGGCGACCAATGTCTTCCGGCGGACGGACGACGGCTGGCGGGTGTGGTCGCATCACGGGTCGCCGGTGCTGGCGGACCGCGACGACGAGGACGACGAAGCCGACGAAGCCGGGGGAGCCGGCGAGGGCGACGGCGGTGAGGACGTGCTCTGAGCCCTTGCCGGGGGCGGCGCGCCGGGTCTCCCGCGGGGTGGCGCGCCGGGTCTCCCGGGGGCGGCGCGCCCGGTGGGTGTGATCCGGGGGCGGGCGGGGTGTGAGCCTTGCCATGGCCGCCCGCCCTTGCGTACCGGGCGACGGCCTGCCGTCGTCAGCGGCGGGGGTCAGCCATCTGGGCCAGTGCGCACCCGTTCGAGCCAAGTGCGGCACGGGTAGGGGTGGGTCGTGAGCAGGGGGGTAAGAGGCCGCGCGGACGATCTCCCGGTTTGCCGGATGCTGCCCGAATGGGGCGCATTTAGCAGCAGGACGGGGTCTTGTCCATAGCCCCCGTAGGCGAGGACTGTCGTTCCTCGAAGGTAGATTCGACGGCGGGGCAGTGTTGCCGGATCGCTCCGGCGGCTGCCCGGAATCCGACGAACAGTGGCGCCAGAGGTGCCGTGGACCAGTGGGAGTGATTCGCGTGGATCGTGTCGCGCTGCGTGGGCTGAAGGCCCGAGGCCACCACGGGGTGTTTCCCCGGGAGCGCGAGGAAGGCCAGACCTTCATCGTCGACCTGGTGCTCGGCCTGGACACCCGCCCGGCAGCGGCCTCCGACGATCTCGCGAAGACCGTGCACTATGGCGTTGTGGCCGAGGAGGTGGTGGCCGTCGTGCAGGGCGAGCCCGTCGACCTCATCGAGACCCTGGCGGAGCGCATCGCCGGCCAGTGCCTCAAGCACGAGGGCGTGCAGCAGGTGGAGGTGGTGGTGCACAAGCCCGATGCGCCCATCACCGTCCCCTTCGACGACGTGACCATCACCATCACTCGGAGCCGAGTATGAATTCCGCCCGTCAGCCGACGACCACCACTGATGGAGCCGCCGTGCGGCGCCCCCAGCCCGGTGACCCGACCGTACAGCCGGTGCCCGCCTCCGTCGTGGAGCAGGTGGACGCCGCGGATGTGACGCTCTCCAACCCCAAACGCGCCGTGATCTCGCTCGGCAGCAATCTCGGCAACCGCCTGGAGACGCTCCAGGGCGCCGTCGACGCCCTGGAGGACACCCCTGGCCTGCGGGTCAAGGCGGTCTCCCCGGTCTATGAGACCGAGCCGTGGGGCGTGGCCCCCGGCTCCCAGCCGGCGTACTTCAACGCCGTGGTGCTGATCAAGACGACGCTGCCGCCGGCCTCCCTGCTGGAGCGGGGGCAGGCGATCGAGGAGGCGTTCGAGCGGGTCCGCGACGAGCGATGGGGTCCGCGCACGATCGATGTCGACATCGTGGCGTACCAGGACGTGATCTCCGACGACCCGCGGCTGACGCTGCCCCACCCGAGGGCCCACGAGCGGGCGTTCGTGCTGGTGCCGTGGCACGACATCGAGCCGGAGGCAGAGGTTCCGGGGCAGGGCGCGGTGGCCGCGCTGCTGTCGGCGGTCGGCCGTGACGGTGTGGTGCCGCGCTCGGACCTGGAACTGCGGCTGCCGGAGTAGCCGTTAGGGTTGCGGGTCGGTTCCCCGCGGGATGCATCCGTACGGGACGGACAAGGCGGATAAAGCGGCCATTGCGGCAAGGATGGTCGGCACGGCAGGGATGGTCATGACGGCGCGAGGGGCGATCGCTCGGTGAAGCAGCTACACATCAAGGTGCTGGTCGGGCTGTTTCTGGCCGCCGGGGTGCTGGCCTGGGGAGGCGCCCGGCTGTGGGACTCCCTCGGCACCCTCCCCAGCGTGCCGGTGGCCGCACCGATCGTGCTGGCGCTGATCGCCGCGGTCCTCGCCGCCACCGCGCTCTCGCTCCGGGCGCGGCTGCGGGCGCAGCGCGAGCGCCGGCCGGGCGCCAAGGGCGTCGATCCGCTGGTGGCCGCCCGCGCGGTGGTCTTCGGGCAGGCGAGCGCGCTGGTGGCCGCGCTGGTCTCCGGGCTGTACGGCGGTGTCGGCGTCTTTCTGCTGACCACCGGCCTCGATGTCGTACCGCGCCGGGACCAGGCGATCTACGCCGGTCTGTCGGTGGTCGCCGGGGCGGCGGTGGTCGCCGCGGCGATCTTCCTGGAGCGGGTGTGCAAACTGCCGGAGGACGACGGCAACGGCAATGGCAACGGCGGGGTCGACGCCAGGGCGTGAGGCCTGGCGGGGCTGACGGAGGGGCCGGAGCGGGCCGGGCGGATTGTGGCGCGGTAGTGGGGCGCGGGAGTGGGGCGCGCCGGGCAGGTCGTGGTGCCGTAGTGCCGTAGTGGGGTGCGCCGTGTCGCGGTGGCCCGTCTGCCGGTCAGGCGTCGGCGCCCGGTCGTGCGTCGGCGTCCGGTCAGGTGTCGGCGCCCGGTCGTGCGTCGGCGTCCGGTCAGGCGTCGGCGCGTGGGGCTGTGGCGTCGGCTTTGATGCCTGGGGCTGTACGGCCGGGGCTCGGGCTCCTGTCTCCGAGGCCGGGTACCGCATCGCCGGGGCCGGGGACCGTATCGAGTGAGATCTCGCCGCGCGGGACGTTCGCGGCGTCCGCCGTGGTGGAGCGGCGCAGCGCGCTGTGCAGCCGGGCGGGGGTGAGGACGCCCAGGTAGTGCTCGCCGTCCTGGACCGCGACCCAGCCGGCGTCGTGCTGGAGCATCGTGCTGAGTGCCTGCTTGAGCGGGGCGCCGAGCGGCAGCCGGGCGTCCATCCGGCGGGCGTGCGCGCGGACGGTGGAGTCCTCGGGGGCGCGCTTCGCGCCGACCGGTCCGGGGCCTTGCCCCGAGGCCTCCGCGGCGCCCGTGAGCGCCGCGGCCGGGACCCAGCCGTGCAGCGACCCGTCGGCCTCCAGGACGACCGCCCAGGAGGCGCCGTCGGCGGCGAGCCTGTCCGCGGCACCGGCCGCGGGGTCGTCGAGGCGGACGACCGGGGGCTGTTCGAGGTCGCCGGGCTCGACGGGGGTGACGGAGAGCCGCTTCAGGCCCCGGTCCGCGCCGACGAATTCGGCGGTGTACGGGGTCGCGGGGGCGCCCAGCACGGTCGCGGGGGTGTCGAACTGCTCGATGCGCCCCGCCCCGTAGACGGCGATGCGGTCGCCGAGCCGGACCGCCTCCTCGATGTCGTGGGTGACGAAGAGGACCGTCTTGCGGAGCGTGGACTGAAGCCGCAGGAACTCGTTCTGGAGGTGCTCGCGCACCACCGGGTCGACCGCGCCGAACGGCTCGTCCATCAGCAGCACGGGCGGGTCGGCGGCGAGCGCGCGGGCCACCCCGACGCGCTGGCGCTGGCCGCCGGAGAGCTGGTCGGGGTAGCGGTCGCCGTACGTCGACGGGTCCAGGCCGACCAGGTCGAGGAGTTCGGCGGCGCGCGCCCTGGCCTTCGTCCGCGGCCGGCCGAGCAGATGCGGGACGGTGGCGGTGTTGTCCAGGACGGTCTTGTGGGGGAACAGCCCCACCTGCTGGATGACGTAGCCGATACGGCGCCGCAGCTGGACGGGGTCGAGGGCGGATATGTCCTCGCCGTCGAGGAGGATGCGGCCGCTGGTGGGCTCGATGAGCCGGTTGACCATCTTCATCGTCGTGGTCTTGCCGCAGCCCGACGGTCCGACGAGCGTGACGAGTTCACCCTCGGCGACCTCGAAGCTGAGGTCGTCCACGGCGGTGGTGCCGTCCGGATAACTCTTGGTGACGTGCTCGAAGCGGATCATTCTTCCCCCAGATGTGGACGGGCCCATTGTGGACGGGCGGTCGTGAACGCGGTGTTGCACGTGGATGGCGATGTGGCCCGTGAGCTGCCGGACCGGTCCGATTGTCAGTGGCGGGGTTTAGGGTCGCAGACGGTTATCGGAAGGGTGAGCGAATAGGGCGGGGGAGGTGACGGGCCATGAGTGGCGGCGTTGGCGGGGCGAGCTGTCTGGAGACGAACGACTGGATCTGCGGTGAGTATCTGCGCACCCGCAGCCAGGAGTTGGTGGACGCGACGGTCCAGCACATCGGCATCACGGCCGTGTCCGTGGCGATCGGCCTGCTGATCGCCTTTCCGCTGGCGCTGGTGGCCCGGCGGTGGCGGGGCGCGGCAGGCCCGGTCCTCGGGCTGACGACGGTGCTCTACACGGTCCCGTCGCTGGCGATGTTCGCCCTGCTGACACCGGTCTTCGGGGTCTCGGCGTCCGTGGTCGTGACGGGCCTGGTGCTGTATTCGCTGACGATCCTGGTGCGCAACATCCTCGCCGGTCTGGCGGCGGTGCCCGCCGAGGTGCGGGAGGCCGCCCGGGGGATGGGGTATGGCCCGGCGCGGCTGCTGTACGAGGTGGAACTCCCGCTCGCGCTGCCCGCGCTGGTGGCCGGACTGCGCATCGCCACGGTCTCGACGGTGGCGATGACGACCATCGGCTCCGTCGTCGGCTACGGCGGCCTGGGGAATCTCATAGCCAGCGGCATGGAGGGCTTCTTCAAGGCGGAGGTGCTGACGGCCTCGGTGCTGTGCGTGCTGCTGGCGCTGCTCGCCGATCTGCTGCTCATGGGCCTCCAGCGGCTGCTGACGCCCTGGACGAGGGCGCAGGCGCGGTCGAAGGCCCGGGCGCGGCGCGGGGCCCGTATGGCGAAGGCGGTGGGCTGAGGATGGGGGCGATCGCCGGTTCCTGGCAGTGGCTGACGACGGCCGCCAACTGGGCCGGGGAGAAGGGGGTGTGGCACCGCCTGGCCGAGCACCTCTGGCTCAGCGCGCTGTGCCTGGCCCTCTCCTGTCTGATAGCCCTGCCGGTGGCGCTCTGGCTGGGGCACCTCGGCAAGGGCGGGGCGCTGGCGGTGAACCTCTCCAACATGGGGCGTGCGGTGCCGACGTTCGCGGTGCTGGTGCTGCTGACGCTCAGCCCGCTGGGGCGGCACGGCGACTGGCCGACGGTCATCGCGCTGGTGCTGTTCGCGGTGCCGCCGCTGCTGACCAACGCCTATCTGGGGATGCGGGAGGCGGACCGCGATGTGGTCGAGGCCGCGCGCGGGATGGGCATGTCGGGGCCGCAACTCCTGCTGCGGGTCGAGATACCGCTCGCCTATCCGCTGATCATGACGGGTCTGCGCTCGGCCACGGTGCAGGTGGTGGCGACCGCGACGCTGGCCGCACTGGCCGGCGGCGGGGGCCTGGGCCGGATCATCACCGCGGGCTTCGGCAACTACGACACGGCCCAAGTGGTGGCGGGCGCGCTGCTGGTGGCCGCGCTCGCCCTGACCGTGGAGGGCGTCCTGGTCCTGGCGGAGCGGTTCCTCGACCCGATGCGGGGGCGGCGGCGCGCGGCGCGGACGGGCCGAGCTCACTCGGCCCGGCCTGCATCGTCGTGACCGGTCGCCCTGGCCGGTCGCCCTGGCAGGTCACGACGACCGATTGCCCTGACCGGTCGCCCTGGCCGATCAGCCCGACCGGCCCCGATCCGGTCCGGTCCGATCCGATCCCCGACCCGCCTCGGCCCGACCCGCCCCGGGCGACCGACTCGACCTGACCTGACCTGAGCTGAACCGACCTGAACGACCTGACCTGATCCGAACGGACTGAATGGTGGCATCCATGAGCAGCAAGTCGCGTGTGGCGCGCACCGCGGTGGTCGCGGGCACCGTCATCACCCTGGCGGCCGGGCTGGCCGCGTGCGGTGGCAAGAGCCTGGAGGAGAAGGGCGGCGGCAACGGCAAGGGCGGCGGCAAGGGCGAGATCGTGATCGGCTCGGCCGGTTTCACCGAGTCGAAGGTGCTCGCCGAGATCTATTCCAGAGTCCTGGCCGATGCCGGTTACCGCACGCGGGTACAGACCCTGGCCAATCGCGAGCTGTATGAACCGGCCCTGGAGAAGGGCCAGATCGATGTCGTTCCGGAATACGCCTCCACCCTCGCCGAATTCCTCAACGCGAAGAAGAACGGCACCAAGGTGAAGCCCGTCGCCTCCAGTGACATCGACAAGACGGTGACGGCCCTGAAGAAGCTCGCCGCGCCGCGTGGACTCAAGGTGCTGGCGGCGGGCGGTGCGACGGACCAGAACGCCTTCGCGGTGAGCAAGGAATTCGCCGCCGAGCACAGCCTGAAGACCCTCTCCGACCTCGGCGCATCGAAGCAGAAGATCAAACTCGCTTCGGGCGAGGAGTGCGAGACCCGGGTGTTCTGCAAGCCGGGCCTGGAGAAGACGTACGGCATCGACATCACGGCTCTGGACCCCAAGGGCGTCGGGACCCCGCAGGCCAAGCAGGCGGTCAAGGACGGCACCGACCAACTGGTGCTCACCACCACCACGGACGCCACGCTCGACACCTTCGGGCTGGTGCTCCTCAAGGACGACAAGAAGCTCCAGAACGCCGACAATGTGCTGCCGGTGGTGAATGCCGAGAGCGCCGGTGACAAGGAGATCGAGGCCGCCCTCGGGAAGCTCACACGGACGCTCACGACCGAGGACCTCATCAACGTGAACCGCAAGGTC
The DNA here is from genome assembly GCF_023544705.1 of Streptomyces sp. MCA2. Taxonomy (NCBI): domain Bacteria; kingdom Bacillati; phylum Actinomycetota; class Actinomycetes; order Kitasatosporales; family Streptomycetaceae; genus Streptomyces; species Streptomyces sp. MCA2. Next base: position 11,053 of record NZ_JAMJFM010000090.1, read on the forward strand.
GATGCCGAGCGGCTCAAGCCCGCAGATGTCGCGCAGGCATATGTGGAGTCCAAGGGCCTGGTCAAGAAGTAACCAGCGGGAAACGGATTGGTGTGCGGGGCCCCATAGGTCCCGCACGCACGGTAAGTTTCTGGCCATGCCACGAGGACGCCACCGCCATTCACCACCCCTCCACCGGCTGCTTCCTCCCGTGACGGTCGCCGGTGCGTCAATAGCCTGCGCCGCGGGCGCGTGGTTTGCCGGCGACGATCTGGTGCAACGGGTGCTCGCCGCGGGCGCGGCCGCCGCCGCCCTCACCGGCGCCGTCCTTCTGCGGACCTGGGACCGTGCGGCCGGCCGGCGGGTCGCCGAACTCGACCGTGCCCGGGTGCGCGACGAGTGGCGCACCGAGGAGCGGATAGCCGAGCTCGAGACGGACGTGGAGGAATCCCGCGAGCTCCGCGCCGCCCTGGACGCCAAACTCCGCTCCAAGCGCGCCGAATTGGCCCGGCTGCGCAGCGAACACGCCGCGCTGCTGCGCCGTTACGCCACCGCCGAGACCGAGCGGGCCAGCGCCCTGGAGGGCCGCCGGCTGCTCGCCATCGAGGCCGCCGCGCCGCCCAAGGCGCTGCCGGTCGGCGCCGGCCTGACCCGGGCTCTCCACCTCTCCCCGAAGCTCTCGTCTCCTCCCCCGAGCTCACGGCTCCTTCCTCACGGGCAGGAGGTCTCCCCGAGCGCAGGGGAGACCTCCGCTCCGGCCCCCGCGGCCTACGCCCAGGCCGACCGGGCCCTGCGCCAACTGGCCCGCAACGCCGCCCGGCAGCGCACCGCCCAGAAGGCCGCCCGCACGCCGCGGGACGACTCCCGCGCCGAAGGGGCCGCCCGGTCCGGACCGCCCGCCCGCCGCGAGGCCCGTGGCGGCCAGGACGGTGAGAACGGCCGGGGGAACCCGTCGGCGGCCGCCGCACAGCGCACGGGCGACGCACATGCCCGTACGGCCGCCGCCGCCGGACCCGCGCTCCGCCCGGTCCCGGCAACCGCCGCTGCCTTCGCACCGTCCCGCCCCGCCGCGTCCCGCGCGCAGGGCGGCTTCGACTTCTTCGGCAATGCGACCGCCGCCGGCCCCCGGGAGCTGACCGCGCCGCTGGAGGACGATCTGGCGGACGTCGTCGGCGACGAGGCCCTCGCCGAACAGTCGGCCCGCACGGCCCGTACGGCCCTCGGGGACGCCCGTCCGCAGCCGTCCACGGAGCACACCGCGGCCGACGGTGAGCCGGGCGACGGTGAGCCGGGCGACGGCGCGCGGGCGGGTGACGACCGGCCGGGCGGTGAGCAGACCGATGGTGAGACGACCGCCGGCACCGGCGAGGTCATCGACCTGACCGCGCACGACGAGACCGATCAGTTCGACCTCGGCGCCCTGCGCAGCGCCATCTCCTGACCCTGGTCCGACAGCCGCCTGGCCCCGGAGCGTTCCTCAGCTCCGGGGCCAGGCGGCTTTTGGCGGAACGGTCTCCGGCTGAACGCTTCCGGGCCGAACGTTTTCGGGCTGAACGCTTCCGGGCTGAACGTTTCGGGCCGGGCGGGGTGAGCACGCAGGAGCCTCCACCGGCCGGGGTCAGGAGCCCCTGCCCGTCCACAGGGTGTGGATGACCTGCGCGGGAGAGAGCCGGAGGGGGAAGGGGAAAGGGCGAGCGAGGCTGCCGCGCCCCGGCCCCGGCGGCCCCGGCGGCACTGCGGGGCGAACGGAACGCCGCCCGCCCCTCCTGCTTGCCGATCCCTGCTCGGCGATTCCCGCTTGCCGATTCCTGCCGGTCCTACTTGTCGATGTCCCCGACGACGAAGAAGAACGAGCCGAGAATGGCGACCATGTCGGCGACCAGCGTGCCCGGCAGCAGCTCCACCAGCGCCTGGATGTTGTTGAACGACGCCGAGCGCAGCTTGAGGCGGTAGGGGGTCTTGTCGCCCTTGGAGACGAGGTAGTAGCCGTTGATGCCGAGGGGGTTCTCGGTCCAGGCGTACGTCGCGCCCTCGGGCGCCTTCAGCACCTTGGGCAGCCGCTGGTTGACCGGCCCCGGCGGCAGCTCCGCGATCCGGTCCAGACAGGCATCGGCGAGTTCGAGCGCATTGTGGCTCTGCTCCAGCAGGCACTCGAAGCGGGCCAGGCAGTCGCCCTCCTCGCGGGTGACGACCTTGAGCGTCGACTGGAGCTCCCCGTACGCCAGATACGGCTCGTCGCGCCGCAGATCGAAGTCGACACCGGAGGCCCGGGCGATCGGCCCGGAGACCCCGAACGCATGCACCGTCTCCGGCGCGAGCACCCCGACCCCCCGCGTACGGCCGCGGAAGATCTCATTGCCCAGGACCAGGTTGTCGAAGACATCCATCCGGGAGCGCACCTCGGCGACGGCGTGCCGGGCCCGGCCGAGCCAGCCCGCCGGCAGATCCTCCTTGAGGCCGCCGACGCGGTTGAACATGTAATGCATCCGGCCGCCGGAGATCTCCTCCATGACGGACTGGAGTTCCTCCCGCTCCCGGAAGGCGTGGAAGACGGGGGTGATACCGCCGAGCTCCAGCGGATACGAGCCGAGGAACATCAGATGGTTCAGCACCCGGTTCAGCTCGGCGAGCAGCGTCCGCAGCCACACGGCGCGCTCGGGCACCTCCATGCCCAGCATCCGCTCGACGGCCAGCACCACGCCCAGCTCGTTGGAGAACGCCGACAGCCAGTCGTGCCGGTTGGCGAGCATGATGATCTGGCGGTAGTCGCGCGCCTCGAAGAGCTTCTCGGCGCCGCGGTGCATATAGCCGATCACCGGCTCGGCATGCTGGATGCGCTCGCCGTCCAGGACGAGGCGCAGCCGCAGCACGCCGTGCGTGGAGGGATGCTGCGGACCGATGTTCAGCACCATGTCGGTGCTCTCCGCCGCGCCGCCGATGCCGACCGTCGTCTCCGTCATGGGAACAGTCTTGCAGCACGCCGTCCCGGGAGCCGCCCTGGCCCTCAGGCGCCCCCTGCCGCGAGCAGCCCCGCACACGCCCCGCCCACCGGCTCCAGGAGCCAGCCGAACCCGCCCAGGCCCGCCGGATCGGTCAGCTCCGCCGCCGACCCGGCCGAGCTGAGCGCCCGCACGTACCCGGACGGATCGGTGGCGGCCAGGGCGAGCGGCGGGCGCCGGCCGTCCACCCCCAGGGCATGCAGCGCCTCGCGCTGGGTCAGCCGCTCCGCCGACGGCCCGGCACAGGCGTCCAGCGCCACATGCGCCGTGATGTCACAGCTGCCGTCCGGGACAGGAGACACCTCGCGGCCGTCGCGGAAGCCGGTGAGCGTGCCGAAGGGCGGGCGGTCGCCCCGTTCGTGCGCATAGTCGGCGGCGACGGCGAGCCCGGCGCGCAGCGTACGGACGGCCCGCGCCCAGGCCTCGTCCCGGGGACGGCCGATCTCGGCGCGCAGCCCCGGGGGCAGGGCGCCAGGGGCGGTGCCACCGGTGATGTCAGGGGCCGGCGGGAGAGCCCACCACCGGCGGAGCCACTCCGCGTCCGCGCCGTCCACCGGCCCGCCCAGCCGCTCCGTGCCGTCGGCACGTACGAGCACCCGGCACGGCACCCCGTCCGCATCCGTCTCGACGACATCCACCGGCACGTTGTCGAGCCATTCGTTCGCGAACAGCAGGCCGGTCACCGAGCCCGGCGCGGGCAGCTCGCCCCGCCAGTCGATCCGCGGATCGAGGTCCCGGGGGCGCGCGGCGCGCTCGACCGCGCACGGACGCAGCCGCCCGGCCACCTCACCGGGCAGCACGGCCAGCACACCGGTCAGCAGCTCCCCGCGCCCCGCGCCCACATCGACCAGCGCCAGCTCGTCCGGATGACCGAGAGCGGTGTCGACGCGGCGCAGAAGGGCGGCGACGGCGCCGGCGTAAAGGCCGGAGACATGCACGGAGGTACGGAAGTGACCGGCCGGGCCGGGGCCGCCGGGGCGGGTGTAGAAGCCGTCGTCCGGACCGTACAGCGCCCGCTCCGTGGCCTCACGCCACCCGCACCACTCGTTCGTCACCTGCCCCACGGTACGGGCGGGCTCCGCCCCGGCGGACGGGGTGGTGCGCCGGCCGTCCCGAGGACCGACACATTTGGCGCATGGAGTCTCCACCTTGGGGAGTAGACCCGGCGCACAGGATCGCTCCTCCGGTCGACTCGTACACGTATCCGCGGTGCCTACGCTGGGTTACGTGCAGCGCCTCTATGACTTCCTCCGCAGGCACCCGACGGGAGTGGACACCTTCTGGGCCCTCCCCCTGCTCGGGTTGAGTGGCCTGTGGGTCGTATTCGACCTCCACGGCAGCGAGCGGGCCCTCTCCGCGATCTTCGCAATCGGCCTGTGCCTCGTCGTCGCGCTGCGCCGCAAGGCCCCCGTGAAGATGCTGCTGCTGACGGCGGCCATCGGCGTCGGGCAACTGCTCGCCGGCATCGAGACCATGCCCGCCGACTTCGCGATGTTCGTGATCGCCTACACCGTCGCGTCCTCACCCACCGTCCCCCGCTGGGCCTCCCGCTGTGCCCTCGCCGGCGCCCTCGGCGGCCCCGCCCTCTCCGCCGTGCGCTTCAGAAGCGCGTTCAACCAGCGGTCGGTCGGGGAGAGCATCTTCTTCGCCGTGCTGCTCACCGTGCCCTTCGTACTGGCCTGGGTCCTCGGCGACTCCATGCGCACCCGCCGCGCCTACTGGGCGCAGCTGGAGGAGAAGGCCGCCCGGCTGGAGAAGGAGCGCGAGGCACAGTCCCGGATCGCGGTCGCCGCCGAGCGCGCCCGTATCGCCCGCGAACTGCACGATGTCGTCGCCCACAACGTCTCGGTGATGGTCGTCCAGGCCGACGGTGCCGCATACGTCCTCGACGCCGCCCCCGAGCAGACCCGGCAGGCCCTGGAGACGATCTCCGGCACAGGACGCCAGGCGCTGGCCGAAATGCGCCGGCTGCTGGGCGTACTGCGCACCGGCGAACAGCCCGAGAGCGGCGAATACGTCCCCCAGCCGGGCGTCGAGCAGCTCAGCGACCTCATGGAGCAGGTACGCGGCGCGGGACTGCACGTCGACTTCCAGGTGGAGGGCGAGCCGAGGGAACTGCCCAGCAGCGTCGAACTCACCGCCTACCGCATCGTCCAGGAAGCACTCACCAACACCCGCAAACACGGCGGCCCCGACGTCGCCGCGACCGTCCGCCTCGCCTACAAGGAAGACGACCTCGACCTGCTCGTCGAGGACGACGGACGGGGCGCGCAGCGCGAGCTCTACGAGGACGGCGGGGCGGACGGCCTCGGCCACGGCCTCATCGGGATGCGCGAAAGAGTCGGCATGGTGGGTGGCACCCTGGCTGCGGGGCCGCGGCCGGGGGGCGGCTTCCGGGTCAGCGCCGTCCTGCCGCTCAAACCGGAGCGGTGACGACGCCCGCCGGCCCGCTGACGATCACCGCCGCATCCGCGGCCCGCCGCACTTCACCCCGTACGACCCCGTACGCTCAGCCCCCACTCCTGCACGAAGGGACCCCCTGCACATGACCATCCGTGTGATGCTCGTCGACGACCAGGTGCTGCTGCGCACCGGTTTCCGGATGGTGCTGGCCGCACAGCCCGACATGGAGGTCGTCGCGGAGGCGGGCAACGGCGTGGAGGCGCTGGAGGTGCTGCGCGCCACCCAGGTCGACGTGGTCCTCATGGACGTACGGATGCCGCATCTGGACGGGGTGGAGGCCACCCGCCGGATCTGCGAGGGCGGGCAGAAGAAGGACGCCCCGAAGGTCCTCATCCTGACCACCTTCGACCTGGACGAATACGCCTTCTCCGCGCTGAAGGCCGGGGCCAGCGGATTCATGCTCAAGGACGTGCCGCCCGGCGAACTGCTCGCCGCGATCCGGGCGGTGGAGAGCGGCGACGCGGTCGTCGCCCCGTCCACCACCCGCCGGCTCCTCGACCGCTTCACGCCCATGCTGCCCGCCACCTCCGCCGAGCCGTCCCGGCCCGAGCTGGAACGGCTGACGGACCGCGAGCGGGAGGTGCTGCTGCTGGTCGCCCAGGGTCTGTCGAACGGTGAGATCGCGGCACGGCTGGTGCTCTCGGAAGCCACCGTCAAAACCCATGTCGGCCGCATCCTCACCAAGTTGAGCCTCCGGGACCGGGTCCAGGCGGTGGTGCTCGCGTATGAGACGGGGCTGGTGCGGGCGGGGGGAGCGGGGGCGTAGGGGGCGAGGGGCCCTGGGCTGGTTGCTGGTTGCAGGTTGCTGGGGGGCGGGCGGCTGTCGGGGGCGGCTGCGGGGCGGTGGCTGCTGACGGCCGGTGGTGGCTGACGGCCGGTGGTGGCTGACGGGCCCGTCGGGCCGGTCACGCCGTCAACGCAGTACGCCCTCAAGGAAGTCGCTGCCCAGCCGGGCCACCACCTGGAGGTCCAGCTGGTGCAGCACATAACGCCCACGACGCCGCGTCTGGATCAGCCCGGCCTTCTTCAGCGTCGCGACATGCCGGGACACCTCCGGCGGGGTGATGCCGAACGCGTTCGCCAGCTCCCCCGTCGTATGCGGCCCCCGCGACAGCGTGCGGCACAACTGCATCCGCATCGGATGGCCCAGCGCCTCCAACCGCTGCTGGACGAGTTCCAGCGTGGCCGGCGCCGGCAACTCCGGGCCGGCGACCGGGTACTGGAGCACGGGGCGCCAGCCCGGGGAGTGGCTGAACAGCACATGAGGCCAGCCGAACGACGTCGGAAGGAACGTGACGCCCGGATCCGCGGCGTTCGCGAACGCCGTCGCACGTCCCCGGGCGAGCTTGTCGACCAGGATGCGGGTACCGCCGCTGCCGTCCTGGACGTCCTCCAGGGACAGCGCCTTCGACGTCGCGGACAGCGTCTCGGCCAGGCCCTTGCGGCGCAGCAACTCGGTCTTGTGCCGGGCATCGGCGGCCAGCTGGATGCCCACCCGCCGCCAGATGTCCCCGAAGAACGCCTCCTCGCAGTCCTCGAACAGGCGGCGCAGCCACACCCGCAGACCGTCGGGGTCGGTGAGCATCCGGTCGGTGAAGGCCGCCTGCCGCGGGCCGCGCGCGGCGGCCATCTCCCGTACCCGCGCCCGCTCGTCCGCGTCGACAAGGGGCGACGGGGTGGGGCGGGTGTAGCGCGCCGAGCAGGTGATCTCGAACGCGGCGGCCACGAACCGCTCATCGTCGATCTTGTCCAGCTCGTCCAGATCCTCGGCCAGCGTCGCCCCGGGGCGGGCCGGCAGCAGGATGTCGGAGCGGGAGGACCGCCACAGGAAATCCGCCTCGCACAGCCGGTCGGCGAGGTCGGGCTTCAGCGCCGCGTTGGTGGCGGTGACCCAGCCGTGCAGCCCGGGGTGGTGCCCCGGCTCGGACAGCGCATGGAGGGCGGCGCCCAGCTCGGCCAACGGGGAAGGCGAGAAGACGATGCGCTCCGGCGGCAGCCCGGT
>NZ_JAMJFM010000091.1:0-18430 GCF_023544705.1 Streptomyces sp. MCA2
CTGCCGCCCCCGCGCTCACCGCCGCCCCCGCCCTCACCGGCCACGGTCCTGGCGCCGGGCCTGGCGCCAGGCAGGGCGCACCGGGGCGCGACCACGCCGCCGTCGACCACCTGACCGTCACCGTCCACGACTCCGGTTCGGCGGCCACCGACGGCACCTTCGAGCTGTACTGCCATCCCGGCCGTGGCAACCACCCTCACGTCAAGCGCGCCTGCAAGAAGTTGGACGGGATGACGATGTGGGGCAGGGACCCGTTCGCGCCCGTACCGCAGGGCACGAACTGCACGATGATGTACGGCGGCCCGGCCACCGCGCATGTCACCGGGACCTGGGCGGGGCGTCCCGTCAACGCGGATTTCCGGCGCACCAATGGGTGTGAGATCAGCCGCTGGGGCCGCTTCGAACCCCTGCTCCCCTCGACCAGTTCATGACCCGGTTCGTGCCGTAGTAGCGCGCCAGGTCAGGACGAGGGGCACATGTCGGGCGTGCGGTGAGTCGCACAGAGCCGTGGCATTACCTCCTCGTCATCCGCCTCCGCGCCAGGGGCAAGTGCCCGTAGACTCCATTCCAGCGATCCGCCACGGTGGGTCGGCAAGGTGCGGTAACAGGGAGGAAGCGTCGTCGTGAGCAGCAGGCCATCCCGAGGCGCTGCTCGCCTCGCAGCCATACTCGACGCCCTCCCCGACGCGCTGTTGCTCGTCAACTGCAACGGCACGGTCGTCAACGCCAACTCCATCGCGCTGGAGACCTTCGAGGCGCCGGGCACGGCCCTGGTGGGGCGCGGGCTGCTCGATCTGCTGCCCTCCTTCGACTCCAAGCGCATCCCGGGCTCCATGCGGCGCCGGGACGAGGACGTCGAGGGCGGCCGGACGAAGCCGACCCGTATGGTCGCGCGGCGTACGGACGGGACCGAGCTGCTGGTCGAGGTGACCAGCGCCAACCTGGAGGACGGCCGCACCCCGTACGAGTCCGCCTTCGAGGCCGCGTACGCCGATCACCGCAACGGCTATACGGGCAATGAGCTGCTGATGCTCGTCGTCCGTGATCTGACCGGGACGCTGGACACCGAGACCGAGCTGGCCCGCCAGCAGCGGCAGACCGAGATGATTCTGCGGGCCGCGGCCGAGGGTGTGGTCGGGGTCGATGCCGAGGGCAAGGTCGTGCTCGTCAATCCGTCCGCGGCGCAGATCCTGGGGTTCCGGGCGAGCGAGCTGGGCGGCAAGGAGCTGCATCCGCTCATTCACCACTCGCGGGCGGACGGCTCGGCGCTGCCGTGGGAGGACACCCCGCTGGCCGACACGCTCAAGTCGGGGCGCAAGCACCGGGTGCGCGGGCAGGCGCTGTGGGCGAAGGACGGGCGGGCGGTGTCCGTCGATCTGACGACGGCGCCGGTGCGGGACGGCGATCAGCTCGTCGGCGCGGTGATGACCTTCACCGACCGCCGTGCCTTCGACGCGCTGGCGGCCCGGCACACCCAGCTGCTGGCGGTGCTCGACCAGGCGTTGCGCGGGCCGCTGGAGGAGCTGAAGGGCGAGCTGGGCACGCTCGCCTCCGACCCGGCAGGGCAGCTGTGGCCCGAGGCGAACCAGATCCTGCACCACCTCGCGGCCGGCCACGCCCGGATGACGACGCTGGTGGACAACGTCCTCAGCTATCAGCGGCTGGACTCCGGCAAGGAGAAGCTCAACCGCACGAAGGTTTCGCTGGACGGGGTGGTCGCGGCCGGTGTGGAGGGCGCGATCGAGCTGATCGGTCCTGGCCGGGCGCAGTTCGCGGTGCATGCGCCGCCGATAGAGGCGACGGTCGACGCGGAGCGGATCGCCCAGGCGCTGTCCCATCTGATCGCGGATGTCGCGGGGGTGGACTCGACGGGCCGGATGTCGGCCGGTGAGGCTGCCGCGGGCGGGCGTTCGGGGCCGATCCCGGGTGATTCGACGATCGTGGTGGCGGCGGCCAAGCGCGGGGATGTCGTACGGATCGAGGTGCGCGGTCCGTACGGTGGCGGCGACCCGGTCCATGAGCCGATCGTCCGCGGGATCGTGCGGCAGCACGGCGGGCTGATGCAGACGCATGAGGTGCCCGGCGGCGGGCCCGGTGCGGGCGGCAGTTCGTATGTGCTGGAGCTGCCGGTGGCGGCGGACGGCACGACGGTGGACGGCGCGAGCGGCGGCGCGGACCGGATGGACGGGCCGACCGGCAACGAGACGACGGTGATGCCGGTACCGGCCGCCCATGCGCGGGGCACCCGGGGCAACGCTGCGGACACGGCGGGCGCGGCGGAGTCGGCAGACGCGGGCAACGGTGACCAGGGGCCGGACGGCGAGGGTCACGAGGGCGACGACGGCCACCCCGGCGGTGGCGGTGGGCCCGGCGGGGGCGGCGGTTCCGGCGGTTCCGGTCAGCCGCTCGGTGGCGGTGGTGGCGTGGAGCACGGTGCGGCGGTGCCGGCCCAGGCGGGCGGGGCGCAGCCGACCGGGCGTCGGCGTGCGCGGCGTTCGGGCGCCGAGCAGGGCGCGCACCCGGGCGGGCCGGCCACGACAGCGGGCGCAGGGCCGGAGTCCGGCACTCCGCACGGTGCCGTGGGCGACGGTCCGCAGGGTGAAACGGGTCCGGGGACGGCCGAGGGCGGCCGGGGGGCGCATCCGCAGCACGGTGACGCCGCGCGAGGTACGCAGGGCGGGCGGCCGACCGCGGACGGTACGGGGCTGCCGCCGGGCATGGCGGGGGCCGAGTCCGTACCGCCGTCGGGACGGCGCCGGGCCCGGCAGGGCGCCCAGGAGGGCGGCGGGCTGCCCGCGCTCCCTCCTGGAGCGAGTCAGACGTCAGGAACGAGTCAGCCGTCGGGGCAGCAGCCGGGTAACGCGCCCGCCGCGGGCGCGCCGGGCCACGGCCCCGCCGCCGGGACGCAGGGCTCCGGGGCGACGCCTCCGGGCGGTGCGCCGGCCGCGGCGCCGGTCTCCGTGCCCGCAGGCGCGTCCGGATCTGCTCCGGTTCCGGCCCGTCCGCAGATTCCGGGACAGGCCCCGGCCCCGGGACAGGCACCCGTTCCCGGTCAGGCGCAGAGCCCGGCCCCGGGACAGCCGCACGTTCCCGGCCAGGCGCAGGCCCCGGTCGGGCCCCAGGGCCTCGGCCCCGTACAGCCGGGTGGCCGGCGGGCGCGCCGGGCTCTGGCCGAGGCGCCCGAGCGGACCGCGCAGGGTGAGCGGGGCCGGGCGTCCGCGGGCGCCTCCGGGGCGCAGCAGCAGGGCGGTGCGCGTACCGCCTTTGCGCTGCCGCCCGCCGCGGCGGACCGGACCCCGCAGTCGTCGGTGCCCGCGACCGCCGACCAGGTGCCCGCGCAGGCGGCCGGGCCGCAGGACGGCGGCGGCACGGGACGCCGTCGGGCGCGTCGGCCGGTGGCCGGCGGCCCGGAGGGTGCGGTGGCCGGCGGACAGCCGGGATACGAGCTGGAAGCGGCCGCCCACTCCGCTGGTGCCCAAGGAGAGTGGGACGGCGAGCCGACCGGCAGGCGACGGGCCAGACGGGCCGCGGCCGAGGAGCGTGCGGCGGCCGCGATGGCCGATGCCGAGTCGTCCGGGACGTTCGTGGCGGGCCCGGAGGGACTGGTGGCGCAGCCCACCGAACCGGCCGAGGCCACGGGTACGGCCACCGGCACGGCGCCCGGGATCGCCCAGGCGCCGGACGCTGCGTCTCCCGCGCCTGACGCGCCCCAGCCACCCCACACGCCCGTCGCGCCCCAAGACCCCCAGGAGCCCAACGCTCCCGCGCCCACCGGCCGTCGGCGCGGCCGCCCCAGCCCGGCCGAGGAGGCCGCGGGCCAGGCGCCCGTGCCCCCGCACGGCGGGCCCGCCACCGCCCCGCACCGTCAGCCGCTGCCGCCCGCGGCCGAGGACGACGCGCACGCCGCGGGGCACTCCCACGGGCGGGCGTTCAGCGTGCGGACGCTGGGGCAGGGCGTGCCGTTCGCCCAGCAGATCGCCGACCAGCAGCGCCCGCCGGTGCCGCCCGGCAGCACCCCGGCCGGCAGCACTCCGCCCGGCGGTACGTCCGCCGGTTCGGGCCGCCGCCGTAAACTCGCCGCGCCACCGCAGGAGAACGAGCGCGCGGCGGCCGCCGAGTCCCTGCCGCCCGAGGCGCGTCCGCACCCCGGAGCGCAGCAGCCTCAACAGCCTCAGCAGCAGCCCAGGCCACCGGCCCCGAACCAGGCCCCTGCCCAGCCCCCGGCGCAGTCCCAGCCGCAGCCGCGGCTGATGGATGCCGGCGAGGGCCGGGCCTTTGCCATCTCCGCGCCCGACGAGGGCAGCGAGGGGCCCGAACCGCTGGACGGTCCGAACGGCGCCATAGAGGTGATGGACCGTCAGCCGATGCCGATGGACGACGAGTTGCCGCCGGAGCCGCTGGATAATCCGCGTCGGCTGCTGGTCTGGCCGGCGCCGGATGTCGCCACCCAGCAGGCGCTCAGCGACCGCGGCTACCGCCCGGTGATCGTCAACTCCCGCGAGGAGGTGGACGCCCAGATCGCCGCGTACCCGGCGGCGCTCTTCGTCGACCCGCTGACCGGGCCGATCACCCGCACCGCGCTCCAGTCGCTGCGCCAGGCGGCGGGGGCGGCCGAGGTCCCGGTGCTGGTGACCGCCGGTCTGGGGCAGGCCACCCGGGAGGCCGCGTACGGCGCGGACCCGGCCGTTCTGCTCAAGGCGCTGGCCCCGCGCGACAGTGACGTCCATCCGCCGCGGGTGCTGCTGATCGAGCAGAACGACGACATCGCGGGCGCCCTCACCATGTCGCTGGAGCGGCGCGGGATGCAGGTCGCACGGGCCGGCGGCGACACCGACGCGGTCAATCTCGCGACGCAGATGCGGCCGAATCTGGTCGTGATGGACCTGATGCAGGTACGCCGCCGACGGGCCGGGATCGTCGACTGGCTGCGCGCCAACGGTCTGCTCGACCACACACCGCTGGTCGTCTACACCTCCGCCGACATGGACCCGGCGCAGCTGCCGCGGCTGGCCGCCGGCGAGACGGTGCTCTTCCTCGCGGAGCGCTCCACGAGCACCGAGGTCCAGGCCCGGATCGTCGACCTGCTCGCCAAGATCGGGACGAACTGACCGCGGGTGGCAGGGCCTGACCACGGGGAGCAGGAAGTGACCCGGGGAGCCCCGTACACCCACCGCCCCGCCCCGTACGCACAAACACCAGACCGGCCGGGCGCCCAACCCGCGGGCGCCCCGACCGGCCGTCGGCTCACGCCAGCAACGTCACGTCCAACTCGCCCTCGGCGTACTGCCGGCGCAGCACCTTCTTGTCGAACTTCCCCACGCTCGTCTTGGGCACCACCGGGATCACGGCCCACCGCTCCGGCAGCTGCCAGCGCGCGATCCGCTCGCCGAGGAACGCCTTCAGCTCCTCGTAGCCGATGGTCGCGCCCTGGGTGAGCACCACCGTCGCCAGCGGCCGCTCGCCCCACTTGTCGTCGGGTACGGCGACCACCGCGGCCTCCGCGACATGCGGGTGGGCCATCAGGTGGTTCTCCAGCTCGACCGAGGAGATCCATTCGCCGCCGGACTTGATGACGTCCTTGGCGCGGTCGGTCAGTGTCAGATAGCCGTTCGGGGTGATGGTGCCGACATCGCCGGTGCGCAGCCAGCCGTCGGGGCTGAACTTGTCCTCGGGGCGGAGCGGTTCGCCCTGTGCGCCGCCGTAATAGGCACCGGCGATCCACGGCCCGCGGACCTCCAGCTCGCCCGCGGCCACGCCGTCGCACGGGAGCTGTTCGCCGTTGGGGCCGATCAGCCGCGCCTCGACGGAGGCGGCGAAGCGGCCCTGGGTGGCGCGGTAGGCCCACTCGTCGTCGCCGCTGACTCCGGCCGGCGGGTGGGAGACGCTGCCCAGCGGGGAGGTCTCGGTCATGCCCCAGGCGTGGACGACGCGGATGCCGTGGCGCTCCTCGAAGCCGCGCATCAGGGCGGGCGGGCAGGCGGAGCCGCCGATGACGACGGTCCGCAGGCAGGTGACATCGCGCTGCTTGGCATCGAGTTCGGCGAGCAGCCCCTGCCAGATGGTGGGCACGGCGGCGCCGATGGTGGGACGTACGGTCTCGATCATCTCGGCGAGCGGCGCGGGCTGGAGAAAGCGGTCCGGCATCAGCAGCCAGGCACCGGCCATGAAGGCGGCGTGCGGCAGGCCCCAGGCGTTGACGTGGAACATCGGTACGACGGGGAGCGTGATGTCGCGCGAGGTGAGCGCGAACGCCTCGGCGGTGTTGACCTGCATCGAGTGCAGATAGAGCGAACGGTGGCTGTAGAGCACGCCCTTGGGGTCGCCGGTGGTCCCCGAGGTGTAACAGAGCGCCGCGGCCTCCCGCTCGTCGATCTCCGGCCATGCGTAGCTCTCCGACCGCCCGGCGATCAGCTCTTCGTAGTCGTGCACCCGCGCCCGGCCGCCCGCCACCAGGGAGTGGTCGCCGGGGCCGACGACCACGACGTGTTCGACGTTGGGCAGCTGCGGCAGCAACGGGGCGAGCAGCGGCAGCAGGGTGCCGTTGGCGAGCACGACCCGGTCCTCGGCGTGGTTGATGATCCACATCAGCTGCTCGGCGGGCAGCCGCAGATTGAGCGTGTGCAGCACCGCCCCCATGGAGGGGATCGCGAGATAGGCCTCCAGGTGCTCCGCGTTGTTCCACATGAGCGTGCCGACGCGTTCCTCGTCGGCGACGGACAGCTCCTCGCGCAGCGCATGGGCCAGCTGTGCGGCCCGGCGGCCCACCTCGGCGAAGGTGCGCCGGTGCGGTTCTCCCTCGGTCCAGGTGATGACCTGCGACTCGCCGTGAACCGTCGACCCGTGGGCCAGGATTCGCGAGACGGTGAGCGGTACGTCCTGCATCGTGCTGAGCACCGGGTGCCTCCGCTTTGTTACGGGCGGGTAGTGGTGCTGAGATTGTCAGCGCATACCGATCGGTATGTCACGCCCTCCGGGGTGTGTTCTTACCCGCTCATGCCGGAATGCGGCCATGCGCGGGGTCACACCGGGCGCACGGCATCGAGCAACGAGCCCCCTCGCGGCGTCGCGCGCCTACCCGCAGGGATGGCTCTTGCGGCACGTTGTTCGTGCGGGGTGCGGTGGGAGCAGCGCGCCGGCGGTCACCCGGTTAGTCAGCAGGCGGTTACTCAGCGCCGGGTCACTCCGTTAGTCGGCTACTCAGCCACTCGGCTACTGGGTTTCCTCTACTGAAGGAGCGTCCTATGCGCCCCCACCTCGGTCGTTGCCTCGTCCTTGCCGCCCTGGGCGGTGTCAGCGTGCTCGCGTCCGGTGTCGCTCAGGCGGCGCCGCAGGCTGCACAGGTCCAGCGGTCCTCCGGCGACGGCCATTCGCTCGGCCGCCCGCTGTTCAGCGGGCAGTTCGACCCCGTCGGCGGTATGGGCGGCGGGGTGATCTCCGGCGGCGGGAGGCCGGTGTTCACCCACTCCGACGGCAGGTCCTGATGCCGCGGCGGTGACCACCCGTCCCCGGTGGGCCGGCCGGCCGCTCACGGGCGCCGTTCGGCCGCCGGGGTCACCGCCTGGAGGACCAGCACCGACAGATCGTCCTCGACCGGGCCGGTGCCGAAGTCGTGTGCGGCGCGGCGTACGTGCTCGGCGAGGGCCTTGGCGCCCAGCCCCATGCCGTCCCGCATCACCTCGATCAGGCCGTCGTTGTCGTCCAACTGCCAGTTGCCGCAACGGCGTTCGGTGACACCGTCGGTCACGCACAGCAGCGTCTCGCCCGGCGCGAGATGGAAGGTGCTGGCGTGGAATTCGGTGCCCCCGTCGATGCCGAGCAGCATCTGGGGGTCGGAGGCCGCCTCCACCGCGCCGTCGACGAACATGTGCAGCGGCGGCGGATGGCCGGCGGTGGCGACCGTGCAGCGGGCTCCGGGTACGCCCGGAGCGACCTCCAGCTCGCCGTACAGCAGGCTCAGGAAGCGGGAGGTGGCCTGTTCGCCGCCCAGCTCCACCGCCTCCGCGCTCTCCTCGGCCATGGCCAGATTCAGCCGGCCGAGCACCGACTCGACGCCATGCCCCTCCCGCGCCAGCAGCCGCACCAGATGGCGGGCCAGGCCGGTCACGGACATCGCCTCCGGGTCCTTGCCCTGTACGTCCCCGAGCAGGAAGCACCAGCGGCGGTCGCCCATCGGAAAGACGTCGTAGAAGTCGCCGCCGACGGTCTGCCCCTCGCCGTGCGGCTCGTAGACGATCGCGGTGTCGACGCTGGGGATGCTGGCGAGCGTCGCGGGCAGCTGCCGTCGCTGGAGCGCCAGGCTGATCGTGGTCTGCCGGGTGTACTGGCGGGCGGTGTAGACGGCCTGCGCGACCCGGCGTGCCACGTCCTCGACCATCCGCACCACGGTGTCGGTCATCTGGAGGTGCCCGGCCCGCCCGAGCAGCAGCATGCCCTGCTCGGTGTCCCGGGCGACCAGCGGGAAGGCGAGCGCGGAGCCGCCCGAGGGGGCCGCACCGGCGCATTCCGGCCAGGGCCAGGGGGTGCCGGCGGTGCTGACGATGTCGGCCGGCGGGTCCCGTTCCAGTTCGGCCCGGAGGGGGGTGATCCGCCGCTCGTCGACATGCCAGACCCGGGAGAGCTGCACCCCGCCGCCCTCGGTGCTCAGCCAGATGGCGCACCAGTCGGCGAGCCGGGGCACCAGCAGCTGGGCGGTGAGCGCGGTGACCATGTCCTGGTCGAGCTGCCCGGCCAGCAGTTCGCTGGTCTCGGCGAGGAAGGACGGGCCGCCGCGGTCGGCCCATTCGGCGGCGAACTTGTGCGGGCGGCCGCGCGGGGCCACCGGGTGGGGGTGGGCCGGACGAAGGGGAGGCTCGGGGGTGCGCGCCTCCTCGGTCCTGGGCACGGCACGGATGCGTCCGGGGTCCCCCTCGGTGGCCTCCAGACGGAACCAGACGGTCTTCACGGCCCGGCGGTAGGTCACGCCCCAGGACTCCGCCAGCGCGCTCACCAGCTGGAGGCCGTATCCGGGCTCTCCGGTGCGGGCGTCCACCCCGCCGCGTACGCGCCGGGCGGGATGGCGGTCGGAGACCTCCAGCACCACTCCCACCTTGGCCGGGCGGCGCTCCCCGTCGCCCTCGGCGGGCGGCCGGTCGTGCTCCAGGCGGCAGGTCACATCGATATCGGTACCGGCGTACATCACGGCATTGGTGACCAGCTCGCTGGTGAGCAGGACGGCGTCGCTGATCAGCTCCGAGCTGATCGCGGCCGCACCGGGCCCTGCCGTGGCGGGTGGGGCACCCGCCCGTTCGATGAGCAGCGCGCGCACGAATTTACGTGCGCCGGCGGCCGCGAGCTGGTTCGCGGGCAAGCCTTTCCGGGACACGCTTTCCGTCGTGGACGGGGAGGACAGCGGTACCACTGCGCCCCCTGAAAGTGCCGGGAAAAACTGATTACAAGCGCTTTATACTATGTCATATCTGCCCAAATGGATCTCTCTGCCCGACCGGCTTCTCCACATCGATCACTGGGGGGATGGTGTGCCATGGCGCTCGACCCGTCCCGGCCCGAGCCTGCTTCTCCGCCCCCTGAGCCTCCCGAGCCCGCTGAGCCCCCGCAGCCCCGCGACTCCCGGCACGACGGGCAGTGGGTGCGGACCAGTGAGCTGCGGCCGTTGCTCGCGGCGATGAACGCGCTGCGCGACGGTGATTTCAGCGCACGCGTGGAGATCCCGCAGGACGGCTCCTCCACGGATGGCGTGCTGGCCGACATGACCGGCGTCTTCAACCAGGTCGTCGCCCGCAACGCCCATCTGGCCTCCGAGCTCCAGCGCGTACGCAGCGAGATCATCCGGCAGGGCCGGCTGGACGAGCGGATCACCGCCAGCCCCGGCCAGGGGACCTGGACGACGAACATCGAGGCGGCCAACACCGTCCTCGAAGCGCTGGTGGTCCCGCTCGCCAAGGCCACCCGGGTGCTGGACGCGGTGGCCGACGGCGACCTGACCCAGCGGGTCGATCTGCACGACGGCAACCGCCAGCTCCGCGGCGATCTGCGCCGGCTGGGCAGCGGGGTGAACCGCATGGTCGACCAGCTGTCGCTGTTCACCGGCGAGGTCACCCGGGTCGCCCGTGAGGTCGGCACCGAAGGCCGGCTGGGCGGCCGGGCCAAGGTCCAGGGGCTCTCCGGCGACTGGCTCCATGTGACCGAGGCCGTCAACACCATGGCGTCGCGGCTGACCGCGCAGGTCAGGGATATCGCCGTGGTCACGACGGCGGTGGCCACCGGCGACCTGACCCAGCAGGTGACGGTCGAGGCCACCGGCGAGCTGCTGGAGCTGAAGCTCACCGTCAACAAGATGGTGGACCAGCTGCGGGCGTTCGCCGACGAGGTCACCCGCGTCGCCCGCGAGGTCGGCACGGAGGGTCAGCTCGGCGGCCGCGCGCAGGTCAGGGGCGTCTCCGGGGTCTGGAAGGACCTCACCGACAACGTCAACTTCATGGCGTCCAACCTGACCTGGCAGGTCCGCAACATCGCCCAGGTCACCACGGCCGTGGCCAACGGCGATCTGAGCCAGAAGATCACCGTGGACGCACGGGGCGAGATCCTGGAACTGAAGTCGACGATCAACACGATGGTCGACCAGCTCTCCGCCTTCGCCGACGAGGTCACCCGGGTGGCCCGCGAGGTGGGCACCGAAGGGCGGCTGGGCGGCCGCGCGCAGGTCAGAGGCGTGTCCGGGGTCTGGCGGGACCTCACCGAGAGCGTCAACTTCATGGCGGACAACCTCACCTCGCAGGTCCGCAACATCGCCCTGGTCGCCACCGCCGTCGCGGAGGGCGACCTCGGCAAGACGATCACCGTGGAGGCGAAGGGCGAGATCCTGGAGCTGAAGACCACGATCAACACGATGGTCGACCAGCTCTCCGCCTTCGCCGACGAAGTCACCCGCGTGGCCCGCGAGGTCGGCACCGAAGGAAACCTGGGCGGTCAGGCGCAGGTCAGGGACGTCTCCGGGGTCTGGAAGGACCTCACCGACAACGTCAACTTCATGGCGTTGAACCTGACCTCCCAGGTCCGGAACATCGCTCAGGTCACCACGGCCGTGGCCAACGGCGACCTGTCCAAGAAGATCGATGTGGATGCCCGCGGCGAGATCCTGGAGCTGAAGGACACCGTCAATACGATGGTCCAGCAGCTGCGGGCGTTCGCGGACGAGGTCACCCGCGTCGCCCGCGAGGTCGGCACCGAAGGCCGGCTGGGCGGCCGGGCCCAGGTCCACGGCGTCTCCGGCGTCTGGAAGAACCTCACCGACAACGTCAACTCCATGGCCGACAACCTGACGTCCCAGGTCCGCAACATCGCCCAGGTCGCCACCGCCGTCGCCAAGGGCGACCTGTCCAAGAAGATCGACGTCGACGCCCGCGGCGAGATCCTGGAGCTGAAGACGACGATCAACACGATGGTCGACACCCTGTCCTCGTTCTCCTCAGAGGTGACCCGGGTGGCCCGCGAGGTCGGCAGCGAGGGCCAGCTCGGCGGCCAGGCCCGGGTCGAGGGCGTCTACGGCACCTGGAAGCGGCTGACCACCAGCGTCAACGAGCTGGCGCTGAACCTGACGACGCAGGTCCGCGCGATCGCCGAGGTGGCCAGCGCCGTCACCCAGGGCGACATGTCCGGCTCGATCACCGTGGACGCCCAGGGCGAGGTCGCGGCCCTGAAGAACAACATCAACCTGATGGTCGCCAACCTCCGCGAGACCACCCGCGCCAAGGACTGGCTGGAGTCCAACCTCGCCCGTATCGCCAGCCTGATGCAGGGCCACCGCGACCTGGTCGAGGTCGCCGACCTGATCCTGCGCGAGCTGACCCCGCTGGTGAATGCGCAGTTCGGCGCGTTCTTCCTGGCCGAGGCGGGCGCCGAACCGGGCGAGGGCCTGGAGCTGATCGCCGGTTACGGCACCGGCCAGCCCGAGGGCCGCCGCTCCCTGCCGCGGCTGCGGCTGGGCACCCCCGGCTGGGGCCTGATCACCCAGGCCGCCATGGAGAAGAAGCGCATCGTCGTCGAGGCCGTTCCGCCCGACTACATCACCATCAGCTCCGGACTCGGCGCCGCGGCCCCGGCCAGCATCGTCATCCTCCCGATCCTCTTCGAGGACCAGGTGCTCGGCGTGATCGAGCTGGCCTCCTTCAGCCGGTTCAGCGACGTCCACCTCGCCTTCATCGACCAGTTCGTGAACACCATCGGCGTCTCGATCAACACCATCATCGCCAACTCCCGTACGGAGTCCCTGCTTTCGGAATCCCAGCGGCTGACCGCCGAGCTCCGCCAGCGCTCCGACGAGCTCCAGCTGACGAATGCCGAGCTGGAGGAGAAGGCGGCGCTGCTCGCCACCTCCTCGCAGTACAAGTCGGAGTTCCTGGCGAACATGTCGCACGAGCTGCGCACCCCGCTGAACTCCCTGCTGGTGCTCTCCCGGCTCCTCGCCGACAACCCGGACGGCCGACTGTCCGGCCAGGAAGTGGAGTTCGCCGTCACCATCCACCGCGCGGGCTCCGACCTCCTCCAGCTCATCAACGACATCCTTGATCTGTCGAAGATCGAGGCCGGCCGGATGGACGTCCACCCCAAGGCCCTGCCGCTGATCAAACTGCTCGACTACGTCCGCGCCACCTTCAAGCCGCTCACCGTCGACCGCGGCCTCACCTTCGACGTCAAGGTCGGCGAGAACGTCCCCAAGGAACTCTTCTCCGACGAACAGCGCCTCCAGCAGATCCTCCGCAACCTCCTGTCCAACGCCGTGAAGTTCACCTCCTCCGGCAGCGTGGAACTCATCGTCCAGCGCGTACCGGGCACGGAATTCGAGGAGGAGTCCCTGCGCACCGCGGACGACGTCATCGCGCTCTCCGTGAAGGACACCGGAATCGGCATCTCACCCGAGAAACTCGACGGCATCTTCGAGGCGTTCCAGCAGTCCGACGGCACCACCAACCGCAAATACGGCGGCACCGGCCTCGGCCTCTCCATCAGCCGCGACATGGCCTCGCTGCTCGGCGGCCGGATCATCGCCGAGAGCGAGCCGGGCGTCGGCTCGACCTTCACCCTGTATGTGCCCGCGCGCTACACCGGCCCCTTCCCCGCCCCGAGCCCCACCGCCGCGACCCGCCCCGCGGACAGCACCGCACAGGCCGGCCCCGCGCGCCCCGTCCTGGCCGAACAGCTCACGGCCGCACCCAGCCCCGCGAGCACCTCGACCGCGCGGAGCTCATCGTCCGGTGATGTCTTCGCCACCAAGACGGAGCAGGAGCAGACCTCGCACCTGGGATCCCACTCCCCCGACGGCAGCGATGTCACCTGGCCCGAGACCACCCGCCTCA
This sequence comes from Streptomyces sp. MCA2, assembly GCF_023544705.1. Taxonomy (NCBI): domain Bacteria; kingdom Bacillati; phylum Actinomycetota; class Actinomycetes; order Kitasatosporales; family Streptomycetaceae; genus Streptomyces; species Streptomyces sp. MCA2. The sequence goes on from NZ_JAMJFM010000091.1 coordinate 13,353, forward strand.
AGGACTGGCTCAGCGGACGCCCCGGCGAGGTACTGGTCAACCGCCGCATCCTCATCGTCGACGACGACATCCGCAATGTCTTCGCGCTCACGCATGTACTGGGCCGGGTCGGCATCCGCGTCAAGTACGCCGAGAACGGCCGCGAGGGCCTGGAGGTCCTCGACCGGACGCCGGACGTATCGCTGGTGCTGATGGACATCATGATGCCCGAAATGGATGGTTACGAGATGATCAAGGCGATCCGACAAGCGCCCAGATTCGCGGACCTGCCGGTCATCGCGCTCACCGCCAAGGCCATGCCGGGCGACCGCGAAAAGGCGATCGAGAGCGGGGCCAACGACTACATCCCCAAACCGGTGGACGTGGACCGGCTGCTGACCGTGATCTGCGGCCTGCTGGACCCGCAGAACTGCGGCATGGCCACGGCCCCTGATCCCGACAGCCCGGAGAGCCCACACAGCCCGGTGAGCCCGCACAGCCACGACACCACGGAGAACACCGGGAGTTCCGGCCGCCCCCGGAGCGCCGACGACGGCGAGAGTGCAGACCAGGACGACCAGGGACCGACGGGGGAGCCGTCATGACGACCGCACCGGACAACTCAGCCGGCATTCTCATCGTCGACGACATGGAGGAGAACCTCGTCGCACTGGAAGCCGTACTGGGCTCCCTCAGCCAGAAAGTGGTCCGCGCGCGATCCGGCGAAGAGGCCCTCAAGGCCATGCTGCGCGAGGAGTTCGCGGTCGTCCTCATCGATGTGCTGATGCCGGGCATGAGCGGTTTCGAGACCGCCGCCAACATCAAGGGCCTGGACCAGACGAAGGACGTCCCGATCATTCTCCTCACCGGCGCCTCGGTCGACCCGAACTACGCCTACCGGGGCTACACGGTCGGCGCCGCCGACTTCCTCATCAAGCCCTTCGACCCCTGGCTGCTGCGCACCAAGGTGAACGTCTTCCTCGACCTCCACCGCAAGAACCGCCAACTGGCCGCCCAGGCGGAGCAGTTGAAGCGGCTTCTGACGTCGGAGGATCAACCTGGGGGCGAGGGGCCACCGCCCGCCACGGCTACGCCTACGACGACGCCAACGACGACACCGGCGGCGGCGACCACCGTCACGACCACGGCCGGAACGGATGCGGCTGCGTCCGCGCCCTCGCCCGCGGGGTCGCCGACGATGTCGTCCTCGGGGTCGCCCTCGGTGTCGGCCGAGCACCCTCCCCTTCCCCCGGAAGGCCCCGGCGCCCCACCGCCTCCCGAACCGCCCTCGCAGCCCGCGGCGCCTGCCTCCGACACCTCCCGCCTCGCGGACATCGCCGGCCAACTCGCCGAGGTGGAGCTCCTCCTGCGTGACGCAAAAGGCTCCGACAAGAAGCGTCTCGCCGACCGCATCGCCGAATTGGAGCAGGCGGTGGGGCGGTTGATGGTGAACCGGGGTACTTGAAGAGTGACGCCGGGAACGTTACAGCCCCGGGCCTTCTTGGGTCCTCTTGCCGCGGGGTCCCGGCACCTTGTCGACAGTAAAGGCGTAAATTCCACCCAGCGCGAATGTCGACAGATACTCAGCCCAGATGAAGTCATGCAGCATGCTGTTCACCGCAATGACCACACCGGCCCAGAGAACAGTAAATACAATCTTGGCCATCAGAATTCCCTAAGCCCGCAGGCGAGCCAGGAGAGGCAGCCGGTCGCCCCGGCAACGACGGCCTTGCTCGCGATGTCCTTGGCCACGCCCTTGCTGACGTAGCGGCCGACGGTCAGCGCTCCGGCCCCACGGATCGCCCCCGAGGCAAAACTCTTCATCGAATTATCCCCGATTCAACTATCATTCAGGGCGGCATGGGTCAGATACCGCGCCCTCTTGGTCATCAATGAAAGTACTAGCTGGTAGCTGCATCCGGAACCCGCGTTGTGCGGATCTTGAGCGTGATGATTTTGTGAAACTCGCACGTGGCAGTTAATGGTGGCGTTTCGACTGACTGATAACTCGATGTCCAACTATCCGCAGCCGCAGGCACGTTGCTAAGTGCGGTGCGGGAACTCTCAACTGCCCTGCAACCGGGGGCAGTTCACACGACCGCGACCAATTGCACGTGACATCACGGAAGAACCGCCGACCTTCCGCCGGGAAAGCTTTCAGCTCAACTTCATGCTCAGCGGCTCTCTGCTCTGCTGCCCCGGCTGACGGCAGTCGCGGCAGCGGCCCGGCTCGGGGGCGCGGAAGGCACGCTCGCAGCCGTCGCAGGTCTGGAGTGGGGGTGGTGGGGCCGTGGGGGCGCAGGGGGTTGCCGCCGGGAGGGGTGGCGGCAGGAGCTCCGCGAGCCGGTGGGCGAGTAGCGCTGCCGGGTGGCGGAGGGTCGGCGGGAGGCCGGTGGTCAGGGCGCTGCGTACGGCATCCGGGGACGCGCCGCGCTCCAGCCAGGCGGCCACGGGCGGGGTGAGGCGGTGGGTATCCCGTACGGAGAGCAGGAGGCGGGGATCGTCATGGCGGAGGCTGGCCAGGAGGGCGGCGGCCGGGGTGTGGTGCTCGCGGGTGGCGGGCTGCGGTAGCTGCGGCAGCTGGGGTGTGTGGGAGGGCTGGGGTGCGTGGGAGGGCTCTGGCGCGTGGGAGGGCTGGGGTGGTTGCCGTACGGGGGGCGGCTGCGAGGGCTGCCTGACCGGGGACGGCTGGGGTGGCTGGGGAGCGGGGGGACGTCGGGGCGGCGGGGGTGCGGGCTCCGTTCGTCGGCGCGGAGGCTCAAGGGTCGGGGCTGGTGACGGGGCCGGGACCGGGGACGGGGACGAGGCCGGGGACGAGGCCGGGGCCGGAGCGGCAGGGGGTGGTTCGATGGCGGTGCGGCGCTTGGTCTGCGCGGCGTCCTCGCGGGCGCGGCGGGCGCGGGTGGCCGCTGGGTTGTTGTACGAGATCGTGACCGTGACCATCCGCCCGTCGTCGGTGCGCCGCCGGACCCGTTCGAGGTAGCCGTACGCCTCCAACTCCCGTAAGGCGGCCGCGATCCGCTCCCGCCCCTCCGGGAACCTCTTCGCGAGCGTACGGATGTCGACCGGCGCGCCCTCGGGCAGCGACTGGATGTAGGCGGCGAGCCCGATCGCCAGGCCGGACAGGGACCGGTGCTGCGTGAGGTGATTGCCGACGATCGTGTAGCCGGGGTCCTGGTATTCGGTGACCTGGTGCACGCCGGCCGGGGATCGGTGAACGCCGTACCGGGCGCGCGCAGGCGCATTAAGCTTCTGTTCAGCCATCGGGAACTGCTCTTCCTCTCAGCCATCAGGAAGCTGCTCTTCCTCAATGGCCAGGCCCTCGATCGGGATGCCAGTCCCGGCCGGGGGCCGTCGCATGTCTGCGGGTTTTTGGGGTTGTTACCGAGAGTGCATGGGCGGGGGCTGCGGAGGCCAGTATTCCGGTCGTGGATCACCCGAGTGAGTGATGGCGGCGGGGTGTCCAGGGCCGGTTGGGCTGGGTGGGGTCGGTTTCTGTACCTGGGGTTATGGGGTCTTTTACAGGCCCAAACCCCGGCACGCGGCACACCGAAGTCCGGTTTCCCGGCCTCCGGTTGACGGGCGGCCGACCGCCTCATCGACCCCACATCGGCAGGTCGAATTCCGCCCAGACCGTCTTGCAGGGGAACGGTCCCCGTCGGGTGCCCCAGCGGTCGGCGAGCACGTCGACCAGGATCAGGCCGTGACCCGACTCCCGTAGGCCTGACCCCTGTGGGTCCGGGAGCCGGTCACCGCGGGCATCCGTCACCTCGATACGGAGCGTGTCCGCGTCGGACAGCACGGCGAGGCGGAAGTCCCGCCCCGGTACGAGGCCGTGCGACGCGGCGTTCGCGGCCAGCTCGGCAATGACCTGAGCCGGATCTTCGAACGGCAGCCCCCAGGAACGGAGTTGCTCGGTCGCGAGAAGCCGCGCGAGACGAGCGCCCCGGCGGGTGGCGGACAGCTGGACGTGGAACGTGAGCTTGTGCTCGGCGATTTCCTGATTCACGTCACTCAGCGTGGTCGGCCCCACCTACGCCGACCGGCACCACCGGGTAGCGGGCACCACGTGCCCGGCCCTGGGCATGGCTCCACTCGTTGAGCCTTTTCCAAGCTGATGTTGCAGCTCAGGGTGGTGTGGCGGACCCGATGATCGAGGGGTGCGAGGCTCCAGATAGGACAGCTGTCGACCAAGACTCGAAGCCCCGATCGGGAGCCTCGCCGTGCTGTCCTGCCCCGCCACGATTCCGTTGTCCAGCCGGACCCTGAACCACCTCGCCGACCGCATCCGCGGCCACCGCCAGCAGCGCCGGTCCCGCTGGCGGCGCCTCAAGCCCGGTCGCCAAGCCCTGCTCGCCCTGGCCCGCCTGCGCAACGGTGACACCTACACCCGCCTTGCGGCCGGCTTCCAGATCGGCGTCGCCACCGCCTGGCGCTACGTTCAGGAAGCCATCTCCCTACTCAGCGCAGCCGCCGACGGCCTGGACACCGCCATGCGGCGCATCCGGCAGCTGGCGTACGCGATCCTGGACGGCACGCTGATCTCGATCGACCGGGTCGCCGACCAGAAGCCGTACTACTCCGGCAAACACAAACGGCACGGCGTGAACGTGCAGGTCATCGCGGACGCCGCCGGCGGGCTCGTCTGGGCGTCACCCGCACTACCCGGCTCGGCGCATGATCTGACCGCCGCCCGGGCCCACGGCATCATCGACGCGCTGACCAGCGAGAAGGTGATGACCTTCGCCGACAAGGGGTACCAAGGCGCCCGCGGAAGCATCCGCACGCCGTTCAAACGACGTCGCTTCAGGCCCAAGCTGTCCCGGCGGCAGAAGGCCGTCAACCGCGCCCACGCGAAGATCCGCGCTCGCGGCGAACGGGCCATCGCTACCCTCAAAACCTGGAGAATCCTGGTCAAGCTGCGCTGCTGCCCGCGCCGAGCCACCGCAATCGTGCAGGCCATCCTCGTCCTGCACCACGTCGAGTCACCGCGTTACGAAGGATGAAACGACTCACTGGATGCCGGCTCGTCTGCGATCGATGTGCCGGCGCGGTCGCCGGTGCCCGGCAGGTCCTTGGCGAGCCGGCCTGCGAGTGCG
>NZ_JAMJFM010000092.1:0-16766 GCF_023544705.1 Streptomyces sp. MCA2
CTCGACATCTCACCCGCCCGCCATACGCTCGCTCGCCTCCCGTGCGCTCGACCGTCGCTTCCCGCCCGCTCGCCCGGCTCGACCGCTCGCCTCCCGCCCCCTCGACCGCCTGAACACAGCAAAGCATCCGCCGCGCCGGCGCGTCGTCGGTTGTCCACAGCGGCCGCGATGCGTACGACCGGGGTGCGGTGGCTGTGGACAGGGGTCCCGGACGTCTCTGTGGACCTGGCAGCATGGCGGGGTGACAGCAGCAACGCACTCCTCTCTTTTCCCGCCGGTGCCTGACTCGGCCGACGGGGTGCTCGACGGGCTCGACCCCGAGCAGCGCGAGGTCGCCACGGCTCTGCACGGCCCCGTCTGCGTGCTGGCCGGCGCCGGCACGGGCAAGACCCGTGCGATCACCCACCGGATCGCCTACGGGGTGCGGGCGGGGATCCTTCAGCCCGCGAGTGTGCTTGCGGTCACGTTCACGGCCCGCGCGGCCGGCGAGATGCGCGGGCGGCTGCGGCAGCTCGGCGCGGGCGGGGTCCAGGCCAGGACATTCCACTCCGCGGCCCTGCGGCAGCTCCAGTTCTTCTGGCCGAAGGCCGTCGGCGGCGAGGTCCCGCGGCTGCTGGACCGCAAGATCCAGCTCGTCGCGGAGGCCGCCGCCCGCTGCGGCATCCGGTTCGACCGCAACGAGCTGCGCGATGTCACGGCCGAGATCGAATGGTCCAAGGTCACCCAGACCGTGCCGGCCGACTATCCGGCCGCGGTCGTCAAGGCCGGCCGCGAGGCGCCGCGCGACGCCGCCGAGATCGGGCAGATCTACCGCACGTACGAACAGCTCAAGCGGGAGCGGGGCAGCATCGACTTCGAGGATGTGCTGCTGCTCACGGTCGGTGTGCTCCAGGACCGGCACGACATCGCCGAGCAGGTCCGTTCCCAGTATCAGCACTTCGTCGTCGACGAGTACCAGGACGTCAGCCCGCTCCAGCAGCGGCTGCTGGAGCTCTGGCTGGGGGACCGCGACACTCTCTGTGTGGTCGGCGACGCCAGCCAGACGATCTACAGCTTCACCGGCGCCACCCCCGACCACCTCCTCAACTTCCGCACCCGCCATCCGAACGCGACGGTGGTCAAGCTCGTCCGCGACTACCGTTCCACCCCCCAGGTCGTGCACCTCGCCAACGGCCTCCTCACCCAGGCCAAGGGGCGCGCGGCCGAGCAGCGGCTGGAGCTGGTCTCGCAGCGCGAGGCCGGGCCCGAGCCCGTGTACACGGAGTACGCCGACGAGCCCGCCGAGGCCGAGGGCACCGCCCGCCGGATCCGTGACCTGATCGCCGCCGGTGTGCCCGCCGGCGAGATCGCCGTGCTCTTCCGTATCAACGCCCAGTCCGAGGTCTACGAGCAGGCGCTGGCCGACGTCGGCGTGCCGTATCAGCTGCGGGGCGCCGAGCGGTTCTTCGAGCGGCCCGAGGTGCGCGAGGCCGGCGTCAAGCTGCGTGGCGCGGCCCGCTTCGGCGCCAACGACGCGCTGCTCGACGACGCCGTGGACCTGCCGTCCGAGGTGCGGGCGGTGCTCAGCGACATGGGCTGGACGAGCCGGCCGCCGGCCGGCTCGGGGGCGGTCCGCGACCGCTGGGAGTCGTTGGCGGCTCTGGTGCGGCTCGCCGAGGACTTCGCCGAGGCCCGGCCCGCGGCCACCCTCGCCGACCTCGTCGCCGAGCTGGACGAGCGGGCCAACGCCCAGCACGCCCCGACGGTCGAAGGGGTGACGCTCGCGTCCCTGCACGCCGCCAAGGGCCTGGAGTGGGACGCCGTCTTCCTGGTCGGTCTCACCGAAGGCATGATGCCGATCACCTACGCCAAGACCGATGAGCAGATAGAGGAGGAGCGCCGGCTGCTGTATGTCGGCGTCACCCGCGCCCGGCTGCATCTGGCCCTGTCCTGGTCGCTGGCGCGCTCTCCCGGTGGGCGGGCCTCCCGCCGCGCCAGCCGCTTCCTCAGCGGTCTGCGGCCCGGTTCCGGGGCGGTGGCCGGGCGTCGCACGCCGGGCGCGGTCTCGGGGGGCGTCGAGCGAGGCGACGGGGCGGCGGCGGTGGCGCGGCGTCCCAAGCACCGCAGCCCGGCCCGCTGCCGGGTCTGCAACAAGACCCTCACGGACGCGGGCGAGATGAAGCTGATGCGGTGTGAGGACTGCCCCTCGGAGCTCGACGAGGCGCTCTACGAGCGGCTGTGCGAGTGGCGGGCCGAGCAGGCCGCGCGTTCCCGGCAGCCCGCCTACTGCGTCTTCACCGACAAGACACTGATGGCGATCGCGGAGGCCGTTCCGGGAACCGAATCGGAGCTTGCGGTCATCTCAGGAGTGGGGCGGCGGAAGTTCGACCGCTACGGCAGTGATGTGCTGGCAATCTGTGCCGGCGAGGAGCTCGTGGGAGCTTCGGAGGACGGCTCCGAGGACGCCGCGAAAAACTCGTCGGAAAAATAGTTTGCGCGCGCGGAGCGCATCCCCATAGCCTTCGGAAGCACGGAGACAACGGAATCTTCCGAGATCCGATGGATCCGTGCTGTACTTGAACACCCTGGAACGGGATTCCCGGTCCACCGAGACGCCGAGAGGAGGCGAGCCCAGTGATCAGCATCATCAAGACCGACAAAATGACCGATCTCTCGGTCGTCGCCACCTGCCCGCTCGGCTCCTCGCTCCCGGGTACCGGTCTGTCCGGCTTCGGCCGCCTGTCCGGTATCGAGGTCGCGCGCCCCGAGTTCCTCGCTGTGCTGACGCGCAGTGAGCGCACCGCGCGACCGACCGAGGCACCTGCGGTAGCAGCAACGAGGGCATCGGCGAATGCCCTTGTCTTCGCGGCGGCCAATGGTGCCGGATCCCGGAAGCAGTACCAGACGCAGCATGAAATGTGGGCCTACCGCGGCCTCGAACCCTGGAGAGATCCAGCCTGATCGGCACGATCAGGTCGGCACCTTCCAGGGCCGCGGAACCCACACCGGGATCCGCGGCCCTTTTGTTTGCCCACGCGCCCGCCACCAGCGGGCCGAACAGACGAGGAACACACCACCGTGCAACTCCAGACGCACACCCCGTCCGTAGCGACCGACCTGATCCCTCCGCCCGACCCTCAGGAGAACCCCTTGCTGCCCCTCACCGAGCTCGACGACGAGATCGACCGCCTCGGCGCCGCTGTTCCGTGCCGCACGTATGACCCCGAGGTCTTCTTCGCGGAGTCCCCGGCCGACGTCGAGTACGCCAAGACGCTGTGCCAGAGCTGTCCCGTCCGTGAGGCATGTCTCGCCGGTGCCAAAGACCGCCGTGAGCCGTGGGGCGTCTGGGGCGGCGAGCTCTTCGTCCAGGGTGTCGTCGTACCCCGGAAGCGTCCGCGTGGCCGTCCGCGCAAGAACCCGGTTGCGGCATGAACTCCATCGGCACAGGAACGATCGACCATCCCGTCACACGGGATCCCCAGAAGCAGGACCTCACGATGAATCCCTCCCTCACCGACACCCCCGTCCCCGTGAATGTGAACGCCGACGCGATCGAGTCGCGTCAGAACAGGAACCTCGCCATGCAACTCATCCCAGAAGCCCTGGCGCGTGCGCATATGCACGAACGCCTGCAAGAGGCTGAATCGGAACGCAGGGCTCATCGGCTCGCCGCCGCGCGGCGTATGCAGCGGCGTGCCGAGCGCGCGTCGCTCCGTGCCCGCCGTGCACTGGCGATGGCCGTGATGCAGTAAGGCAGTGCGCTGATGCCGCCACCCATGGGGTCCGTCCGACAGGGCGGGCCCCATCGTGCGTTGTATCCCGCTTTCATGGGGCTGGCGGGGATATCGTCGGCTGGTGGACCAGAAGACGCATGAACAGGCGGAGTTGGCTGACGGGGACACCGTGTGCGCCGGTTGCGGCGCGGTCACCGAGGGCTCTCCGCCGACCTGGACCTGCTCCGTCGAGAGCGGTGAGCGCCGCTACTTCTGTGACAGCTGCGCGCGGGAGAACATCCGGGCCATCGAGGGACGCCTGGATTCGAGCTGGTGGTGAGACCGGGCGGCACCGGGGCCGGCAGGCGCTCGGGCCATCCCGTCCGCTCCGGTGGCCGGAGCGGACGGCCGGGTCCGTGCGGCCCGGCGGCCCCGCTCAGGCCGGGGTCTGCTCGACGGCCTCCTTGCCGAGGCCCACACTGATGGCCTCGTCCTCGATGGCGATGCCGGTCATGTCCGGGCCGGCCGGCTCCTCCTCGGGTACAAAGCCGGGCAGCCATGCCTCGAGTTCGTCGCGCAGCCGTACCGCCGCCCCCAGCTGGCACAGCACACCGATCGTGCTCAACGTCACACGGTGGATCAGGAGGTACGCGGGCGGCAGATTGAGCTGTTTGGCCAACTGGTAGGCGGGGGAGCGCGGATCGCCGATCCGGGTCGCCTGATGGCGCATCCAGCCCCGGGTGAAGGTGAACTCGTCCACCTGGGCGGGGTCGATGATCGGCAGCAGATATTCCAGTACCGCGTCCGGATCCAGCTCGATGGACTCCTTGACGAAGCCCTCCTCGCACAGCAACTGGTAGACGGCGTCCGCCTCGCCGTCCAGCGTCATCCGCAGCGAGGTGCCGATCGTCGGCGGCAGTCCGTCGGGCAGCCGGTCGACGGTGCCGAAGTCCAGCACCCCCAGCCGCCACTCCTCGACGGGGCCGTCGGGGGAGTCCCCGGCCAGCAGCCGGAAGTTCCCCGGGTGCGGGTCGGCGTGCAGCAGGCCCGTACGGGCGGGGCCGGAGAAGAGGAAGCGCGCCAGGAGCTGACCGGCCCGGTTGCGTTGCTCGTCGGTGCCGTCGGCGATCACCTCCGACAGCGGCATGCCCTCCATCCACTCCGTCACCAGGACCTCGTCGCACTGGTGGACCACGGCGGGCACCACGACATCCGGGTCGTCGGCGAACTCCTCGGCATGCGCCCGCTGGGCCTCCGCCTCCAGGGAGTAGTCCAGCTCCTCCGAGACCCGGTCGCGCAGCTCGGTGATCAGCGGCTTGATGTCCATGCCCGGGATCAGCGGGCCCAGCAGCCGGGCGAACCGGCTCAGCTGTGCCAGGTCGGACAGCAGTGCCTGGCCGGCGCCCGGATACTGCACCTTGACGGCCACCTCACGGCCGTCGTGCCACACCGCGCGGTGGACCTGCCCGATCGAGGCCGCCGCGGCCGGTTTGTCCTCGAACTCCTCGAACAGCTCCCGCCAGTCCTCGCCGAGCTGCTCGGCCAGCACCGAGTGCACCGTGCTCGTCGGCATCGGCGGCGCCGCCTCCTGAAGCTTCGTCAGGGCGGCGCGGTAGGGGCCGGCGATCTCCTCGGGCAGCGCCGACTCGAAGACGGACAGTGCCTGCCCGAACTTCATCGCCCCGCCCTTCAGCTCACCGAGGACCTTGAAGAGCTGTTCGGCGGTGCGCTGTTGAAGCTCCCGGCCGACGATTTCGGCGGATCTGCCGCCGATCCGCTTGCCGAGGCCCCAGGTGGCACGGCCGGCGAACCCCAGTGGCAGCGCGGCCAGCTTGGCGGTGCGGGTGACCGCCTTGCGGGGAAGATCAGACATGCGCCCCTCCAACTCACACTGTCCCCCAACCGGGGTTACTCCGTCATTGTGGCGTGTCACGGCCGAGGATCCGAGGCGCCTGCCGAAGCCAGCGGGACGGCAGCGCCGCAGCCGCACTCCGGATGCGGCTCGATGCGCACCGTCCGCACGCTCGCACAGGGCGAGGCGAGCTCCATCCGCGCCCCTGTGCACGGCGGCAGTTCACCGTCGAGGAACGTGAGCGCCTGGACAGCGGCGACCCCCGCGACCGCCGTGGCCAGCGCGGCATCGCAGGCCGGCACAGCGGGGGAGCCACGGCCCGACCGCCACTGCGCCAGCAGCCGCGGCCAGGCAGGCTCCGCGTCCGTACGGCGTAATTCATCGCAGCGGGCACAGGCCGAACCTCCGGGCAGCACCAACGGACCCACCACACCCGTGCCCTCGATCACCCCGGCGTAAAGATGCGGGATTCCGGCAGTGAGCAACGGCTCGGAGATCACGGGGTCGGGGGCGTAGGCGCCGAGCCCGTCGCGCGGGGCGAGCACCACGAGGGACAACCCGGGCTCGCCGGACTCGCTGACCGGGACCCGCGGCCGCGGCGTACGGCTCCAGGGGGAGGCCTGGTGCACCAGCCGTTGCGCGGCGGCACCGCGCCGCTCGCCGATCCGCTCGGCCGGCAGCCCGCCGGGCATCACGTCCCACGGCTGGACCATGCCGCCGTCGACCACCTCCACCCGGCCGATCCCCGAGGCCGAGAGCAGCGCCGCGATGGCGGCGCCGACCCGCCCGGCCCCCTTGACCTTGGCCCGGACCGCGCGCCGCGCCCCCATCCGGCCCAGGGCGCCCGCGGGTTCCGGATGCCGCACCGACAGCGAAGCCAGATCGGGCCGCAGCTGCTCGAAGGCGGCGTGGTCCGCCCGTACGGCCTCGGCCGCCGCCCCGCCCGCGGTGGGGGCCTCCAGCAGACCGGCCGCGCCGAGCCGGTCCACCACGCCCCGTGCGTGCTCGGGCGGGATGTCCAGCAGTGCGGCCTCCTCGATCAATTGCTGCATCGTGCGCGTGCCGTCGATCAGCGAGAGGAAGCTGCCGGTCGCCGTGTCGACCGGGCCGACCACCTTCGCATGCGCCGGCGCCACGCCGAAGCGCACCGTTTCCCTGTCCCGCCAGCCGCGCCGCAGCGCGGGCTTGAGCATCGGATGTCCCATCTCCGCCCCCGTCCTTCGTCGTCCGGCTCACAGCATGCGCCGAACGGCCGATCCCCGCGGAAGTTATCCACAGGCAGTGGGTATTCGTCATACAAGCGGTGCACGCCATGGAGTGGTTCGGTGGCGAACCGTCCGCGGGGCGGGACTTCCCGCAGCCCCAGCGGGTAACGTCGGGCGCGTGCCCGCCGACCCTTCCCACGGCCCAGGGGAGACACCCTTGCGCCGCGCCGCTGACACATCGCGCAGGGCTGCCCCGAGCCCCCCGTCCCGGGGGTCCGGCACCAGCGCCGTCGAGGTGCGCCGCAGCTCACGGCGGCGCAGAACGGTCTCGGCGTACCGCGAGGGCGACCGCACGGTTGTCCTGATTCCGGCGCGTATGTCCGAGGCCGAGGAGCAGCGCTGGGTCACCGTCATGCTGGACAAGCTCGCCGCCCAGGAGAGCAAGCGGATACTGGGCGACGGCGAACTGGCCGAGCGCGCCGGGCGGCTGTCCGGCCAGTATCTGGAGGGCCGGGCCCGCCCCGCGTCGGTGCGCTGGGTGACCAACCAGAACACCCGCTGGGGCTCGTGCACCCCTGCCGAGGGCAGCATCCGCCTGTCGCACCGCCTCCAGGGCATGCCGGAGTACGTCATCGACTACGTCCTGCTGCACGAACTCGCCCATCTGCTCGTCCCCGGCCACGGCCCCCGGTTCTGGCGCCTGCTGGAGGCCTACCCCCGTACGGAGCGGGCCCGTGGCTACCTCGAAGGAGTGGTCGCGGCCGACCGGCTGCCCCATCTGCCCGCCGCCCGTGGTGATTGACCGCGCGAAACCGGACGAGATCCGCCGTGCCCCGGCATCGCCCGCTGTCGGCGCCAGCGGTTAGCCTGGCCGCGCAGAAGAACTCACAGCGGGAGCGGGGGACGGGCGTTACGTATGGCCAGGGAATTCCAGCGGGGCCACAAGGCCAAAATCGGTGATCTGACGGCGGGAACGGATCTGTACGTCGGCGTGCAGATCGCCGGGCCCGGCCTGACCTTCGACATCAGCTGCTTCGGCCTGGACGCCGACGAGCGGCTGTCCGACGACCGGTACTTCATCTTCTTCAACCAGCCCAAGTCGCCCGAGGAGTCGATCCAGCTGCTCGGGGCGCAGGCCGGCGACAGCGAGTCGTTCCGGGTCACCCTCGACAAGATCCCGTCGCACATCCAGAAGCTCTCCTTCACCGCCGCACTCGACGGCGCGGGCCAGGTCTCCCAGATCGGCCCCGGCTACCTCCGGATCGTGGCCGGCGGCGAAGAGGTCGCCCGCTACTCCTTCACGGGCAGCGAGTTCAGCACCGAGCGCGCCGTCATGCTCGGCGACTTCTACCTCAAGGACGTCTGGCGGTTCGCCGCGGTCGGCCAGGGCTTCGACGGCGGACTCGACGCGCTGCTGAAGAACTTCGGCGGCGAGGTCGCCGAAGAGGCCGAGGCGGCGCCGGAGCAGCCCGCGGCAGCACAGGGCGTGCCCGGCTTCGCGCCGCCCCCCGGGGCAGCGGCCCCGGCACCGTCCTTCGGGGCGCCCGCCGCCGCACCCGTACCACCGCAGCCCGCGCCCGACTTCGGCCCGCCGCAGGGCGCGCCCCAGGCGCCCCAAGCGCCCCCGGCCGCACCGCAGCCGGCCCCCGCACCGCAGCCCACCGCCCCGCAGGTGCACAACGCGCCCACCATCGCCGCGCCGATGGCCCCGCCCGCTGTGCCCGGACCGCCCGGCCAGCAGCCGCCGGCCCCCTACGGCCAGCCGGCACCCGGCCAGGACCCGTACGGGCAGCCGCAGACCGCACCCGGCGGTTTCCCCGGCCAGCAGGCCCCGCAGGCACCGCCCTACGGCCAGCCCGCCCCGCCGCCCGGCGGCTACGGCGCCCCGCAGGGCCAGCCCGCCCCGTACGGACAGCCGGGGCCGCCCCCGGGTGCCCCGTACCCGGGCGGCCAGGCACCGGCCGTGCCCCAGGGCGGCGGCCCCGGCCTCGGCGCCGTACTGGACAAGTACAAGGAAGCGCCCACCGGCCAGCGCTGGGCCCCGCAGAACAGCCGGCTGATCCGCGTCGACCTCGGCGTCGACGGCCAGCCGGTGCTCGCCCGCCAGGGCAGCATGGTGCTCTACCAGGGCAAGGTCGACTTCGGCTACAAGGGCGCCGGCTTCCGCGGCCGGATCGTCGGCAACGCCACCGGCCAGGAGATGCAGCTGATGCGCTGCACCGGCCAGGGCCAGGTCTTCTTCGCGGAGAACAGCGCCCACGTCCACCCCATCGAGCTCCAGGGTGACGCCATCTGTGTGTCCGCCGAGAGCGTCCTCGCCTTCGACGAGTCGCTTCAGCACGAGGTCCGCCGGATCGAGGGCCACGGCATCCCCGGTGGCGCCCTGTTCACCATGCAGTTCCAGGGGACCGGCACCCTCGTCGTCAAGTCCCAGGGCACCCCGGTCGTGCTGCCGGTCACCCCGACCACCTTCGCCGACGCCAACGCCATCGTGGCCTGGTCCGCGGCCTCGCAGGTGATCATCTCCAGTCAGGTGAGCCTGCGCCGGCACGCCTTCCCCGGCCACTCCGGCGAGACCGTGAACCTCCAGTTCCGCGGCGCGCCCGGCAACTTCATCGTCGTCCAGCCCTACGAGGTCTGAGGGAGCCCGTCATGAACCAGCAGCAGCTGTCGGGCTACGTCCCGACCCCGCCCGCCGCCCGTATGGAGAACCACGGCAGCGCCATGGTGAAGATCGCCATGCAGAGCGGCCAGGACGTCTTCGCACGCACCGGCTCGATGGTCGCCTACGAAGGTTTCGTCCAGTACGAGCCGAACCCGCCCGCCGTCCGCCAGATGGCCTCCCAGTGGCTCACCGGCGAAGGCGCACCCCTGATGAAGTGCTCCGGCGACGGCGTGCTCTACCTCGCCGACTACGGCGCCGACGTGGTCTGCATCCACCTCAATGGTGACTCGCTCTCCGTCAACGGCACCAACCTCCTCGCCTTCGACACCCAGCTCCAGTGGGGCGTACAGCGCGTCAAGGGCATGGCGAAGTTCGCCGGCCAGGGACTCTTCAACGTCGGTATCTCCGGCACCGGCTGGGTCGCCCTGACCTCCCGCGGCACGCCCATCGTCGTCGACTGCGGCCGCGGCGAGGACGAGACCTATGTGGACCCGGACGCCCTGGTCGCCTGGTCGACGCATCTGAAGATGAAGGGCAAGCGCAGCTTCAAGGCGTCCTCGATGATCGGACGCGGCAGCGGCGAGGCATACCAACTGGGCTTCTCCGGCGAGGGGTTCGTCGTCGTCCAGCCCAGCGAGGACAGCACCGACCGGCTCCGGGCCCGGGGCTGAGGGGGAGGACGAACACCCAATGCAGAGTCCGCTTTTCGCCTTCACCGAGGCACAGACCCAGGACCGCTACGCGCTTCAGAACAGCCAGTTGCTGCGCGTCGCCCTCCAGGGCCACGAGGACGTCCTCGCCCGCAAGGGCACGATGGTCGCCTACCAGGGGCTGCTCGAATTCGAGGGCAACTACCAGACCCAGGGCCAGCACCGGGCCCGCGCGCACTCCGGTGAGGGCCTCGACCTGATGCGCGTCTCCGGGCAGGGCACGGTCTATCTGGCCAACCTCGGCCAGTACGTCCATGTCGTCGACATCGACCACGACGGCCTGACCGTCGACAG
This sequence comes from Streptomyces sp. MCA2, assembly GCF_023544705.1. Classification (NCBI taxonomy): domain Bacteria; kingdom Bacillati; phylum Actinomycetota; class Actinomycetes; order Kitasatosporales; family Streptomycetaceae; genus Streptomyces; species Streptomyces sp. MCA2. Next base: position 10,419 of record NZ_JAMJFM010000092.1, read on the forward strand.
CAGCTACGTCCTGGCACTGGACTCCGGCCTCCACTGGGACGTCGTCTCCGTCGACAGCCAGTACGGCATCTCCGGCACCGGCAAGTACCAGCTCAACATCTCCGGACGGGGCAAGGTCGCCCTGATGACCTCCGGCCAGCCGCTGATGATGCAGGTCACGCCGGATAAGTACGTCAACGCCGACGCCGACGCGGTGGTCGCCTGGTCCGCCTCGCTGCGCGTGCAGATGCAGGCGCAGACGCACTCCTCCGGGGTGTGGCGGCGGCGCGGCAACACGGGCGAGGGCTGGGAGCTCAGCTTCCTCGGCCAGGGCTACGCACTGGTCCAGCCCAGCGAGCTGCTGCCGCCGCAGAACGCCGTCATCGGCTCCGGTGCGGCCGCCCAGTTCGGCATGGGCCAGCAGGGCGCCCGGGGGCAGAACCAGGGCAACATCTTCACCAACTGACCCCTGCCGATGCACCGTTGACGCACTCCGGCGCCCGCCCCAGGAAGGGGCGGGCGCCGGAGTACGTGCGTGGTGGGACCGCTGCCGCCGGCTGCCGCTAGAGGAGTGCCCGGGTGCGCTCCACCAGGCGCACCACCGACGTATCGGCGACGCCGGGCACCTCGTCGTAGGCGAACCACCGCAGATCCAGTGACTCGTCGCTGATCGCCGCCACCGCGTCCGCGGGCGCCAGCGCCGCGTACTGGACGTCCAGATGCACCGCGCACGGCGTGTGATGACGGTCCAGCCGCACCGGGCCACCGGGCAGCAGCGTCAGCCCCTGCGCGATCCCGGACTCCTCCCGCGCCTCACGCAGCGCGGCATCGGCCGGCGTGGCGTCCTCAGGCTCGCAGTGGCCGCCCATCTGCAACCACATCTCCAGCTTGCGGTGCAGGGTGAGCAGCACCCGGCCGCCGGCCGGATCGATCACCAGCGCGCTGGCCGTGAGGTGCCCGTCCTTGCAGGGCTTCCACATGCCGTCCTGATGAGCGGCGAGGTGGTCCAGGTACGCCAGCCGCAGCTGCTCCTGACCGTCGGACGGCGCGGACCACTCCTTCAGCGTCCGCGCCGCCTCCGCATGCAGACTCACGTGGCGTCGTCACCCTTGCTCTCACCGGGAGCCTCGTCCGGGCCGTCGTTCCCCGGGCTGTCCTTCCCCGGGCTGTCCTTCCCCGGGCTGTCCTTCCCCGGGCCGTCGTTCCCCGGGGCGGGCTTGCCCGGTGCCGGCTTGCCGCCGCTCGCGGCCTCGCCCAGCATCTTGTCGAGCTCGGAGAAGTCCGGCTGCTCGTGGTGCACAAAGCCGTCCGGGTCATCCAGATCGGCCGCCGTCGGCAGCATGTCAGGGTGCTCCCACAGGCCGTCGCGGCCCTCCAGGCCCCGCGCGTCCGTCAGCGACGCCCACAGCCGCGAGGCGTCCCGCAGCCGCCGCGGACGCAGCTGGAGACCGATCAGTGTCGAGAACGTCTGCTCGGCGGGGCCACCGCTCGCCCGGCGCCGCCGCAGCGTCTCCCGGAGCTTGTCCGCGGACGGCAGATGCGGCTTGGCGGCGGCGTGCACCACCGCGTCCACCCAGCCCTCGACCAGCGCCAGCGCGGTCTCCAGCCTGGCCAGAGCCGCCTTCTGCTCCGGGGTGTCCTCGGGCTGGAACATGCCCTGCTGAAGCGCGTTCTGAAGCTCCTCGGGATGCTGCGGATCGATCTGGCCGACCACATCCTCCAGCTTGGTCGTGTCGACCTTGATGCCGCGCGCATAGCCCTCGACGGCACCGAACAGATGCGAGCGCAGCCACGGCACATGGGCGAAGAGCCGCTGGTGGGCGGCCTCGCGCAGGGCCAGATACAGCCGCACTTCCTCTTCCGGCACGCCCAGGCCCTCGCCGAACGTCGCGATGTTCCCGGGCAGCAGCGCGGCCTTGCCGGCCGGACCCAGCGGAAGTCCGATGTCCGTCGAACCGACGACCTCACCGGCGAGCACGCCCAGCGCCTGGCCGATCTGGGTGCCGAACATCGCGCCGCCCATGGAGCGCATCATCCCGAGCAGCGGGCCCGCCATGGCCTGCATCTCCTCGGGAAGCACGTCGCCCATGGCCGCCCCGACGCGCTCGGCGAGCGGGTTGACCAGGTCCTTCCACACCGGAAGGGTCTCCTCGACCCACTCGGCGCGGCTCCAGGCCACCACCGAGCCGGAGCCCGACGGCAGGGAGGTCACACCGTCCAGCCACAGGTCGGCGAGGCGCACGGCCTCCTCGACCGCGGTCCGCTCGCCCGGCGACAGGCTGGCGTCCTTGCTGCCGTTCTCGGCGCCCTGCGCGACGGTCTGCCGCGCGATGTCCTTGGCCATGTCCCAGTTCACCGGGCCGCCCTCGTAGGAGAGCATCTGTCCGAGCTTCTGGAAGGCGGCGCCCAGGTCACCAGGGTTCATTTCGCCGCCGGGGCCGCCCATGCCGCCGAAGAGCGCCGCGAACGGGTTGTCCGCGCCGCCGCTCCCGCCGCCGAACCCGAACGGGTCCGCGGGGCCCTGGCTACCTCCCTGGCCGCCCTTCTTCTTGCCGTTGTCGCCGTCCTCCGGCTCCTCCGGCGGAAGGCCGAATCCAAATGGGGTGTCACTCACGGGTTTCCTCGGCTCGTAGGGCCGCCGACCAGGTGGCCGACGGCGGCTGCCCGACATCACCTCCAGCGTAGACACCCGGACCGCTTCGGGGCTCGGTGCTTCGCTGTCCCGGTGGCTGGGGCAGGATGGACGCCACCTGGTGCGCACGCATGACCACACGTCCGCACTGAAGACAACCGCTGGAGACGCCCGGTGAGTTCCCCAGATCCGACCGTTCGCGCAGCGCGAAACGCTGCGGCCCAGACCGAGAAGACAGGCACCACCGCAGGCGGGGCCACGGACCGGCCGCTGCGCCGGCCCGTGGTGGCCGTCACCGGAGCCGCCTCCGGAGTGGGTGCGCTGCTGACGCGCGCCCTGGTCGCCTCGGACGAGGTCAAGGAGGTGGTGGCCATCGACGAGCGGCGCGGCGACGTCGCCGAGGCGCACTGGCACGTCCTGGACGTCCGGGACCCGGCCATCGCCGAGAAGCTGCGCGGCGCCGATGTCGTCGTGCACCTGGCGCTCGACCTCGACCTGGAGACCGACGACGCGGCGCGCACCGCGTACAACGTGCGCGGCACCCAGACCGTGCTCACCGCCGCCGCGGCCGCCGGCGTCCACCGGGTGGTGCTGTGCACCTCCGCCATGGTCTACGGGGCGCTGCCCGACAACGACGTCCCGCTGGCCGAGGACGCCGAGCTGCGGGCCACCGCGGACGCCACCGGTGTCGGCGACCTCCTGGAGATCGAGCACCTGGCACACCGCGCGCCGCGTGCACACCCCGGCCTGAACGTCACCGTGCTGCGCCCCACCGTCCTGGTGGGCGGCACGGACACCGCGCTGACCCGCTACTTCGAATCGCCCCGCCTCCTGGTCGTCGCCGGATCCCGCCCCGCCTGGCAGTTCTGCCATGTTGAGGACCTGGTCAGTGCGCTGGAGTTCGCCGCGCTGGAGAAGGTCGACGGCGAGCTGGCGGTGGGCTGCGACGGCTGGCTGGAGCAGGAGGAGGTCGAGGAGCTCTCCGGCATCCGTCGCATGGAGCTGCCGTCCTCGGTGGCCCTGGGCGCCGCCGCCCGGCTGCACCGCATCGGCCTGACGCCGTCGCCCGCAGGGGACCTCGCGTACACGATGCACCCGTGGGTGGTCAGCGGCAGCCGGCTGCACGATGCGGGCTGGCGGCCCCGGTGGACGAACGAGGAGGTGCTCGCCGAGCTCCTGGAAGAGGTCGCCGGACGGCACACCGTCGCCGGCCGCCGGCTGGGCCGCAAGGACGCCACCGCCGCGGGTGCCGCCGGCGCCACCGTGGCCCTGCTGGGCACCGCCGCTCTGGTGCGGCGCGCCCGTAAGGCCCGCCGCCGCCTCTGAGCGGAACCGGGCGGGGAGGGCCGGGCGGGCCGGGCGGGCCGGGCGGGCCGGGGGAGCCTCCGCCGGGCTGGAGGAGTCTCCATACGGCGGCCGGGACGACCGGCGGAAAGGGCCATTCCCCGCCGTGCCCGCGTACGGCACGATGGGGGTATGTCTGGCACGCCCTCCCCTTCGTCCCCCGGCCGCGACCACCCCGGTGAGCAGGCCGCGGCGGATCCGGTCCGGCTCCTGGAGATCCGCGACACCGCGCTGTCCGTGGACGAGGTGTTCGCGGCCGTGGGAGACACGGCGGCGGGCGGCACGGCCCTGTTCGTCGGCACGGTCCGCTCGCACGACAACGGCGCCGACGTCGACGGCCTGGGCTACTCCGCGCACCCGACGGCCGAGGCGGAGATGCGCCGGATCGCCGAGAAGGTGATCGCCGACTTCCCGGTGCGGGCGCTGGCCGCCGTCCACCGCGTGGGCGATCTGCGCATCGGTGATCTTGCCGTGGTCGTCGCGGTGTCCTGCCCGCACCGGGGCGAGGCGTTCGAGGCCTGCCGCAAGCTGATCGACGACCTCAAGCACGAGGTACCGATCTGGAAGCATCAGACGTTTTCCGACGGCACCGAGGAATGGGTAGGCGCGTAGCGCCTTCTTCTGGGGGTGGAGGTCGGGCGACGGGAGGGCGGGTAGGCGCGTAGCGCCTTCTTCTGGGGGTGGAGGTCGGGCGACGGGCGGGCGGGTAGGCGCGTAGCGCCTTTCTTCTGGGTCGACGGGCGGGCGCGCAGGCGTCCTCCAAGACGGAGATCGGCCCGGTGCGTAACGACGCGTTCCCGGGGCAGGCGATACGGCAGACGCAGCGGGCAATGGCCCTGTAGCCATGGGGTGGTGGCCTCCGAACGCGAGGCCGAACCGGTGCCTTGTGCTCCGGTTGCGTAACCCGCCCCCTGGCGCAAGCGTTGACCCAGCAGATGGTTAATCTGCTTATTCGTCGATCGCGGTCGTAAAAGGGGTTGGGAGGTCGCTGGTGGGTGCGCTCCTCTGGTTGCTGATTCCGGTGGGTGCCGGGCTGATTGCCGCGGTGTGGAGCAGCTGGGCCCTGCGGAACCGCAAGACCGGGGACGTGGCGGAGCTCGCGGGCTATGCACGGTTCCGTGACGCCATGGAAAGAGAGCATTCCGTTCCCGACCCCGCCTCGGACCCCGTCTGACCGTTCTCCGGCCGTTCGCGGAAGCAAGCGCCACCCTTCGGGATGACGGCCGCGTACGGGCGGGTGTTCGACCTCGTACGGACGGCCCCGCGGGCCGGTTGTCATACCCGTCCCGTACTGTCGTTCCATGCCACGCCGCACCGCGACGCTGCTCGCCTCGACCCTGATGCTGATCGCGCTGCTCTGCGCCGGGGTGCTGATCCCCGTGCCGTATTCCGAGATGTCACCGGGACCGACGGTCAACACCCTCGGTGATCACGACGGCGAGCCGGTGTTGCAGATCTCGCGACGCAAGACGTACCCGACGACCGGTCATCTCAACATGACCACCGTCCGCGTCACGGGCCCCGACTACCACATGAACCTCTTCGAAGCGGTGTACGGCTGGCTCGACCACGACAACGCCGTGGTGCCGCACAAGACGCTCTACCCCGAGGGGCAGACGGCCGAGCAGGCCGACCAGGAGAACGCCGAGGAGTTCAGCCAGTCCCAGGAGAGCGCCAAGTCCTCCGCCCTCAGCCAGCTGCACGTGCCGTTCGCCAGCCAGACCGTCGTCGGGTCCGTCGTCAAGGACAAGCCGGCCGACGGGCGGCTGCACGCGGGCGATGTGATCAAGGCAGTGGACGGCACGGAGGTCAAGCAGGCCGGCGATGTCGCCAAGCTCGTCACCCGTCACAAGCCGGGCGGCAAGGTCGTCTTCACGATCATCCCCGCCAAGGACGCCGCCGCGGCGGAGAAGCAGGGCAAGAAGCCCCGGACCGGCGCGAAGCAGATCGCGATCACCACGCAGAAGGCGGACGACGGCCGCGCCATCGTGGGCATCCAGGCCGGGGTGGATCACATCTTCCCGTTCCCCATCGACGTCAAGCTGGCCGATGTCGGCGGCCCGAGCGCCGGGCTGATGTTCGCGCTCGGCATCGTCGACAAGCTCACGCCCGGGGACATGACGGGCGGCAAGTTCGTGGCCGGTACGGGCACCATCGACGACAAGGGCAAGGTCGGCCCGATCGGTGGCATCTCGATGAAGACGGTCGGTGCGCGGGACAAGGGCGCGGAGTTCTTCCTGACGCCCAAGGAGAACTGCGCCGCCGCGGCCAAGGACACCCCGCAGGGGCTCACCCTGGTCAAGGTCGGCACCATAGGCGACGCCGTCAAGGCGCTGGAGAAGATCCGCAAGGGCGACACCGCCGGGCTGCCGAGCTGTAGCCCCGCAGCCCGG
>NZ_JAMJFM010000093.1:0-16018 GCF_023544705.1 Streptomyces sp. MCA2
ACAACCCCCACGGCGGGAAAGCCAAAAACGTACGGGGACTACGCCCCGTAAAACAGCTCCTCGACCACGCCGCGTGCCCGCCTCGTGATGCGGCGGTAGTCGTCGATCATCTCGCCGATGTGGCCTTCCTCGTAGCCGAGGTAGCGGCCCACCGCGGCAACTTCCCGGCCGTCGACGGGGAAGGTGTCGCCGGGGCGGCCGCGGACCACCATCACGGCGTTGCGCACCCGGGCCGCCAGTACCCATGCCTCGTCCAGGGTCTGGGCGTCCTCGGTGCCGATCAGCTCGGCGGCGTGTGCGGCGGCCAGCGCCTCGCGGGTGCGGGTGGTGCGCAGGCCGGGGACCTCCCAGCCGTGCTGCATCTGGAGCAGCTGCACCGTCCACTCGACGTCGCTCAGGCCGCCGCGCCCCAGCTTGGCGTGCGTGGTCGGGTCCGCGCCGCGGGGCAGCCGTTCGGCCTCCATCCGGGCCTTGAGCTTGCGGATCTCGCGGACCGCGTCCTCCCCCAGGCCCTCGGCCGGATAGCGCAGCGGGTCGATCAGCTCGATGAACCGCTGCCCCAGCTCCATGTCGCCGGCGACCGGTTCGGCGCGCAGCAGGGCCTGCGACTCCCACACGAGCGACCAGCGCCGGTAGTAGGCCGCGTACGAGGCGAGCGTCCGCACCAGCGACCCCGACCTGCCCTCCGGGCGCAGATCCGCGTCGATGAGCAACGGCGGGTCGGAGGAGGGGAGTTCGAGCAGCCGGCGCATCTCGTTGGCGACGGCCTGAGCGGCCTTGGCGGCCTCCTGCTCGTCGGCGCCCTCGCGCGGCTCGTGGACGAACAGGACATCGGCGTCCGAGCCGTAGTTGAGCTCATGGCCGCCGAAGCGGCCCATGCCGATCACCGCGAAGCGGGTGGGCAGGGTGTCTCCCCAGTGCTCGCGGACCGCGGCGCGCAGTGCGCCGGCGAGGGTGGCGGCGTTGAGGTCGGAGACCGCGGAGCCGACGGCGTCGACGGAGTGGCCGTGATCGTTGCCGGCCGGGCTGAACTCCGTGCCGTACGCGCCGATCACATCCGCCGCGGCGGTACGGAACAGCTCTCTGCGGCGCACCCCGCGGGCCGCCGCGACCGCCGCCTCGGCGCCGTCCGCGCGGCCGACCGCGGCCAGCACCTCCTGCTCCAGCGCGGCCCGGCCGCGCGGTTGCAGCCCGTCGGGGGCACCGAGCAGGGCGACCGCCTCGGGGGCGCGCAGCAGCAGATCGGGGGCCAGCCGGCCGGCGGACAGCACCCGGGCGAGGTTCTCGGCGGCCGCGCCCTCGTCGCGCAGCAGCCGCAGGTACCAGGGTGTCTTGCCGAGGGCGTCGGACACCTTGCGGAAGTTGAGCAGTCCGGCGTCCGGGTCGGCGGAGTCCGCGAACCAGGCCAGCAGCACCGGCAGCAGCGTCCGCTGGATGGCGGCCTTGCGGGTCACGCCGGACGCCAGCGCCTCCAGATGCCGCAGCGCGGCCACCGGGTCGGCGTAGCCGAGCGCTTCGAGGCGGTGGCCGGCGGCGCGGGCGGACAGCCGGGTCTCGCCGGGCTCCAGGGTGGCGACGGCGTCGAGCAGGGGACGGTAGAAGAGCTTCTCGTGCAGCCGGCGCACTTCCCTGGCGTGCCACTTCCACTCCTTGCGGAGCGTGTCGACGGGCTCGGTGCGCAGGCCCAACGAGCGTGCCAGGCGCCGCTGTTCGCCCTCGCTCTCCGGCATCAGATGGGTACGGCGCATCCGGAAGAGCTGGATACGGTGCTCCAGCGTGCGCAGGAAGCGGTAGGCGGCGTCCAGGGCCGCGGCGTCCTGGCGTCCGACGTAGCCGCCGGCCGCCAGTGCCGCGAGGGCGTCGAGGGTGGTGGCGCTGCGCAGCGTGGCATCGCTGCGGCCGTGCACCAGTTGCAGCAGCTGGACGGCGAATTCGACGTCGCGCAGGCCGCCGGGGCCGAGCTTGAGTTCCCGCTCGACCTGGGACGCGGGGATGTTCTCGACGACCCGGCGGCGCATCTGGCGCACATCGGCGACGAAGTTCTCCCGCTCGGCGACCTCCCACACCATCGGCGCCAGCGCATCCACGTACTCCTGCCCCAGCTGGAGGTCACCGGCCATCGGGCGGGCCTTGAGCAGCGCCTGGAACTCCCAGGTCTTGGCCCAGCGCTGGTAGTAGGCGAGGTGGCTGGAGAGGGTGCGCACCAGCGGGCCGTTGCGGCCCTCGGGGCGCAGATTGGCGTCCACCGGCCAGATCGTGCCCTCGCTGGTGTTGTCCGAGCACAGGCGCATCATGCGGGCGGCGAGCCGGGTCGCGGCCTGGAGCGCCTTGGCCTCGTCCACGCCCTCCTTGGCCTCGGCCACGAAGATGACGTCGACGTCCGAGACGTAGTTCAGCTCGCGGCCACCGCATTTGCCCATGCCGATGACGGCCAGCCGGCACACCGCGGCGTCCCCGGGCGCCTCTTCGTACGAGATCTCCAGGGCGGCCCGGACCGTGGCGGTGGCCAGGTCCGCCAGCTCGGCCGCGGCTTCGGCGACATCGGTCGTGCCGCACACATCGCGGGCGGCGATGCCCAGCAGGGAGCGGCGGTAGGCGGTGCGCAGCGCGTCCGCGCGCGGCCGTTCGGCGTTCTGGCCGCCCCAGATCCCCTCGGCGAGCGCCAGCTCGAACTCGGGGGTGGTGGGGTGCAGATCGACCGACTCGTAGGTGACCAGCGACTGCCAGTCGTACGGGTGCCGGACGAGGTGGTCGGCGAGCGCCTCGGAGGCGCCCAGCACTCCCAGCAGCCGGTCGCGCAGCGGTTTCGCCGCGACGATGGTGCTCAGCAGCGCCTGCTGCTCGTCCGGTTCCTGCGCCTCCACCAGCCGGACCAGGCTGTGCAGCGCAAGGTCCGGGTCCGCGGTGGCGCCCAGCGCTTCGAGCAGCACCGAGTCATCGCGTACGGAGGCGAGTTCGGGGGCTTCGAGCAGCTCCCCGGCCGCTGAGGGGTCGGTGAAACCGTGTCTCAGCAGCCGGGCGAAGGTGCTGCTCCGCCGTCCCTGCGGAGCGGGTAGTGCCATGGGTGCAGCCTCTCGGTGGCGCGGTGGCTCAGAGCACGGGCAGCATCTTGCGCAGCTCGAAGGCGGTGACCTCGGAGCGGTACTCCTCCCACTCCTGCTTCTTGTTGCGCAGGAAGAAGTCGAAGACGTGCTCGCCGAGGGTCTCGGCGACCAGTTCGCTGCGCTCCATCAGTTCGATGGCCTCGCCGAGGTTCTGCGGCAGCGGCTCGATGCCCATCGCCCGGCGCTCGGAGTCGGACAGCGCCCAGACGTCGTCATCGGCGCCGGCCGGCAGCTCGTAGCCCTCTTCGATGCCCTTGAGGCCGGCCGCGAGCAGCACCGCGTACGTCAGGTACGGGTTGGCGCCGGAGTCGATCGAGCGGACCTCGACCCGGGTCGAGCCCATCTTGCCGGGCTTGTACATCGGGACGCGGATCAGCGCGGAGCGGTTGTTGTGGCCCCAGCAGATGTAGGAGGGGGCCTCGCCGCCGGCGCCGGCGGTGCGGTTGGCGCCGCCCCAGATGCGCTTGTAGGAGTTGACCCACTGGTTGGTGACGGCGGAGATCTCGCCCGCGTGCCGCAGCAGACCGGCGATGAACGAGCGGCCGACCTTGGAGAGTTGGTACTCCGAGCCGGACTCGTGGAAGGCGTTGCGGTCGCCCTCGAAGAGGGAGAGGTGGGTGTGCATGCCCGAGCCGGGGTACTCGGAGAACGGCTTGGGCATGAACGTCGCCTGGACGCCCTGCTCCAGCGCCACCTGCTTCATGACCAGCCGGAACGTCATGATGTTGTCGGCGGTCGACAGGGCGTCGGCGTAGCGCAGGTCGATCTCCTGCTGGCCGGGGGCGCCCTCGTGGTGGCTGAACTCCACCGAGATGCCCATCGACTCCAGCATCGTGATCGCCTGCCGGCGGAAGTCCATGCCGACGTTCTGCGGGGTGTGGTCGAAGTAGCCGGAGGAGTCGCCGGGGGTCGGCCGCTGGCCGTCCACGGGCTTGTCCTTGAGCAGGAAGAACTCGATCTCCGGGTGGGTGTAGAAGGTGAACCCGAGGTCGGAGGTCTTGGCCAGGATGCGCTTGAGGACATAGCGCGGGTCGGCGTAGGAGGGGGAACCGTCCGGCATCAGGATGTCGCAGAACATCCGGGCGGTACCGGGGGCCTCGGCGCGCCAGGGCAGGATCTGGAAGGTGCCGGGATCCGGCTTGGCGATCATGTCGGATTCGTACACCCGGGCGAACCCTTCGATGGCCGAGCCGTCGAAGCCGATGCCCTCGTCGAAGGCCTGCTCCAGCTCCGCGGGGGCCACCGCCACGGACTTGAGGAACCCGAGCACGTCGGTGAACCACAGCCGTACGAAGCGGATGTCGCGCTCCTCGAGCGTGCGGAGCACAAACTCCTGCTGCTTGTCCATGGGTCACCAATCCTTGCAGGTCAATCGGCCTGTCCACACGCGCCGGATCACGCGACGTGGCACACCAGTATCACGTGAGGGGGTTACCGTCACATTACGCACCCTTGGCCTGAATCAGAACCGCCGTCCCGTAACCCTCACCTGGCATCCTTCCCGCGGCGAGCGGGCTCAGCGCAGCGGAAAGAGGCAATCGGGGGGCTTGGCCCAGTCTTGAAGCGCACCTGAGCGGCCATTGACCCGGCGTGGAAGGGCCCGTTCCACCACACGACAGGCCCTCGGGCGGACACCCTCTAGACGGGCGGCACCGCCACGCCCCGCTCCGCCGTCCCCGTCAGGTCCAGCACCGCCCCCGCCACCGACTCCGGCACATCGGCCATCACCAGATGCCCGGCCGGGGCGGCCACCACGAACCGGCCGCCCAGCTCCGCGGCGAGCCCCCGCTGCCGCTCCAGCGCGCGCAGCTGCCGCGCCGACTCGCTGCCGTCGTACGCCGCGAGGACGGCCACCGGCACCCCGGGCAGCGGGTGGTCCCGGCGCAGCGCGGCGAGCTCCGCGGCCTGGTAGGAGTAGCTCGCGTTCTCCAGGGCACAGGCCCGCAGCACCCGGCTGGTGCGGTAGCCGGCCTGTTCCCAGGGGTGCGGCGGGTGGCTGCCGACGGTCGAGGCGTGGCCGATCAGCCGGCGGGTGGCGGGGCCCAGGGCGCGCGGCAGCCCGGCGGCGCACGCGAGCCGGGCCACCGTGCCCGCCCATGCGGTGCGCACCGCGCGCGGCAGCCGGGGCCGCGGGTCGTCCTCGATGCTGCTGTCCGCCAGCACGATCCCGGCGCAGCGGTCCGGGTGCAGCCGGGCGAACGCCTCGGCGTGGAATCCGGCGAGCGAGTGGCCGACGACGGTGGCCGGGCCGGTGTGGCCGAGCGCCTCCAGGACGCGGGCGATCCGGCCGGCCTCGGCGGCGAGGGTGGGCGGCCCGGGCGCCGGGGCGCTCAGCCCGAGACCGGGGCGGTCGAAGCGCACGACGGTGCGGTACGGGGCGAGCAGTACGGCGACCGCGTCCCAGTCGAACCACGCCATGCCGAGACCGCCGCTGAGGACACAGACCGGTCCGCGGCCCTCGGCCAGGACGTGCAGCGGCACCCCGTCGATGCGCAGGAACCGGCCGGGGGCGGGGAGGCGGCGGGGGACGCGGAGGAAGCGGCTCATCGGTCTCCTTCTCCTTCCCCGGCGCCGTTTCCCGGTCCGGGGCGCCGGCTCCTCGCGCCGGGAGCCGGGACGGCGGCGGGGCGGTACCCCGGGCACGCGGGTGGCGTGGAGTGTCAAGCGTAGGCGGGTGGTGGAACGTTAAGCGGTGATACCGGCGCACAGCGCCGCAAGCGGCCGGTCCGGGAGTCCCCCGGTCCGGCGGCGAACGGTGCGACGGCACTCCGCCCGGCGGGCCACCGCTGGACCCATACCCCTAGGGGGTAGGGTGCGTTTCGGGCGGACCTCCCCGCGCGTCCGCCGGTTCGCCGTTCCGTCGAGAGGTCCGCGATGCACGAACAGGGCAAGGCCGCCATGTGGTGCGGCCTGCTGCTGTTCACCGCACCGGCCGCCGGCGCCGCCACCCCGCAGACGTCCGGGCCCCCGACGGCCGGACACGGCCGGTACGACGCCCGCTCCGCGACGGCCCGTCCCGCGGCAGCGCCGAGGGCGGTGGCGGCCCCCTCGACGGCGGCACGCGGCCCGTGGCCGATATCCGCGCCGCCGCGTCACTAACTCCTCGCCCGACTGTCGGTGCTGCGCGTCCAGGAGCGCACCCCCCGCCGCCGACGCCCACCGGAGTCCGCGGCAGTGCCCTCACCCCCGCCCCAGATCACCACCGACACGAGGTGTTTCCCCCATGCGTACGCACTCCCGCCGCGCCCTGTTCGGTGCGGGCATCGCCGTCGCCGGCAGCGGCCTGCTGTCCGGCTGCGCCACCGGTACCACCGGCTCCGGCCCGCACTCCGGTATGGACGGCATGAACGGCATGAATGCCATGAAGGGCATGAACGGCACAGCCCCCTCCCCCGACACCGGCGGCCACACCCCGTCCGGCTATGTGTCCCCCGACGGTCCGGAGGTCGCCGAGGCCGAGCGCAGGCGTGGCGCGGGTCCCGTACGCCGCTTCTCGCTGAAGGCCACCGAGTGCCGGCTCGACCTGGGCGGCCGTACGGTCCATACCTGGACGTTCGGCGATGAGCTGCCCGGCAAGCAGATGCGCGTCACCGCGGGCGAGCGGATCGCACTGACCCTCCACAACCGCCTTCCGCAGCCCACGACGCTGCACTGGCACGGACTGACGGTGCGCAACGACATGGACGGCGTACCCGGCGTGACCCAGCGGTCCATCCGGCCCGGCGCCTCGTTCGACTACCTGTTCGCGGTCACCACCCCCGGCACGCACTGGGTGCATCCGCACTCCGGTCTGCAACTGGACCGCGGGCTGTACGCGCCGCTGATCGTCGACGACCCCAGGGAGCCGCTCTCCTACGACGACGAGTGGATCGTCCTGCTGGACGACTGGGTCGACGGGGTGGACGGCAGCACTCCCGAATCGGTGCTCAAGGAGCTCCACGGGGGCGTGGACCGCGGGCCCATGGCCCATGGCTCGACCGAGATGGCCCACGACGACGCAAAGGGCGGCGGGGGCTCGCACCCCAGGCACGGCGGATCCCGTCCCGCCGACGGCCCGTCGCGGATCCTCAAGGGCGCCCGGAGCAGGCTGCTCGGCCACGACGCGGGGGACGTGGACCACCCGTACCACCTCGTCAACGGCCGCACCTCCCGGGACCCGCGGACCTTCCGCGCCAAGCCCGGCGACCGCATCCGGATCCGCTTCATCAACGCGGGCAGCGAGACCGCCTACCGCGTCGCGCTCGGCGACCACCGGATGACCGTGACGCACACCGACGGCTTCCCCGTCGAGCACGCCGAGACCGATGCGCTGCTCATCGGGATGGCCGAGCGCTACGACGTCATCGTCACGGCCGGGGACGGCGTCTTCCCGCTCACCGTGCTCGCCGAGGGCAAGGGGCGCTCCGCGCTGGGCCTGCTGCGCACCGGGAGCGGTGAGGCGCCCGGCCCGTCCGCCCGGCCCAGGAACCTGTACGGCAGGATCCTGACCGCGGACCGGTTCCGCGCCGCCGAGTCCGTACGGTCCGTGTCACGCCGTCCCGACCGCACCCTCGAAATGACCCTCACCGGCACCATGGAGAAGTACGACTGGGCGATCAACGGGAGCCCGTACACGCCCGACCAGCGGTACCCCGTCGAGGCCGGTGAGCGGGTCCGGATCATCTTCCGCAACCACACCAGGATGTGGCACCCGATGCATCTGCACGGCCACACCTTCGAGCTGTCGAACGGCGGCGCCCGCAAGGACACCACGATCCTGCTGCCCGGCCGCAGGGTCGAGGTCGATTTCCACGCCGACAACCCCGGCCTGTGGATGGTCCACTGCCACAACATCTACCACTCGGAGTCGGGGATGATGACGATCATCGGCTACCGCAAGAAGTAGGCGCGCGAGGACGTGCGGCGGGCGGCCCCGGGAGCTCTCCCGGTCCGTCCGTCACCCGCCCGAAGCACCGCCGACACGCCTCCGACCCCCATTGCGTCAGAAAGACGATTACACTGGCGGAGTGCCTCAACTTCGTCTCGCCCTCAACCAGATCGATTCCTGTGTCGGCGATCTCGCCCGGAACGCCGAGACGATCCTGCGCTGGACCCGGCGCGCCGCCGACCAGGGCGCACACCTCGTCGCGTTCCCCGAGATGGCACTGACCGGATACCCGGTCGAGGACCTCGCGCTGCGCCCCTCGTTCGTCGAGGCGAGCCGTGACGCGCTGCGGACCCTGGCCGGCCGGCTGGCCGATCAGGGCCTGGGCGGCCTCCCGGTGATCGTCGGCTATCTCGACCGCGGCGCGCAGGCCACACCGCGCTACGGCCGCCCCGCGGGCGCCCCGCAGAACGCCGCCGCCGTGCTGTACGGGGGCGAGGTCGCGCTGAGCTTCGCCAAGCACCACCTTCCCAACTACGGGGTCTTCGACGAGTTCCGCTACTTCGTCCCCGGCGACACCCTGCCCGTCGTACGGGTGCACGGGGTGGATGTCGCGCTCGCCATCTGCGAGGACCTGTGGCAGGACGGCGGCCGGGTGCCGGCGACGCGCAGTGCGGGTGCCGGGCTGCTGGTCTCGGTCAACGCCTCGCCGTACGAGCGGGACAAGGACGACACCCGGCTGGAGCTGGTCCGCAAGCGGGCCCAGGAGGCCGGCTGCACCACCGCCTATCTGGCGATGATCGGCGGGCAGGACGAGCTGGTCTTCGACGGCGACTCGATCGTCGTCGGCAAGGACGGCAGCGTGATCGCGCGGGCACCGCAGTTCGCGGAGGGCTGTGTGCTGGTCGACCTGGACCTGCCGGCCGCGGCGCCGGTGCCTCCCTCCGGCGTCCTGGACGACGGGCTGCGCGTCGACCACCTCACCCTCACCCCCGACCCGCTGCCGCCCTACCCGCCCGAGCCCCTCGGCGGTGTGGCCGAACGCCTCACGGACCTGGAGGAGATCTACACCGCGCTGGTCGTGGGCCTGCGCGCCTATGTCGCCAAGAACGGCTTCCGCAGCGTGGTGCTCGGCCTCTCCGGCGGGATCGACTCCGCGCTGGTCGCCTCGCTCGCCTGCGATGCGCTGGGGGCGGAGCACGTCCATGCCGTGGCGATGCCCTCCCGCTATTCGTCGGAGCACTCGCTCACCGACGCCGCCGAACTCGCGCGCCGTACGGGCCTGTCCTTCCGTACGGTGCCGATCGGCCCGATGTTCGACGCCTACATGGCGGCGCTGCCGCTGACCGGGCTGGCCGAGGAGAATCTCCAGTCGCGGCTGCGGGGCACCACCTTGATGGCCATTTCCAACCAGGAGGGCCATCTGGTCCTCGCCCCCGGCAACAAGTCCGAGCTGGCCTGCGGCTATTCGACCCTCTACGGCGATTCGGTGGGCGGCTACGGACCGATCAAGGACGTGTACAAGTCGGTCGTCTACCGGCTGGCCCGCTGGCGCAACCAGGCCGCCGCCGACCGCGGCGAGACCCCGCCGATCCCGGAGAACACCCTCACCAAGCCCCCGAGCGCCGAACTCCGCCCCGGCCAGGTCGACACCGACTCGCTGCCCGACTACGACATCCTGGACCGCATCCTGGAGCTCTATGTCGACCAGGACCGCGGCTGGGGGGACATCACCGCCCAGGGCTTCGACGAGGCACTGGTGACGCGCGTCCTGCGCATGGTCGACCACGCCGAATACAAGCGCCGCCAGTACCCGCCCGGCCCCAAGATCTCCGCGAAGGGCTTCGGCAAGGACCGCCGGCTGCCGATCACCAACCACTGGCGGGAGGGGGCCTGACGGTCCGCCAGGTCAGCCCGTGCGGTCCCCGGCCGGTACCGCCGGGCCGGTGGCGGACTCCGCGTCCGCCCCGCCGCTGCGGGCCACGATCCGCGAGGCGTCGTGGGCGCTGCGGTCCAGCAGCCCGGCCGTGACGGCGACGGCCAGACCGAGGGCGGCCAGGACCGCGCCGGCCAGGGTCGGGGACGTCCAGCCCCAGCCGGCCGCCAGCACCAGGCCGCCGATCCAGGCGCCGCCGGCGTTGGCGAGGTTGAAGGCGGACTGGTTGGAGGCGGCGGCCAGGGTCGGGGCCTGCTGGGCCTTGTTCATGACCAGCATCTGGAGGGGCGTGGTGGTCAGGAAGCCGACGGCGCCGATGAGGACGACCGTCACCAGCGCCGCCCATTTCACCTGGGCGGTGAAGTGGAAGGCGGCCAGCACGAGGGCCAGGGCGGCCAGCGAGCCGTACAGGGTCGGGCGCAGGGCCCGGTCGGTGAGCGGGCCCGCGGCGAGTGCGCCGAGGGTCATCCCGATGCCGAAGAGGGCCAGGACCAGCGGGACCGAGCCCGCCGCGAAGCCGGTGACCTCGGTCATCATCGACGCGAGATAGCTGTAGACGGCGAAGATCCCGGCGAAGCCGAAGACGGTGGTGAGCAGGCCGAGCAGCACCTGCCGGTTGCCCAGCGCCCGCAGCTCCCGGCCCAGACCGGTGCGCTCCTCGGCCGGCAGCGGGGGGATCAGCCGGGCCAGGGAGGCCATCGCGACCAGGCCGATGGCGGCCACGATCAGGAAGGTGGCGCGCCAGCCGAGCTGCTGGCCCA
The DNA here is from genome assembly GCF_023544705.1 of Streptomyces sp. MCA2. Classification (NCBI taxonomy): domain Bacteria; kingdom Bacillati; phylum Actinomycetota; class Actinomycetes; order Kitasatosporales; family Streptomycetaceae; genus Streptomyces; species Streptomyces sp. MCA2. The sequence goes on from NZ_JAMJFM010000093.1 coordinate 10,666, forward strand.
GGAGCGTCGCGGCGGGGACGCCGATGATGTTGGCGATGGTCAGGCCGAGGAACATCGTGGCGACCGCGCGGGCCTGGCGGCCCTCGCGCACCAGCCGGGCGGCGACCACCGCGCCCACGCCGAAGAACGCACCGTGCGGGAGCCCGGCGAGCAGCCGGCCCGCGACCAGCAGGCCGAACGTGGGGGCGAGGGCGGACGCGAGGTTGCCGACCGTGAAGACCGCCATCAGGCAGACCAGCATCCGCTTGCGCGGCATCCGGGAGCCGAGGGCGGTCAGGAGCGGGGCGCCGATGACGACGCCGAGGGCATAGGCGGAGACGAGGTAGCCGGCGGTGGGCACGGAGGTGCCCAGATCGTCCGCGACGTTGGGCAGCAGGCCCATCATCACGAACTCCGTGGTGCCGATACCGAAGGCCGAGATCGCGAGAGCGAGCAGAGCCAAGGGCATGAAAGACCTTTCCAGGGTGTTGCGTGCGGATGTGCACGCAGCGCGCGGACCGTAAGTTCTTTAAGTTCTCTTACGGAACAAAGTCTCTCAGGCTCAGTATTCCGGCGTGGGAACGGGGCGTTACCGGCCCGCGTCAGATCACCGTCGGCAGTTCGTCAACGCTGGTCGGACCAGTTCGTCAACGCGGGTCAGATCTTCACCGACGCCGCGACCGGAAGGTGGTCGCTGCCGGTCGCGGGCATCACCCAGGCCTTGACCGGGGCCATCCCCTTCATCATGATCTGGTCGATCCGGGCCATCGGGAACGCCGCCGGCCAGCTGAAGCCGAAGCCGTCACCCGCGGCGCCCTGGGCGGAGCGCATCTGGGAGGTGAGCGGCGCCAGCGAGCGGTCGTTCATGGTGCCGTTGAGATCGCCGAGCAGCACGACCTTCTTCACCGGGTCGGCGGCGATCGCCTCGCCCAGTGCCTTGGCGCTGCCGTCACGCGGGTTGGCGGTGAAGCCCGCCTTGACGTTGACCCGTACCGACGGCAGATGCGCGACATAGACGGCGACCTTCTGGCCGTCGGCGGCGGTGACGGTGGCCCGCAGCGCGCGGGTCCAGCCGATCTTGATGTCCACCGGCTTCGTGTCGGACAGCGGGCGCTTGCTCCACAGCCCGACGGTGCCCTCGACCGTGTGGTACGGATACGCCTTGGCCAGTCCCTGCCGATAGGCGGGCAGGGCGTCGCCGGCCAGCTCCTCCAGTGCCACCACATCGGCGTCGGAGGCCACGATGTCCCTGGCGGTGGCCGCCGGGTCGGGGTTGTCGGCGTTGACGTTGTGGGTGGCGACCGTGAGATTGCCGCCGCTGCCGGCCTTGTCGGTGATCTGTCCGCCGAAGAGGCTGACCCAGGCGAAGACGGGCAGTACCAGCGCGACGAGCGCGGTCGCCGAGCGGCGCAGCACCGCGACGACGAGCAGCACCGGGATGCCCAGCCCCAGCCACGGCAGGAAGGTCTCCAGCAGACTGCCCAAGTTCCCCACCGCGTTGGGGATCTGGGCGTGCAGCATCATCACCAGGCCCAGCAGGACGGCGAGCACCGCGAGCACGAGGCCGCGCCGCCACATGCCCTCGGGACGCCACCAGTTCCGCAGGCGTTCGGCCCGGGAACCAGCCTGCCCGGGGTTCTGCCCCTGTCCCGGCTCCGTCATGTATGCCTGCGCCATTTAGCTGTCCTCACTACCTTGCGTCGCTGCGCCTCGCCTGTGGTCACCGACCCTAGGCGATGGCCCGTAATGCGCTTTCTTAGAAGTGAGGACGGCGCGGTGACGGGTCGGGGTTCCGGTCACGGGATTCATGACAGCGGCTGTGACAGAACGGGCATGATCCGGTCATACGGTGGCGCCGTCGCGCGCCGTCCCGCAGGGAGTCCCACCGCGCCCAACGCCGCCCGGGAGAAGCGGAGTTCAGCCCGCCGCGGCGTCCACCCCGGGCCGTACGCCCTCCAGGACCATGTCGACGATGTCCGCCGAGAGGCTCTCGGGCAGTTCCTTCCACTCGTGGAGGATGGCGCGGGCCAGCATCGGGCCGACGAAGAGGTCGGCGATGGTCTCCAGGTCGTGGTCGGTGCGGATCTCACCGTTCGCCACACCGCGCCTCAGCACCCCGAGCAGCGCCTCGTGGCGGGCCCGTACGACCGTCTCGTGGTACTCCGCCCAGAGTTCGGGCTGCGCCTGGACATGGCTGACGACGGTGCGCAGCAGTGCGGAGCTGCGCTTGGCGAGTCCGCGGCGGCGCAGGAACTCCAGCAGGGCGACCAGGTCGTCGCGTACCGAGGTGCCGTCCAGCGGCGGGCTCGGGACGTCCAGGGACCGCATCACGTCGAGCATCAGGGCGCTCTTGCCGGACCAGCGGCGGTAGACCGTGGCCTTGCCGACGCCTGCCTCGCGGGCGATGCGTTCCATGGACAGCTCGCCTATGGAGACACCGTCCTCGATCAGGCGCAGCACGGCCTCGATGATGGCGGAGTCGGCCGCGGCGCTGCGCGGCCGGCCACGGCGCTCGGGGGCCGCCGGACCCGGCCGCTCCCCGGCCGCCACCTCGGAGTCCGCCGCCGCCCGGCTCATCGTTCCACGCCCGCCTTCCGCTCTTCCTGCGGCTCCGCGGCCTGCGGCGCCGCTGCCATTTTGCCTGGCAGGAAGGCCACGGCCACCACGGCCCCGATCAGTGCGACGACGACCGAGCCGAGCGCGGTGATGTGCATGGCGTGGATGAAGGCGTCGTCGGCGGCGGCGGTCAGCGACCGGCCGGCCGGTCCCATCGTGTCCGCGAGGCCGTGGGTCGCCTCGATGGATTCACCGGCCGCGTGCCGGGCGGCGGCCGGTACGCCCGGCAGCGCGTCGAGCTTGTCCTGCATGCCGTCGCGGTAGCTCGTCGACAGCAGCGAGCCGAGGACGGCGACGCCGAGGGTGCCGCCGACCTGCCGGAAGACGTTGTTGAGCGCCGATCCGGAACCGGCCTTCTCCCGCGGCAGCGACTGCATGATCGCGACGGTGGCCGGCGGCATGATGTGCGCCATGCCGGCGCCCTGGAGGAAGAAGAGCGCCTCCATGACCCAGATCGGGGTGTCCGTGTCCAGCAGCAGGATGCCCAGCATGGTGACGGCCACCACCAGCATGTTGAACGTGCACGTCGCGCGGGCCCCGTAGCGGTCCACGGCGAGCCGGGCCCGGGGCGCGAAGATCATCTGGGCGGCGGCCAGCGGCAGGAACAGCAGCCCGGCCTGGAGCGGGGTGTAGCCGCGCACGCTCTGGATGTAGAAGACGGTGAAGAACGAGACGCCCATCAGCGCGAAGAAGACCAGCGCGATCGCGGCGATGGCCGCCGAGAAGGCGGGCTTGCGGAAGTAGCTGATGTCGATCGACGGATGGTCGCTGTGCTTCTGGTGCACCACGAAGACGATCAGCACCGCCAGGCCGCCGACGATCGTGCCGACCACCTGCGGGCCGGTGAAGTCGGCGAGCTGACCGCCCCTGATGATGCCGTAGACCAGCAGCACCAGCCCGACGACGGACAGCAGCACCCCGAACGGGTCCAGCCGGCCGGGGCTCGGGTCCTTGGAATCCGGCACCAGGATCAGCATCGCGGCCAGCGCGACCAGCACGATCGGCGCGTTGATCATGAAGACCGAGCCCCACCAGAAGTGGTCGAGCAGCAGACCGCCGGCGATCGGCCCGACCGCGATGGCGATACCCACCCCGCCGGCCCAGATGCCGATCGCCCTGGGCTGCTCCTCGCGCTCGAAGACGTTCATCAGGATGGCGAGGGTGGCCGGCATGACCAGGGCGCCGCCCAGCCCCATGACGGCACGGAAGACGATCAGCTCCGTGGGCGACTGGGAGATACCGGCGAACACCGACCCCGCACCGAACACGGCCAGGCCGAGGAGCAGCACCTTCTTGCGGCCGAGGCGGTCGCCGAGCAGGCCCGCGGTGAACAGCAGACCGGCGAAGACCAGCGTGTAGGAGTTGATCGCCCACTCCAGCTCGCTCTGGGTGGCACCGAGGCCGGTGGGAGCCGGGGTCGCGATCGTCTTCATGGCGACGTTGAGGATCGAGTTGTCCAGCACCACGATCAGCAGGCTGAGCATGAGGGTGGACAGGATCGCCCAGCGGCGGCGGTGGATGCGTTCCGGGATCTGTCGGGCCGGCGCTGCGCCCGGGGTGCTGGATGAGGTGGCCATGCCGACACCATACGCTTATTTCGATACGGGTCCGTTCCGTATCGAAAAGTAGCACGCACGGGTCGTGTCCGCGCGGGCGGAAGGACCGGCCGCTCCCGCTCCCTTTTCCTTTGTGCGGGGGCCGTGCCAGCATGGAGGGGAGTCCGGGGACACCGTCAGGGTGCCTCGAGATGACGAACAGGAGCCGTCACCATGACGCAGCTTTCGCCTGCCCAGAAGCCGGTCGACAAGTCGCTGTACGGAGGCACGAGCTCGCGGCGGATCACCGTCCGCGACATCGCCGCCGCCAAGGAGCGCGCCGAGAAGTGGCCGATGCTCACCGCGTACGACGCCATGACCGCCTCCGTCTTCGACGAGGCCGGAATCCCCGTTCTGCTCGTCGGTGACTCGATGGGCAACTGTCACCTCGGTTACGAATCCACCGTGCCGGTCACCATGGACGAGATCACCTTGCTGTCCGCGGCGGTCGTCCGGGGCACCCGGCGCGCGCTCGTGGTCGGCGATCTGCCGTTCGGCTCGTACCAGGAAGGCCCGGTGCAGGCGCTGCGCAACGCCACCCGGCTGGTCAAGGAAGCGGGCGTGGGCGCGGTCAAGCTGGAGGGCGGTGAGCGCTCCGCCGACCAGGTGGAGCTGCTGGTCTCGTCCGGCATCCCGGTGATGGCACATGTCGGGCTGACCCCGCAGTCGGTCAACGCGTACGGCGGCTACCCCGTACAGGGCCGCGGCGAGGAGGCGGCCCAGCAGCTGCTGCGGGACGCCAAGGCGGTACAGGACGCCGGTGCCTTCGCGGTCGTCCTGGAGGCCGTGCCTGCCGAGCTGGCCGCCGAGGTCACCCGTTCGCTGCACATCCCGACCGTCGGCATCGGCGCCGGGCTGGACTGCGACGCGCAGGTCCTGGTTTGGACCGACATGGCCGGCATGACCGCCGGCCGAGTACCGAAGTTCGTCAAGAAGTACCTCGAACTGCGCGAGCTGCTCGGCGGAGCGGCCAAGGCGTTCGCCGAGGACGTCGTCGGCGGCGCGTTTCCTGCCGCGTCTCACACGTTTCACTAACCGCCCACGTTTTTGGCTTTCCCGCCGCGGTGGTTGTTCGCCGTTGCCCGTCCGCTGCGCTTCGCTTGCGCCCCACGTTTTTGGCTTTCCCGCCGTGGTGGTGTCTCGCCGTTGCGCCTGCGGCGGGC
>NZ_JAMJFM010000094.1:0-15599 GCF_023544705.1 Streptomyces sp. MCA2
ACGTGTCGTGTCGTTCCAGCCATTGAGCAGCAGCTCACGCTCCTGCGCCGTGAGCACATCCAGCTCACCGATCGGCCGTGCGGCGTCCGTAACGGCATTGCGCAGCAGACGCTCCAGCCACGCCGCGATGCTCTCCGCGGTCTGCCGGTCGAAGAGGTCGGTCGCGAACTCCACCGACCCCCGCATGCCCGACGGCACACCACTGCTGTCCAGTTGCTCCTCCAGCGCGAACGACAGGTCGAACTTGGCCGACGCCGCGTCCAGTGCGTGCTCCCGGACCGCCAGCCCCGCCAGATCGACTTCGAGGTCGCTGCTGTTCTGGAAGGTCAATATCACCTGGAAGAGGGGGTGATGGGCCAGCGAGCGGGTGGGGTTGACGATCTCCACGAGCCGCTCGAAGGGCACGTCCTGATGGGCGTAGGCCGCCAGGTCCGCTTCCCGCACCCGCCCCAGCAATTCGGTGAAAGTGGGGTCGCCGGACGTGTCGGTGCGCAGCACCAGCGTGTTGACGAAGAACCCGACCAGGTCCTCCAGCGCATCATCGGTGCGTCCGGCGATGGGCGAGCCGATGGGGATGTCGGTGCCGGCGCCGAGTCGGGTCAGCAGTGCGGCGATGCCGGCCTGGACGACCATGAAGACACTGACCTGGTGCTCGCGTGCAAGCCGCACCATGCCCCGGTGCACCTCGGCGTCCAGCTCCATCTCGACGCTGTCGCCCTGGTGGCTGGCGACAGCCGGGCGCGGCCGGTCCGTGGGCAATTCCAACTGCTCGGGGAGTCCTGCCAGAGTGCTGCGCCAGTAGTCGATCTGGCGGGAGATGACACTGTCCGGGTCGCTCTCGTCGCCCAGCACCTCGCGCTGCCAGAGGGTGTAGTCGGCGTATTGGACCGGCAGTGGGGTCCAGTGCGGGGCGGCGCCGTCACAGCGGGCCGCGTAGGCGATGGACAGGTCATGGGCGAGGGGGGCCAGTGAGGCGCCGTCGCTGACGATGTGGTGGGCGAGGAGGAGGACGAGGTGTTCGTCGTGGGTGAGGGTGAACACCCAGGCGCGCAGGGGCACGTCCGTGGTCAGATCGAAGGTGTGGGTGATGGCCTGGTCGACGGCGATGCTCAGGTCGTCTTCGTCGACGGGGACGATGTCGATGGACGGGCGGGCGGCGTCGCCGTGCAGGACGTGCTGGTAGGGCGTCCCGTCGCTCTCCGGGAAGACGGTGCGCAGGCTCTCGTGCCGGTCGGTGAGGTCGTGGATGGCCTCACGCAGTGCCTCGACGTTCAGCGAACCGGTCAGCCGCAGCGGCATCGGCACGTTGTAGGTCGCGCTCGGGCCCTCCAGCTGGTGGAGGAACCACAGCCGTCGCTGTGCGAAGGACAGCGGCACCCGCTCGGGCCGCTCCACCGGCATCAGCGCCGCACGCGCCCCGGCCACATGGTCCAGCCGGCCGGCCAGTCCGGCCGCGGTCGGGGTCTCGAAGAGGTCCCGGACCGCGGGCTCCACGCCCAGGACGGTACGGACCCGGCTGATCAGGCGCATGGCGAGGAGCGAGTGTCCGCCGAGGTCGAAGAAGTTGTCGTCGGCCCCGACCCGGTCCACGCCCAGGACCTCGGCGAAGAGACCGCACAGGATCTCCTCCCGGGGGTCGCGCGGGCGCCGGGAGGCGGTCGTGGACACGAGGTCGGGGGCCGGAAGGGCACGCCGGTCCAGCTTGCCGTTCGGTGTCAGGGGCAGTGCGTCGAGGGGAACGAAGGCTGCGGGGACCATGTAGTCCGGCAGGGTTTGTGCGGCGTGTGCGCGCAGGCCGGCGGGTGTCGTTCCGGTGTCTTCGGCCGGGACGACATAGGCCACGATGCGCTGGTCACCCGGCCGGTCCTCGCGGACGACGACTGCCGCCTGCCGTACCAGGGGATGGCTGCCGACCACGGCTTCGATCTCGCCCGGCTCGATGCGCAGGCCCCGGATCTTCACCTGGTCGTCGGCGCGGCCGGCGAACTCCAGGAGCCCGTCCGCACGGCGCTTCACCACGTCGCCCGTACGGTACATACGGGTCCCCGGCGCGCCGAAGGGATCGGCGACGAACCGCCCGGCCGTCAGGTCCGTACGGCGCAGATAACCCCGTGCCAGCTGGTCGCCCGCGACGTACAACTCGCCCGGCACGCCCACCGGTACCGGCTTCAGAGCGGCGTCCAGGACATGGATACGCGTGTTCCAGACGGGGCGGCCGACCGGTACCACTCCCGTATCCGCGGCAGGGTCGAAGGTGTGGGTGGTGATCTGCACGGTCGACTCGGTCGGCCCGTAGAGGTTGGTCACGCTCACCCCCCAGGACTCGGCCGTCCGCGCCGCCAGGGCGGGCGCGAGGGGCTCGCCGCCGACGAAGATCCGTTGCAGCGGCAGCGCTTCCTCGTCACGGACCGCGCCGGCCACGACGGCCAGCAGGGAAGGCACGAACTGGGCCACGGTGACGCCGTGTTGCCGGATGTACGCGAGCAGCCGCTCCGGTTCCCGGCTGAGGGACTCGGGCGCGACGCAGAGCGTGGCGCCGGTGAGCAGCGGGAGCCAGATCTCCCAGACCGACGCGTCGAAGGTGAGTGCGGTGCGGGCCAGGACGGTGTCCTGCGCGCCGAGCGGGAACGCGTCGGCCATCCAGGACATGTGGCTGACGAGGGCGCCGTGCTCGACCAGGACGCCCTTCGGGGTGCCGGTGGACCCTGACGTGTAGATGGCGTACGCCGGGTGGGAGGGCAGGAGCCCGGGGCGTACCGGCGCGGTGGCCGGCTGCGCGGCCAGCGCCTCTTGGGTGTCGGCGGCGTCCAGCACCAGCGGCGGGATGCCGGCCCCGGCTGTCGCGGCGGCCGCCTCGGTGGTCGTGATCACCATGGCCGGGGCGGCGTCGGCGAGGGTGAAGGCGATCCGGTCCTTGGGGTGGCCGGGGTCCAGGGGCAGAGAGGCCGCCCCGCTCTTCAGCACGCCGAGCAGCGCCACGATCATGTCCGCGGAGCGGGGCAGGGCCAGCGCCACGAGCTGCTCCGGGCGGGCACCACGGGCGATCAGCAGATGGGCGAGACGGTCGGCCCGCTCGTTCAGCTCCGCGTAGGTGAGGGCGATGTCCTCGAACACCACGGCGGTGGCCTGGGGCGTACGGGCACACTGCGCCTCGAACAGGGTCAGCGGCGTCGTCGCGGGTACCTCGTGCGCCGTGTCGTTCCAGGCGCCGAGACGGGCGCGCTCCCCGGGGTCGGTCAGGTCGATCCGGCCCAGCGGAACGTCGGGTTCGGTGACGGCAGACGCGAGCAGCCGGTGGACCCGGGCCACGACGGCTTCCGCGGTCTCCCGGCCGAACAGGTCGGCGCGGTAGTCGAGTCGCAGGGTCAGCCGGCCGCCGAGCTGGTCGCCGACCAGGTTCAGGGCGTAGTGCGTCGCGTCGCGGCCGTCGGCCTCCGTCAGCCGGAGCCCCGCCACGGGTGCGTCGTCGTCGCCGGCGCCGACCGGGTAGTTCTCGAACACCGTCGTGGTGTCGAAGAGTTCACCCGCTCCGGCGAGCTGCTGGATCCGGCCGAGGCCGAGGTACTGGTGGGGCAGCAGTGCGCTCTGCTCCTCCTGGAACCGGGCCAGGTTGTCCAGGAAGGACCGCTCCTGGGTCAGCCGGGCACGCACCGGGATGGTGTTGATGAACAGCCCGATCATCGCCTCGGAGCCGGGGAGTTCGGCCGGGCGGGTGGAGACCGTCGTGCCGAACACCACGTCGTCCCGCCCGGTCAGCTGGGCCAGCACCACCGCCCAGGCGCCCTGGAGCACGCTGTTCATCGTCAGCCGGCGGCCGCGGGCCGCGGCGGTCAGCTCGGCCGTGAACTCCTCGGACAACTCGCGCGTGACGCGCTCGGGCAGTGCCGGTGTCCGCTCCGCGGTGTCCGCCACCCGCGTCGGCCCGTCCAGGCCCGACAAGGCCTGCTGCCAGGCTCGTTCGGCCCGGCCCAGGTCCTGCTTCCCGAGCCATCCCAGGTAGTCGCGGTAGGGCGTGAGCCTGGGCAGGCCTGCGGGGCTGCCCTGCTGTGCGTAGAGCGTGAACAGCTCGTCCAGCAGGAGCGGTGTGGACCAGCCGTCGAGGAGGATGTGATGGCTGGTCAGGGCCAGGCAGTACCGCTGGTCACCGAGGCGTACGAGGGTCAGCCGCAGCAGCGGCGGCCTGGCCAGGTCGAAGCGCTCCGCGCGGTCGGCGGCGAGCCACCGCTCCAGCTCCGCCTCGCGCTCGGTCTCCTCCGTCGCGGAAAGCTCGATCGCCTTCAGCGGGACCGGTACGTGACGGTGGATGACCTGGATCGGCTGGCCGTTCTTGCGGGTGCGGAAGCCCGCCCGCAGGTTGGCGTGCCGGGTGAGCAGCGCGTCCACGGATTTCCGCAGCACGGCGGTGTCCACGGCCCCCTCGATCCGGAGGACGAGCTGCACGTTGTAGATGTCGGGTGCCTGCCCGTCGTACAGCGCGTGGAACAGGAACCCCTCCTGGAGGGGTGCCAGCGGCAGGACGTCCTCGAGTGCGGACTGAGTCTTCACGGCATTTCCAATTCGGCTTCGAGTTCGTCGATTTCGTCCTGGCTCAGCGACCCCAGGGACAGGTCGGACGGTGTGTGCCCGCCCGCGCCCTGGTCTTCGCAGTGGGCCACCAGTGCCGTCAGAGCCGTGAACCAGCTCTCGGCGAGGTCGCGCACGTCCTGCTCGGTCAGCAGGCCCTCGGGCCAGTTCCATGTGCCGGAGAGCCGCGGACCGTCGGTGTGGTCCTCGGTCACCGCGTTGATGACCAGGGCGTGGGTCACGGGCATCCGCGGGTCGTGACCGGACGGCAGGGTCGCGTCCGGCGCCATGTCCCAGTCCTGGGCGGCGGCTTCCTCGGAGGCGGCGAACCGCCCCAGATAGTTGAAGCCGATCTGCGGTGCCGCGAGGCCCGACAGCTCCCGGGCCGTCTCGGGGTGGAGATGGCGGAGCATGCCGAAGCCCATTCCGTTGTCGGGGAAGGCCCGCAGCTGTTCCTTGATCCTTTTGACCGTCCGGCCCATGCCGGAGCCGCCGGCCCAGACGTCGGAGCGGTCGTACTCCCCGGGGTCGAGGCGGACCGGGTACATGCTGGTGAACCAGCCGACCGTGCGGGTCAGGTCCGTGCCCGGAAGGATCTCCTCCCGGCCGTGCCCCTCAAGATCGACCAGCACCTGGCTGCCCGTACCGCCCCAACGGCGGCGCCATTCGAGGACGGCCAGGGCGAGGCCGCTGAGCAGGATGTCGTTGACCCCGGCGTGGAACGCGCCCGGCACACTCGTCAGCAGCGGCCGGGTGACCTCGGAGGGCAGGGTGAGGGTCAGCGAGCGGGTGGTGTCCCCCCGGTCCCGGCCCGGGTCCAGCTCTCTGCCGCCGATGAGGGGCTCCTCCGTACGGAGGATGTCCTTCCACACCGGCAGCTCGGCGAGCCGGTCCGGATGCTGCGCCGCCGTCGTCAACTGCCGCGACCACTCGCGCAGCGAGGTCCCGGCCGGTTCCGGCGCCGGCTGCCGGCCGGCCGCCACCGCCTCCCAGGCGGCGACCAGATCGGGCAGCAGGATGCGCCAGGACACCCCGTCGACCACCAGGTGGTGCAGCACCAGCAGCAGCCGGCCCGGTTCGGCGGACCCGCGGTCGAACCACACCGCCTGCACCATGGCGCCCTCGCGCGGCGCGAGCCGTGCCACGGCCCGGTCGCCTTCCGCGGCCATCAGCGCGGCGAGGCGGTCGCCGTGCAGACCTTCCGCGCCGACCCGGCGCACACAGCCCTCGGCCGCCACCTTGCCCCGGGGCATGACCTCGGGGCTCCAGCCCGGCGCGCCGGCCGCGGCGTCCTGGGCCGGTGCCCCGTTCACCCGCAGGCGCAGGGCGTCATGGTGATCGAGCAGTGCCTGTACGGCCGCGGTCAGCCGCCGCTCGCCCAGGTCCGCCGGGACCTGGAGCATCATGGACTGGTTGAAGCCGTCCACCGGCGCGTCGAGTTCCCGCAGCCAGTGCATGATCGGCGTCGGCGGCAGGGCGCCGACCCCGGCGTCGGGGTCCGTGGCCGTGGCCGTGGCCGGCAGCCCGGCCGTGAGGGCCGCCAGCGCCTCCACGGTCTGGTGCTGGAAGATCTCCCGCGCGGTGAGCGCGATGCCTTCCTTACGTGCCCGCGAGATGAGCTGGATGGACAGGATGCTGTCGCCGCCCAGCTCGAAGAAGCTGCTGGTGACCCCGACCCGCGGCAGGTTCAGCACCTCCGCGAAGACCGCGCACAGCGTCTCCTCCCGCGGGGTGCGCGGCGGCTCGAAACCCGCCACCGCCGCGAAGTCCGGGGCCGGCAGCGCCCGGACGTCCAGCTTGCTGTTGGCCGTCAGGGGCAGCGTGTCCAGCACGGTCACGGCCGCGGGCATCATGTAGTCGGGCAGCTGCCCGGACAGATGCGCTCGCAGCTCACCGACGTCCACCCCGCTGCCGTCCTCGTCCGCCACGACATAGGCGACGACTCGCTTGTCCCCGGGGCGGTCCTCCCGCACGATGACGGCTGCCTGCCCGACGGCGGGGTGCGCGGCGATGACGTTCTCGATCTCGCCCAGCTCGATACGGAATCCGCGGACCTTGACCTGGCGGTCGACCCGGCCCAGGAATTCCAGCTCACCGTCCGCGCGCCACTTGACCAGGTCGCCGGTGCGGTACATCCGCCGGCCCGCCGCCCCGAAGGGATCGGCGACGAAGCGCCCGGCGGTCAGCTCCGGCCGGCGCAGATATCCGCGGGCCAGCTGGCTGCCCGCGAGATACAGCTCGCCCGGCACCCCCACCGGCGTCGGGCACAGCGCGGAGTCCAGTACATATACCTGGGTGTTGCGGACCGGCCGGCCGATCGGCGGGGCGACGGGCTCGCTCAGCACGTCGCTGGAGGTCACCCACACCGTCGCCTCGGTCGGGCCGTACCCGTTGAACATCCGCCGGCCCGGCGCCCACCGGCCGACGACCTCACCGGTGAAGGCGTCACCGCCCACGGCCAGCGAACGCAGCTCGGGCAGTGCACGCGCCGGCATGCTCGCCAGTGCCGCCGCCGCCATCGGCGCGTGGTTGATCCGCAGCTCCTCCAGTACCCGGGCGAGCGCCTCACCGGCGAAGGGACCGGCCGGCGGAATCACCAGGCAGGCGCCGGACAGCAGCGCCAGCCACAGTTCGAGCACCGAGGCGTCGAAGCTGGGGGAGGCGAACTGCGATACCCGGCTGCCCTCTTCGACCCCGCAGCGTTCGATCTTGTCGGCGGCGAAGCCGGCCATGCCGCTGTGGGCGACGACCACGCCCTTGGGTCGGCCGGTGGAACCGGAGGTGTAGATGACATAGGCGGGGTGGGCCGGCAGCAGCGGCGTGACCCGGTCGGCGTCCGTGGGGTCGTGCTCCACGCCGCCGCCCGCGTCCTCCACGGTCAGGACGGGAAGCGGGGTCCGCGGCAGCCGGTCGAGGGTCGCGCCGCTCGTCACCACGGCGACGGGCTCGGCGTCCTCCAGCATGTAACCGACGCGGTCGGCGGGGTAGTCGGGGTCGACGGGGAGGTAGGCGGCGCCGGTCTTGAGGACGGCGAGGATGGCGGTGACGAGGTCGGTGGAGCGGGGGAGGGCGAGGGCCACGACGTTCTCGGGGCCGACGCCGTGGGTGAGGAGATGGTGCGCCAGCCGGTTGGCGCGGGTGTTGAGTTCGGCGTAGGTCAGGACGGTCGTGCCGTGTTCGACGGCCGGCAGATGGGGGGTCCGCGCCGCTTGTGCCTGGAAGAGCGCGGGCAGGGTGGTGGCGGATACGGGGTGTGCGGTGTCGTTCCACTCGACGAGGATCTGGTGGCGTTCCTGCTCGGAGAGCACGTCCAGGTGCGTGAGGGGGCGGGAGGCATCCGCGACGGCCGCGCGCAGGAGTCGTTCCAGACGGGCGGCGAGCTGCTGGGCGCCGGCCCGGTCGAAGAGGTCGGTGGCGAACTCCACCGTTCCCACCAGCCCCGCGAACGCCCGTTCGTCCGTGCGGAGTTCCTCCATGTTGAAGGCCAGGTCGATCTTGGCGGTGCCCGTGCCCACGTCCTCCATACCGGCCTGAAGCCCCGGCAGTTCGATCGTGGCCTCGTCGGTGTTCTGTAGCACCAGCATCACCTGGAAGAGGGGGTGATGCGCCGTCGACCGTACGGGGTTGACGACCTCCACCAGCCGCTCGAAGGGCACGTCCTGGTGCGCGTAGGCCGCCAGGTCCGTCTCCCGTACCCGGTCCACCAGCTCCGCGAAGGTGGGATCGCCGGAGGTGTCGGTGCGCAGCACGAGCGTGTTGACGAAGAAGCCGACCAGCTTCTCCAGCGCGTCGTCCGTGCGCCCGGCGACCGGTGTGCCGATCGGGATGTCCGTGCCCGCGCCCAGCCGGGTCAGCAGCGCGGCCAGACCCGCCTGGAGCACCATGAACACACTCGACCCGTGTTCCCGGGCCAGCCGTACGACCCCCTCGTGCAGCTCCGCGTCCCAGGCGAACTCGGCGGCGTCACCGCGGTATCCGGCCACCGCCGGGCGGGGCCGGTCGGTGGGCAGCTCCAGCTGGTCGGGGAGCCCGGCGAGCGTCCGTTGCCAGAAGTCGATCTGACCGGAGAGCACGCTCTGCGGGTCGTCCTCGTCCCCCAGTGCGGCACGCTGCCACAGGGTGTAGTCCGCATACTGCACCGGCAGCGGAGCCCAGCCGGGCGCCGTGCCCGCACAGCGCGCCGTGTACGCCAGCGACAGGTCGTCGATCAGCGGCGCGAGCGACGCCCCGTCGCTGGCGATGTGGTGCATCAGGATCAGCAGGGCGTGCTCGTCGGCGGACGTGCTGAACACCCAGGCCCGCAGCGGGACCTCGGCCGTCAGCTCGAAGGCGTGCCGGGCCGCCTCGGCCAGCTGCCCGTCCACCCGGCCCGGCTCGCTCGCCACGACCTCGACCACCGGGCGGGCGGCTTCGCCCGCCAGCACCAGCTGGTACGGCGTGCCGTCGACGTCCGGGAAGACGGTGCGCAGGGACTCGTGCCGCCCGGCCACGTCCGCCATTGCCGCGCGCAGCGCCTCGACGTCCAGTGCACCGGTCAGCCGCAGCACCAGCGGCACGTTGTAGGTCGCGCTCGGCCCCTCCAGCTGGTGCAGGAACCACAGCCGCCGCTGCGCGAACGACAGCGGCACCCGCTCGGGCCGCTCCACCGGCAGCAGCGCGGCGCGCGCGTCCCCCGCGCCGTCGAGCCGTCCGGCCAGCCCGGCCACCGTCGGGACCTCGAAAAGGTCCCGGACCGCCAGCTCGACACCGAAGACCGTACGGACCCGGCTGACCATCCGCGTCGCGAGCAGGGAGTGCCCGCCCAGCGCGAAGAAGGAGTCGTCGATCCCGACCCGCTCCAGGCCCAGGACCTCCGCGAAGAGACCGCACAGGATCTCCTCCCGCGCGTCGCGCGGCTCCTGGAGGCCGCCCGACTCCGCGAAGTCCGGCGCCGGGAGGGCCCGGCGGTCGAGCTTGCCGTTGGGCGTCAGCGGGAAGGCGTCCAGCACCACGAACGCGGAGGGCAGCATGTACTCCGGCAGCGTCCGCGCCGCGGCCCTCAGCAGCTGCGCCGGGTCCGGCGCCGCACCGCCGGCGGCCGGCACCACATAGGCCACGATGCGCTGGTCGCCCGGCCGGTCCTCGCGCACCATCGCCGCGACCTGGCCGACGGCCGGCTGCGCCGCGACGGCGGCCTCGATCTCGCCCAACTCGATCCGGAAACCCCGGACCTTCACCTGGTGGTCGACCCGGCCGACGAACTCCAGCCGGCCGTCCGCGCGCCACTTCGCCAGGTCACCGGTGCGGTACATCCGCGCGCCCGGCGCCCCGTACGGATTCGCCACGAAGCGCTCCGCCGTCAGGTCGGGCCGCCCACGGTAGCCGCGCGCCACACCGTGGCCGGCGATGTAGAGCTCACCCGGCACCCCGGCCGGCACCGGCCGCAGCCCGGCGTCCAGGACATAGACCTGCGTGTTGCCGATCGGCCGTCCGATGGGCGGCGCGCCGTCGGCGTGCACCTCCGCGGCCGCCGACCAGATGGTCGTCTCCGTGGGGCCGTACAGATTGGTGACGCTCGCGCCCAGCTCCGCCATCCGGTGCGCCAGCGGCGTGGGCAGCGCCTCGCCGCCGACGAGCATGCGCAGTCCGCGCAGGGCTTCCGGGCGCTCCAGGACCAGACTCTGCCAGAGCGAGGGAGTGGCCTGCATGACGGTCACCCCGGCCGACTCCACCAGCTCGGCGAGCAGCGCCGCGTCCCGCACCTGCGCGGAGTCGGCGAGCACCACCGCGGCCCCGGAGACCAGCGGCAGATACAGCTCCAGCCCCGCGATGTCGAACGCCACCGTGGTGACCGCGAGCAGCCGGTCCGCGGGCTTCGGCGCGACCCACTCGTCCATCGCCGAGAGGAAGTTCCGCAGGTTGCCGGCCGAGACCACCACACCCTTCGGGCGGCCCGTCGAACCGGAGGTGTAGATGACATACGCCGGACTCTCCGGGGAGCGGCCGCCGGGCCGCTCCTGCGCCGTCAGATCGCCGGCCGGCAGGGCGGCGAGGGCGGTGCGGTGCGCCGCGCCGTCGACGACCACCAGCGCATCGGCGTCCACCGGCAGCTTCGCCGCGGTGCTCCCGTCGGCGAGCACACAGACGGGCCGCGCGTCCGAGAAGAGGTAGTCGATACGGTCGGCCGGGTAGTCCGGGTCGACGGGCAGGTAGGCCGCACCCGTCTTGGCCACGGCGAGCAGGGCGACCACCAGCTCCGTCGTGCGGGGCAGCGCCACCGCCACAAAACTCTCCGGGCCGACTCCGCGGGTGAGCAGATACCGGGCGAGCCGGTTGGCCCGCGCGTTCAGCTCCGCATACGACAACGCCGCGTCCGCGCCGAGCACCGCGGCGGCCTCCGGCGTCCGCGCGGCACGGGCCTCGAACAGCTCCGGCAGGGTCGCCGCCGGCACCTCGCGCGCCGAGTCGTTCCAGCCGGCGAGCAGCGTTTCACGCTCCTGGCCGTCGAGCACCTCCAGCTCCCCGACCGGCCGCGACGCATCGGCCACGACGGCGCGCAGCACCCGCTCCAGACGGGTCACCACCGCCTCGACCGTCTCCCGGTCGAACAGCTCGGTGGCGAACTCGACATCGACGTCGATCCCCTCGGGGCCGCCCGCCGCACCGAGGCGCTCCTCCAGGTCGAAGGAGAGGTCGAACTTCGCCACGCCGGTGCCGACTCCGTCGAACTCGACCCGGAGTCCCGGCAGTTCCAGCTCGGCCTTCGCGTTGTTCTGGAGCACCAGCATGACCTGGAACAGGGGGTGCCGCGCCAGCGAACGGGTCGGGTTGACGATCTCCACGAGCCGCTCGAAGGGCACGTCCTGGTGGGCATAGGCCGCCAGGTTGGTCTCCCGTACGCGGGCCAGCAGCTCCGCGAAGGTGGGGTCGCCGGAGGTGTCGGTGCGCAGGACGAGGGTGTTGACGAAGAACCCGACCAGGTCCTCCAGCGCGTCATCGGTGCGTCCGGCGATCGGTGAGCCGATGGGGATGTCGGTGCCCGCGCCGAGCCGGGTCAGCAGCGTCGCCAGCGCCGCCTGCACGACCATGAACACACTGGACTGATGCTCGCGCGCCAGCCGGATCAGCCCCGCATGGAGCTCCGCGTCCCAGGACTGCGCGACGCTGTCGCCCCGGTAGCCGGCCACCGCCGGGCGGGGCCGGTCGGTGGGCAGCTCCAGCTGGTCCGGCAGACCCGCCAGTGCCTCCCGCCAGAAACCGACCTGCTCGGAGATCAGGCTGTCCGGGTCGTCCTCGTCCCCGAGCACCTCGCGCTGCCACAGCGTGTAGTCGGCGTACTGCACCGGCAGCGGCTCCCACTGCGGTGCCCCGCCCTCGCACCGGGCGGTGTACGCCACCGACAGGTCGCGGCTCAGCGGAGCCAGCGAGCCGCCGTCGGCCGCCACATGGTGGACGAGCAGCAGCAGGACGTGCGAGCGCGGGCCCACCTCGAACAGCCAGGTCCGCAGCGGCGTCTCCGTCGTCAGGTCGAAGGCGTGGTCGGCCGCCGTCCGCAGCGACTCCTCCAGCCTCTCGGGGGCACTCCTGACGACCTCGAAGACCGGCTGCGCCTCCTCGGCGGCCAGCACCTGCTGGAAGGGGACGCCGTCGGTCTCCGGGAAGACCGTGCGCAGGCTCTCGTGGCGCTCGGCCACATCACCTATCGCCGCGCGCAGCGCGTCGACATCCAGCTCGCCGGTCAGCCGCAGCAGCATCGGCAGGTTGTAGGTGGCGCTGGGGCCCTCGAACTGCTGGAGGAACCACAGGCGGCGTTGGGCAAATGACAGCGGAATCATGATTACTTCCCAGACCTCGGCATCGGCCGCAGCGCGGGCCGTGCTCTCTTCTTCGACCCGACAACCCGCTCTGCGAGCGCCGCCACTGTCGGTGCTTCGAACACCGCCCGGATGGACAGCTCGACACCCATTTCCGTCCGCACCCGGTTGATCAGCTTCGTGGCCAGCAGCGAGTGTCCGCCGAGGTCGAAGAAGCCGTCGTCGATACCGACCCGGGGCAGATCCAGCACCGCCGCGAAGATCGCGGCGAGCGCCTCCTCCTTCGGGTTCCTGGGCGCCCGCGAGGTGGCCGCCGCCGCGAAGTCCGGTGCCGGCAACGCACGCCGGTCCAGCTTCCCGTTGGGGGTCAGCGGCAGCGCCGCCAGCACCACGAAAGCGGACGGGACCATGTACTCGGGCAGCCGCCCGGCCAGGTGGCCCTTCAGCTCCGCGGTGTCCGGTGCCGCCCCGCCGGCCGGCGCGAGATAGGCCACCAGCCGCTTGCCGCCCGGCTGTTCCCCGTGGACGACGACGGCGGCCTGGCCCACCGACGGGTGCGTGGCCAGCACGGTTTCGATCTCGCCGGGTTCGATGCGGAAACCACGGACCTTGACCTGGTCGTCGGCGCGGCCGAGGTATTCGAGCCGGCCGTCGGCACGCCATCTGGCCAGGTCGCCGGTGCGGTACATCCGCCGGCCCGGACCACCGAACGGGTTGGCCACGAAGCGCTCGGCCGTCAGCCGCGGCTGGTGGAGATAACCGCGGGCCAGTTGCGCGCCGGCGAGGTAGAGCTCACCGGGCACGCCCACCGGCACCGGACGCAGCGCCGTGTCCAGGACGAAGACCTGGGTGTTCCAGATCGGGCCGCCCAGCGACGGGACGGTGGGCCAGTCGGACACCTGGGCGGGCAGCGCGTACGAAGTGACCACATGGGTCTCGGTGGGCCCGTAGTGGTTGTGCAGCCGCCGCCGGGGCTGCCGGGCGTACAGGTCGCGGATGTGCCTGCTGAGCACCAGCGCCTCACCGGCCTGGGCGATCTCGGCCAGCGCGGGCAGGTCCGACTCCTGCTCGGCGGCGGCCTCGGCCACCGCGTCGATGACCAGGTTGGGCGCGTACAGCTCGTTGACCTCGTTCCTGCCGAGCCAGCGCGCGAAGGCCGAGGCATCGCGACGGATGTCGTCGGGAGGGATGACCAGGGTGCCGCCGTGCATCAGCGCCGACAGGGTTTCCTGTACCGACACGTCGAAGCTGACGGCGGTGAACTGCGCCACCCTCCGCCCCGGCCCGCCGGGAACGGCCTGCGCGTGCCACGCCAGGAGATTGACCATCGCACCCGCCGGCATCACGACGCCCTTGGGGACGCCGGTGGAACCCGAGGTGTAGATGACGTACGCCGGATGGGACGGCAGCAGCGGTGTACTGCGGTCGGCATCCGTGGGATCGCCGTCCGGCCGGGCCGCCAGTGCGCCGGCCGTCCCCGGACCGTCGAGCAGCAGCCGCACCGCCTCCGCCGTCCGCGGCAGCCGCCCGTCGATCTCACGATGCGTCAGCACACACACCGGCGCGGAGCTCTGGAGCATGCGCGCCACACGGTCGGCAGGGTAGTCGGGGTCGACGGGGAGGTAGGCGGCGCCGGTCTTGAGGACGGCGAGGATGGCGGTGACGAGGTCGGTGGAGCGGGGGAGGGCGAGGGCCACGACCTTCTCGGGGCCGACGCCGTGGGCGAGGAGGTGATGCGCCAGCCGGTTGGCACGAGTGTTGAGTTCGACGTAGTTCAGAACGGTGGTGCCGTCTTCGACGGCGGGCGCGCCGGGGGTCTGCGCCACCTGTGCCTGGAACAGCTCGGGCAGCGTGGCGGCGGGCACCTGGCGGGCCGTGTCGTTCCACTCGACGACGATCTGGTGGCGTTCCTGCTCGGAGAGCACGTCCAGTTCCGTGAGCGGCCGGGAGGCGTCCGCGACGGCTGCGCGCAGGAGTCGTTCCAGACGGGCGGCGAGCTGCTGGGCGGTGGACCGGTCGAAGAGGTCCGTCGCGAACTCCAGCGCGCCCGTCATGCCGTCGGCGGCACCCTCCGGCGTGTGCTGCTCGGCGATGTGGAAGGTCAGATCGAACTTGGCGGCGAAGGCACTGAAGTCGTCGTCGGAGACCTTCAGCCCCTGCATCGTGAAGTCGCCCTCGGCCGTGTTGGCCAGCACCAGCATCACCTGGAAGAGCGGGTGATGGGCCAGTGACCGGGTGGGGTTGACGATCTCCACCAGCCGCTCGAAGGGCACGTCCTGGTGTGCGTAGGCCGCCAGATCCGTCTCCCGTACACGGTCCACCAGCTCGGCGAAGGTGGGATCGCCGGAGGTGTCGGTGCGCAGGACGAGCGTGTTGACGAAGAAGCCGACGAGGTTGTCGAGCGCGTCGTCGTGACGACCGGCGATCGGTGAACCGAGGGGGATGTCGGTGCCCGCGCCGAGCTGCGTCAGCAGCGCGGCCAGACCCGCCTGGAGAACCATGAACACGGTCGACCGCTGTTCCCGCGCCAGCCGGGTGATCCCCTCGTGCAGCTCCGCGTCGAAGGCGAAGCCGACGTCCTCACCCTGATAGCCGGCCACGGCCGGACGGGGCCGGTCGGTGGGCAGTTCCAGCCGGTCGGGAATACCGGCCAACTGCTTCCGCCAGTATTCGACCTGGGTGGAGATCAGGCTGCCCGGATCGCTCTCGTCGCCCAGGACCTCGCGCTGCCACAGGGTGTAGTCGGCGTACTGCACCGGGAGGGGCTCCCACTGCGGGGCCCGACCCGCACACCGCGCCGCATACGCCACCGACAGGTCAAGGGCGAGCGGATCGGTCGACCACCCGTCGCTGACGATGTGGTGGGCCAGCAGGAGCAGTACGTGCTCGTCCGGCGCGGTCCGGAAGAGCCACGCCCGCATGGGCAGCTCGTTCATGAGGTCGAAGGCATGCCGCCCGGCCTCGGCGACCTGCTGCGCCACCTGCTCGCGGTCGGTGATGACGACCTCGATCGTCGGCCGGGCGGCAGCACCTTCCAGGACCTGCTGGTAGGGAGTGCCCTCCACTTCAGGGAAGACGGTGCGCAGGGTTTCGTGGCGGTCGGCGAGGTCGTGGATCGCCTCATGTAGTGCGGTGGTGTCGAGTTCGCCGGTGAGCCGGAGGGCCATCGGCACGTTGTAGGTGGGGCTGGGTCCTTCGAGTTGGTGGAGGAACCAGAGGCGGCGTTGGGCGTGGGAGAGGGGT
>NZ_JAMJFM010000095.1:0-14661 GCF_023544705.1 Streptomyces sp. MCA2
AAACGGCCACCGCTTCGTCCAGCACCGGATCGCCGCCGAGGCCACCGAGGTGTGGGAACTGCTCCAGGCCGGCGGGAGGGTGTATGTCTGCGGTGACGGCAGCCGGATGGCGCCCGGTGTCCGGGCCGCCTTCCGCGAGCTGCACGGTGCGTGCACCGGCGCCTCGCCACAGGAATCCGAGGCCTGGCTGCGCGAACTGACCGCATCCGGGCGCTACATCGAGGACGTCTACGCGGCGGGCTGAAGCCGGTCCCTCTCCCCGGCGGGCTTATCTCCCGGCCCGCCGGGGGCAGACCGTACCCCTGATAGGCGATCTTGCCCCATTGCCAGGCGGCTTTGACCACCCAGTTCAGGTTGCTTCATCCGTTCCGAGCTAGTCGCGGCCACTGGTGGTCCCCGAGCTCCGTCGCCGGTTCCTCTTCTCGGAGCGACGCACCACCTCGCTCGCGGCGAGCGTCACGCTCGCCACACCGCGGACCCAACGGGGCCCGCCGCGCTCTGCCCACACCACACATACACACCCGCCGATGGCGAGCACCAAGACGCCGAGCAGCACCAGATTGACCATGATCTCCGCCCCTGTTCGTTCGTACGGCCCTGCCGATTGTCTCAAGCCCAGGGAAGAGCCGGGATGTGCCAGAAACCACTGGTCGACGGAAATCTCCTGGCAATCGGTCCAGAGCGCCTGTCAGGGGTCAGCGACATCCCCCTGAGCCACTTTTGCATCTCACGGCAGAATCACTGATGTTCTCGTGGCAGACGACACCGAGCCAGCTCGTCGCCCTGCCCAAGAACGGGGCGCGCCACCTGTCTACGGCCTCCTGGCTGCACGGCACCACCGTCTACCGCAAGGACGTCGCCTCGGAGAACCCGAAGTCGAACGACCGGCTCGCCGCCCTGCTGTTCGCCTCGACCGGGCGGGCCGTTTCGGCGCCTGACTACGTGGGCCTCGGATCGGGTGAAGGCTTCCACCCCTACGGTGACCCTTGGGTCACCGTCGCGTCCTCGGTGGACGGCCTGCGCGCAGCCCGTACCCTCGCCCACCGGAACGGCCGGGACCTGAAACGGAAGGTTCAGGTCAGCGGCTTCTCGCAGGGCGGCCCCGCGACCATGCTGGTAGGCCGGGCGCTTCAGCAGAAGGGCGCCGACCGCTACTTCAGGCTGGGGGCACTCGCCCCGGTCAGCGGCCCCTACACCTCTCGGCCTTCGAGGCCGCCGCAGCCGACGACAAGATCGCCAAATCCGGTATCTACCTCGCCTACTTCGTCACCGCCTGGAACACCTCGCCGGCGTAGGGGGAGCGGAAGGACCTGTTCACCGAGGACTTCTTGAACAAGATCCGCAATCCCGGCGGTGTCCTGAAGGACAAGCTGCGCCCGATGGACAACACGTGTGACTGGCCGCCGAACGTACCGGTGGAGATCTTCCACGGCCGGGGCGACAAGGACGTCGACTTCAGTCACGCGACGTACTGCGCCGACCAGTTGACGAGGAACGGCGAAGCTCCCCGGCTGACCGACGTCGGCGACTACGACCACAACGGATCGGTGCGACAAGCCCTGCCCCGGATCGTCAGGTTCTTCGACGAGTCGGTGCAGACCGACTGAAGCGCGCCACCGGCAATGGCTGGGAGCCGAGGATGTACGCGCAGCGGCGCGCCCTCCCGGCCATGCCTCCGCCGTACGCCCGCCGCCAGTCACGCTGAGGACGCCACGCTCTGGACCTCGGGGGTGCGCGGCCCGGCACCGTCGCGGCCCTGGCGGCCGGGCCCACCTCCAGGCGGCTGTTCATATCCACCCAGCTCGAACCGACCGTAGGGGTTCGCGTGCGTCCAGAACAGCGGGTGCCGAGCGTGGCCCCGGCACCACGTCCACCCTGTCCGTTACATCCGTCCGCTCGTGGAGCACCCGTTGGATTGCCTGGGTGCCCTCCGACATGGCGATGACCCTCCGCCGCCTGACGAAGCCTTCACGCTCGCGGAGCATGATGCGCAGGCCCGCGTGGCTGATGTCGTCGACCACCCCCTCGGCGACCAGGAAGTCGGCCGGCTTGCTCAAGCTCCAGGTCGAAAACGGCAGGTCATGCTCGGTCGGCTCGGACTTGGCGATCTTCTTGATCTCCCGGCGCTCGGGCAGTGTGAAGGTTCTCGGTCGGCCGCCTGGCTCCCGACGTGGCTCTTGGAAACCCATCAACTTCAGCATTCACCCGCCTAGCCCTCTTTCGTGACCCGGTTGGAGTGCGTGGCCGCGCCTGCCGGTGCGGAGGGGTGAACACTCAGGTGCCATAGGCTCCACGGAAGGCAAGAACGCCATGGCAGCATTTCCGGTCCCCGGCTCACGTCGCCGAATACGTCGCACACACGTCATGGCGGCCGGATGCGCCATGGCCCTGTGCACGACCGTGGCAGCCCCCGCCGCGGCGGACGGCGGCACGACCACGACTACGACCAAACCCACCATCGTGCTGGTGCACGGGGCGTTCGCGGACGCCTCCAGCTGGAACGGGGTCGTCGAGCGGCTCCAACGCCGTGGCTACACCGTCATCGCCCCCGCCAACCCCCTGCGCGGGCTGTACAGCGACTCCGCCTACATCGCCTCCGTACTGGACAGCATCAAGGGCCCGGTCGTGCTGGTAGGGCACTCCTACGGCGGCTCCCTGATCAGCTCGGCCGCCGCGGGCAACCCCCAAGTGAAGTCCCTGGTGTACGTCTCGGCCCTGATGCCCGACGTGGGCGAGAACGGCATGTCCCTGGCCGCCAGGTTCCCCAGCGAACTTGACACCGCCACGAAGTCCGTCCCCTACCGTGCCGGCGACGGCCTCAACGGGACCGACCTCTACCTCAAGCCCGACAAGCTGCATCAGGTCTTCGCCGCCGACCTGCCGGAGAGCACCACTAGGGTCATGGCCGTGACCCAGCGGCCCGCGGCAACGACCGCGTTCTCGGAGAAGGCCAAGGTCGCCGCCTGGAAGCACATCCCTTCGTGGTTCCTCGTCGCGAAGCAGGACAAGACCATCAACCCCGACCAGGAACGTTTCGAGGCGAAGCGCGCGGGTTCACACACGGTGGAGATCGACTCCTCCCATGTGGCGATGATCTCCCACCCCGAAGCGGTCACCGACCTCGTCCTCCAAGCCGCCACGGCAGCCGAATCCGCCCGGCCTTCGATGCCCGCCACGGGATCTGCCCATGACGCCCGGACCGAGACCGCACTCACCGGCATCACCGCCGCCTCGCTGATCACGGGCGCGGGAGCCCTCCTCCTGGGCCGCCGGCTGAGGCGCCCCGCGCCCTGACCGCGCTCCAGGGCGACGTCCCCCTGCCGCTACCAGCGACGTATCCAGTGGCAGGCTCCACGGCCGGCGGATGTGGACCTCATCGATGCCTTCGCGGCGGAGCCCGGTGACCCACTTGAGGAACTGGCGCGGGCTCAGGCCGGTGAGCGGGTATGTCCAGGATGGCTCCGACGCCGTGCTCACTCCAGTCACACCAAGATCGTTCCATCCGGAACCAACCGAGGTGGGCAATGAGTCAAGTGCGGAGCCCGAGGTGCCGGTCGAGCCGGCTGCGCAGACGAGCAGAAGCTCCACGGAGAGCGCCGAGTTGTCGCACCTCCTCCGTCGCAAGTTCCCTGCGTCCCGCCAGCGCCAGCACGGCGGCGTAGGGTCGTTCGCCCTCGGCGAGCTTCGCCGCTACGGCATCACGGACGGCTCGCAACACTGTGTAGTCCGCGCGGGGATGTTCCGCCGGCAGGCGAAAGAGCCTGTTGTTGTTCCAGCTGCTGTCTTGGGCCGTGCTCAGCTCCAGCAAAGTGTCGGGCGCCGTATAGGGATTGGCGGCCAGTGCCTGCCAGGCGAAGGGGTACGGGCATCGCGCGAGTCGATGCAGGACGGAGCTGTCGTTCTCGGCACGCGCCAGTTCGAGGTAGTCGGCAGGCGTATGCACGGCCATGGCCCCTCAGGGTCGTCGGGACGGACATCCTGTCATCAAGACTTGGCCACCCGTGTCCGGTGGGCTACTGGTCGCAATCGGTTTGGAGATCCCTTACGGAACAGCACTTAGGCCGGCCGATGGCCAACGAGGACTGCCGACTGGCGGCCCTGCCCCGACAGAGCGGATCCGCGGATCCTCCCTGACCATGTCCGCATACAGCTCCGGTGCAGCTTGCCCGTAGGTCTCACATTTCATGTCGGAATCCCACGGCTGGTGCCGGTTGGAAGTCGGAGACGACATGGCGCTGAGACGTGCGTCCAGCCGCGCCGGGACTGTGCCGGGACTGTCGGATTCCCACTCGTTCTCATTCGTGCCGGTGGATTCTCTTTGGTGGCTCTCTGCGCGGCCGCCCGCTCTCACTCCAGTGGCTGGTCAGTGCTCCGGCGGATCAAGGACGGGTGCATACGGGCTTGTTCGCGCTCGTATACTCGTGCGAGCTCACGGAGGGGGACGTGGAGACAGTGAAGCTTGCTGAGGCACTGGCAGAACGTGCGGAGGCGACGCGCCGTGTAGAACAGTTGCGAGCGCGTGTCGTCAGCAGTGCGCGGTACCAGGAGGGGGAGCAACCCGCCGAGGATGCAGCTCAGCTGTTGGCTGAGGCCGGTGAGGTGCTGAACGCTCTGGAAACGTTGATCCGGCGGATCAACCGGACCAATGCCACCGTGGAGATGGGTCCGGAGGGCACGCTCACCGATGCCCTCGCACGCCGGGACGTCCTGCGGTTGCGTCACTCCGTGGTCACCGCAGCGGCGGACGCGGCGGCGGGTAAGGGCGAGCGGGGATACGGCCGGCAGCTTCGGTCCGAGTTGATGATGCTTTCCGCGCTTCCGGTCGCCGAACTGCGCGGTCAGGCGGACGTACTCGCCCGGGAGATCCGCGAGGTCGATGTGCGTATCCAGCGTACGAACTGGGAGGTCGATCTGCTGGACTGAGCAGTCCAGCAGGCCGGGACGATGTGGAGCAGGTAGCAGTTTCGGAGGCGTGCACACACCGAGGGCCGGCGGTTTTCCAGCCCACTCCTGGCGCGTGATGAGCAACGCGGGGGTTCGACTCCCCAGCAACAGTGCAGCTCAGCACCGCGTACAGGTAAAGGTGCACATTGCACAGCACATCACCACGTGCAGATCCGAGGCGGCGAGGGCGGGTTCGGGGCTCTTCACATCGCAGCATCATGGAGAACGGCGATCTCCGGCGGATTCTGTTGGCGATTTTGGCTGCGCTCCAGTCATCCATCGCGAACGAGACTTCCGCGAAAGCCAGGTCGTTTGAGAACGCCGGCCACGGTCGGTCTCCAACGATCTGGCAACCGCGCTGGTCAGCAACCACCACACGCCAGACGCAGTGCGACAGGACGGCAGGTCGCGCTCGTACCTCGTTCGCGTTGAACCCCGAAGCCTGGAAGGCCACGGCCGCGGCGGGAACATCGGGGCCGGTCGGCACGGTTGCATCGAGCGAGGGACCGGCGCCGCACGGGCGGGGAACACGGAGGCCACAAGGTCGTCCGCCCCACCAGGATCCGGGCCCCAGGATCGCGGTACGCCCGCCGCGAGTTCGGACCAAAACGTATTTTTGCAGGAGGAATGTTTCATGACGGACCGGCCCTTGACGCTCATGGCAGTACACGCCCACCCCGACGACGAGGCCACCGGAACCGGAGGGGTCCTCGCGCGGTACGCGGCGGAAGGCATCCGCACGGTTCTCGTGACGTGTACCGACGGCGGTTGCGGTGACGGACCGAGGGGCGTCAAGCCGAGCGATCCCGGGCACGATCCGGCGACCGTCGCCTTGATGCGCCGCCAAGAACTCGAAGCGAGCTGTGAGGTCCTGAAGGTCAGCGATCTGGAGATGCTGGACTATGCCGACTCCGGGATGATCGGTTGGCCGAGCAACGACGCCCCCGGATCCTTCTGGCAGACGCCCGTGGAGGAAGGCGCCGCCCGACTTGCGGAACTCATGCGGCACTACCGACCCGATGTGGTCGTCACCTACGACGAAAACGGCTTCTACGGCCACCCCGACCACATCCAGGCCCACCGCATCACGATGGCGGCGCTGGAGATGACCGCGCTGACACCGAAGGTGTACTGGACGACGATGCCCCGCTCGATGATGCAGCGGTTCGGGGAGACCATGCGTGAGCTTGGAGACATGCCGGAGCCGGATCCTGCCGAGGCCGCCGCGATGGCCGAGATCGGCCTCCCCGACGATGAGATCACCACGTGGGTGGACACCACCGCATTCAGCAGCCAGAAGTTCGATGCGCTGGCCGCGCACGCCAGTCAGGGCGAGAACATCTTCTTCCTCAAGATGGGCAAGGAGAGGTTCGGCGAGTTGATGGGCATGGAGACCTTCGTACGTGTCAAGGACGCCACCGGCGCGGCCGTACCCGAGAACGATCTCTTCGCCGGACTGCGCTGATCCGCCCGTCCGACCGGGGCCCGGAAGAGCTCATCGGTCGCGCGCTACCAGCCGGGCCCGGACGACCCGCACTGCGATCTCCTCGTGGACCTGACCGGCTGGTAGGGCTGTCTAGCCAACCGCGCAGCCACGATGGCGCCCCGCACCACGGCTGAGGTCTCACATTTACCAGGCTCTTCTCACTCCCTCACCGTCGGCACCAACCCGTTCGTCGTGAACCTGGCGCGGATCCTGTGACCACCCGGAGGGACCGCGGCGGTGCCGTACCGTCCCGTGAAGCCGTGGCGAGCTATTGGTGCTGGTGTTCTCGCGCTTGGCAGTCAGGATGGCTGGACTTGGTCGAAGAGGGCGAGGGCTTCGGCGGGGTCCGGGCTCACGAGGCGTTCCAGACCGGCCGTCGTGATCTTCGCCCACCTGCCGGCCCGTGCCCACATCTGTTCCTCGAAGGCGCGGACGGCTTCGTCCAGATCTCCAGGGCCGGTGGCGATGGACTCGGCGAGTTCGGCGCCTTCCAGCATCGCGAGGTTCGCGCCCGCCCCCAAGGGGGGCATCAGATGGGCGGCGTCGCCCAGTAGCGTCACCCCGAAGACGTGGGTCCAGGTGTGGGACACGGGCAGGACGTAGAGGGGGCGGTGGACGAAAGCGGTGCCGTGGCGGAGGAGGCCGAGGACGGGAGCGGCCCAGCCGTCGAACCGAGCCAGCAGGCTCGATCGCACGGCCTCGACGTCGGCCAGGTCCAGGTTCGTGTGCCAGTCCAGCGGCGCGCGGAACTGGGCGTACACCTTGATGTGGCCGCCGCTGTTGCGCTGGGCGACGAGAGCTCGGTTCACGCCGTACACGGCCACGGAACCGTCGCCGATCAACCGGGCGAGGTCAGGGTGGCGGGTGTCGACGTCGTCGAGGGAGGTCTCGACCAAGGTGACGCCGGTGTAGTGCGGCGTCACCGACGAGACTGCCGGGCGGATCCGGGACCAGGCACCGTCCGCGCCGACCACGAGGTCGAACGTCTCCTGTCGCCCGTCCGCGAAATGGACCAGTACGCCATCCCGGGTCCCCGGCACCACCTGTGTCACGCCCCGACCCCACTGGACGTCGAGAGGGCCGAGCAGCAGGTCACGGAGTTGCCCGCGGTCGATCTCGGGATTGGCCCGGTCATCTGGACGGGGTCGCCAGTCGCGCAGGACGGTCCCGTCCGCGTCCAGGATGCGCATGGCCTGCCCCTCGGGGCGAGACAGTGCCTGGAACTCCGCCAGCAGCCCCGCCTTGTCCAGCGCGCGCTGGCCCAGCCCTTCGTGCAGGTCCAGCGTGCCGCCCGGGGGGCGGGCGTCGGGGGCGGGATCGCGTTCGAGGACGGTGACGGGGTAGCCATGGCGGTGCAGGACACGGGCGAAGGTAAGGCCGGCAGGGCCGCTCCCGACCACGGCGATACGATGTCTCATGTCGATACACTGTATTTCTCTTTGGTGATGCAGAGCAATAGAAGGTGTGACCATGACTGTGTGGGACCGGCCGGAGCCGCCGACTCGCCCCGTGCCGCTCGACCGGGAGCGGATCGTCGCCGCCGCCATCGCGCTGGCCGACGAGGGCGGGCTGGAGGCGGTGTCGTTGCGTAAGGTCGCCGCCCGGCTGAACGCCGGCCCGATGCGGCTGTACGGATACATCTCCACCAAGCAGGAGCTGTTCGACCTCATGGTGGACGAGGTCCAGGCCGAGATTCTCCCCGAGGAGCGGCCCGGTGACTGGCGGGAGGCGCTGCGCATCCTCGCCCACCGCACCAGGCGGACCGCTCTCCGTCACGAATGGCTGGCCGACCTGCTCGGCGGCCGCCCGACCCTGGGCCCGAACGGCCTCGCCGTGACCGAGGAGACGCTGGCCGCCCTCGACGGCCTCGCCGACATCGACACCGTCATGCGCGCCGTGGAGACTGTCAGCGCCTACTTCACCGGCGCGATCAGACGCGAGATCGCGAACCTGCGGGCCGAGCGCGCCACGGGTCTGTCCAAGCGCGACTGGCAGCGCGCCTCCGGTCCGCATGTGACGCGAATGTTGGCCACGGGCCGCTTCCCGGCGCTGACCAAGGCCGTGTACGACGGCACGGACGTGGACGCCGAGTCATCCTTCGCGACCGGCCTGGACTGGGTCCTCGACGCCGTGGCCGCCAAACTCACCCGGCCGCCGGCGTAACGCTCAGCTCTTGCCGAATGCGAGCGAGGCCGGGGTCGGTGTCCACGGGCCGGTGTGGGCCCCCGTACTCACCCTCGGCCACATCGACGCCATCAGCGGCCTGCTCCCACCACTTCCCGGCAACGCCATGCGCTGATACCTCCGCGCGACCGCCCCAGAGGCGGACTTCTTCGGAAGGCCCCGCCGCATGCCCTTGGGCGACGACTGCTCTGGACGAAGCGGGAGTGTCCCTCGTATCGGCCGTAGGACGGCCCTGTACCCGGGGTACGCGTGTTCGCTTAATCTGGGTGTGCCGGGTGGCCCTGAGAAGAGGCCGTACCCGGAAGGCCCCTGGACGCAGGAACGCTCTGCGTCGTGCTGGGGAACCAGTGCCGCTTCGACACGCATGCAGGGACGGACCAGCAGATGCAGGTGAGGTATGAGACCAGCCTCGTGCCCTTTGCGAGCCCGCTGGGGCGGGAATCGCGACATCGGGTGACAGGAGAAGCAGTCCACGACGAGGGCCCGGCTCGGCGGGCGAGGCGTCGTGGATAAGGTCGCGCTCACAGCTGCCGGTCTCTACGTCATCGTTCTGCTGCGCGCCGGAGGGACCTTCGCCGTCGGTTGGCTCGCAGGGGCCGGTGCCAGGCGTGGCAGGCTCGCGGAGCGGATCTCCACGCCCAGGTTCCGACGCGCCGAGCGGGCGATTCAGCGGTGGGGCGCACCGGTGGTGGCCGCCTCCTTCCTGACCATCGGATTCCAGACCGCTGCCAACTTCCTCGCGGGAAGTATGCACATGCCGCTGTCGCGCTACCTCCCCGCACTGTTCGTGGGCGGAGCGGGCTGGGCGCTGGCATACGCGACGGTCGGGATCGGCGCGCTGGAACTGCTGGCAAGGCTGTTTGCCGAGCAGACGGTGATGGGTGTGGGCGCGGTCACCGTGCTCCTCCTCGGGATATGTGGCGTGATGGTGTACCGGCGTAGAAAAGCCGCCTCGACCAACAGCAATACTGCGGCCGACGAATCCTGAACGGCCGCCCTCATATCGACTGCACGCCAGTCAAAGCTCTCCACCATGGTGTCCAACGGCCCTGAGCCGACGACCTCGCACACTGCCGAGCAGCAGCGCGGTGACGCTCCACGCTCAACTTGATGAGTGGCGTGCTGGCCGGCACCGCCTACCGTCTACTGGCCTGGCGGCGCCGGCCTGTGGCTAGCGCAGATGCCGCGCGAAGAATTGGGCTGCGGCGTCCCCCGCGAACTGCGGGACGCCGCTGTGCCCGCCCATGTTGGCGTGCAGCGTCTTCTCCTTGGAGCCGAAGGCGTCGAACAGGTTCAGGGCCGCCTGCCGGTCGTTCCCTTCGTCGTCCCATTGCAGCAGGACGTGCAGCGGAATGGTGACCCGGCGGGCCTCGTCGAACATGGCGGCGGGCACGAGACTCCCGGCGAACAGAACGGCGGCCGAGACGCGCGGCTCGACCAGCGCAAGCCGGATGCCGATGGAGATCACGCCCCCCGAGTACCCGACCGGGCCGCCGATCTCGGGCAGCGACAGGAGGGCGTCCAGGGCGGCCTGCCATTCCGGGACCGACTTTTCGACGAGCGGGAGGACGAGGGCGTCGATGATCTCGTCGCCGACCGGCTCGCCGGCCTCCATAGCCCGGCGCAGGTCGGCGCGGGCCTGCTCGGCGGCGGCCCAACGGGGCCGGTCACCGCTCCCGGGGAGCTCGATGGTGGCCGCGGCGAAGCCATCCGCCGCGGCGTGCCGGGCCCGCCCCGCCAGCCGGGGGTACATCGTGCGCAGTCCGAGCGGAGGGTGGCCGAGCAGAATCAGCGGCGCCGGTGCGGACGCGGATGCGGATGCAGGCGTCCACAGGATGCCAGGGATCTCGCCGAGGGTGAATTCGCGTTCGAGGACGCTGCCGTCGAGGTGCTGTTCAGAAGTGAAGTGCATGGTCGTGCCTTTCGGGAGTGCGCTGGAACGGCGCTCCCGGACGACCTATCGCCCGACCGTGACCCCGGAGGGGAGCACCCATGTCGATACTGCGTTCACGGGTACCACCTCCTCGTTCTCTCGCACGGCCTTCCGGAAAGTAGCAGCGGTCGCCGTGGTCCGCCAACGGGTTTTTGCAGCGGTTCCGTGGCCGGATGCCGCCTCACCAGATAGGACACGGTCTTCATCCGGAACTTCGTTCAGTGGGCTTCTGAACGGAGAAAGGAACCCTGATTGCGGGGGGGGGGAGGAGGAGGGGCAGACTGGCCGCTCTGGGGAATTGCCTCTCCGAGTGTCGGTGCACCTCACGTGTGGCGCGGAGGCGATACGCCGCACTCACGCCGGCCCAGCGGTGGAGCGCTTCTATGACACCGCGACACCAGCCCGGTGTCGGCGCGCAACGCCTCTCCGTGATCCGCGAAATGCTTGCCGAGGCCAGTGCGGTCACGGGAGACCCGTCGCGCGGGGGTAGGGAAGCGGGGGCGGGGGAGAAACTGGCTGATGCAAGGGCGAGTTGAGGTCCCCTCGGAACGGACTCGATCGAGGGCAGGACTCTCGATCGAGGGCAGGACTTGGGACAGGAGGCACCGTTATGCGTATTCCCGGACCCGAGCACCAGGAGGACGGCGGGCTGAGCGCCGTTGCGGCTGCGGGCGGGCTGCACCGGTACCAGTTACGCCTGCACGAGGCGCACGGACCCGTCGTGCGCTTCCAACTGCCGGGCGCGGACACGGCCGTGTCGGTCGCCGACCCTGTGCTTCTGGAGGCCACGGCGCACCTCGACACGCGGCCGGAGGAGCTGTTCGCGTTCCTGGACCCGCTGTGCGAGGCAGGCAACCTGCAAGTGCTACCCGCCGACGAACACACCCCCTGGCGCCGACTGCTGCTCTCGGTGCTCGCCGGACGGCCGGCTCACGAGCGGCACTTCGCGCGCTTCACCGAGCTGGCGCGGGAGCTCGCGGACCGCTGGGCGGGGCAGGCCGACGGCGAACCCGTCGAGCTGCAACAGGAGTTGACCGCGTTGTCGCTCCGTATGATCTGCGGGTTCGCGCTCGGCGGCGCGGAAACCGACACGGCCCGTGTCGTCGCCGCGTTCGAGGAGGTGCTCGCCGAGCACCTCGGGCGGCTCTACCAGGTGCCGCGGGCCGACCCGCGCTCGGCGGAGCGGGCCGAGGCGGCCCTTGCCTATCTGCGCGCGACGGTCGACCGCGTGGTGGCGGCGCACCGCTCGGGCGGCCGCACCGACCGCAGCGACCTGATCGGGGCGCTCGTCGAGGCCGGTCAGAGCCCGGCGCGGATCCGGGACACCGTGATGGTGACGCTGCTCGCCGCCCACCACACCACCGGCGTCGCCGTCTCGTGGACGCTGCACCTGCTGGGCCGCCATCCTGACGCGGCCGATCGCGTCGCCGCCGAACTGGACCAGGTGCTGGGCGAGCGCGCCACGCTCGATTACGGTGATCTGCGGCGGCTCACGTATCTGGACATGGTGCTCAAGGAGTCGATGCGCCTGTTCCCGCCCGGCCCGTACGGCGCCCGCGTGACGACCGAGGACCTGGTGCTGGGTCCGTACGAGATCCCGGCCGGGACGACGGTGTTCTATCCGTTCTGGGCGGTGCACCTGAACCCTGAGCACTGGCCCGAGCCGGAGCGGTTCGACCCCGAGCGGTTCACACCGCAGGAGGTGGCCAAGCGGCCGCGGCTGGCGTATGTCCCCTTCGGGATCGGGCCACGCAGCTGCGAGGGCGCCGCTTTGGCCACGGTCGAGGCCCAACTCGTCCTGGCCGTCCTCCTCAAGCGCCTGCGTTTTCGGCCCGCGCCGGGGCACGAAGTGACGCCGGTGGAACGGTTCGTGCTGTGGGCGCGGGACGGGATCCGGATGATGGTGCGGCCACGGGACCTCTAGGGCCTGTCCGATGGGTCCAGGCCGGAAAGGTCGCGGCGTCCGGCACCGCCCCGATCTCTACACCGACTCCGAAACCTTCGACCCCGACCGCTGGGACCCTCAACGCCCCCAGCCTCCCCGCAACGCCTTCATCCCCTTCGCCACCGGCGCCCGCAAGTGCATCGGCGACACCTTCGCGATGGCCGAGGCCACCCTCGCCACCATCACCGCCCGCTGGCGCCTGAAACACCTGCCCGGCCATCACCAGACCCGCCCCGTCCCGGGAGCGTCCATCGGACCGGGCGAACTCCGGATGCAGCCCACACCTCGGTAGAGGCTCTGACGTGCTTCGGCTCGGCGGGGCGGGCCGCTGAGCCGAACCCGCCGGGCATCTGCCGCCCTTCCTCGACGCAGTCGCCCCGGGGATCAAGGAACAGTTGAGTCTTCCCGAGCACGGTGTCGTGACCGCCACCAAGGTGGTGCCGCGGCAGGGCCCGCGCCGAGACATTCGGCTCCCACGAACCTGTCTTCGGAACTATGGGCCAACTCGCTGCCCGCAAGGCTCTGGAGCACACGGGAGCGCCGCGCACCGAGGTGCCCAGGTGTGTTGCCCCGGCACGTTGGTGACGGGTGACACGTCCTGGTTGGTGCCTGAAAGGGGTGAGGGAAGCGAGTCCGCGATCGGCTGCGGAAGTGGGCGGCCGACGGCACGGTCACTGCCGTCGCCGGGTGCGGGGTGCCGGGATGCACGCTGAATTCGGCCCGGACCGTTCCCGTGCCGCCGTTTGCCCTCGCCTCCTGCCGGACGGCGGGTCAGCCAGGCTTCGTGGGTCGGTCGTGGCGGGACCGAGCGGAGTAGTCGGTACGGATGGGTGGGGCCGAATGCCAGCCAGCGAGGGGCAGGAAAAGGCAGCCGGTGGCGCACCGGGGCGGCCGCGACCACAACCGGGTGTCCGACGTTTCTCGCTGCTTGCGGGTGAAACACGAGACCACGCCGTCGTGCCGACCGAAGCTGGACGATTGCGCCCGTTATTGTCCTTTCTTGTGCCTTTGAGTTGTGCGTTTGTAAATCTCAAGCCCGGCGTCGGAAAGACGACGAGTGCGGTGTGGCTGGCCCATGCGCTTCATGAGTCGGGTATGTCGCCGCTGCTCGTCGACGGTGACCCGGCCGCTTCCGCGCTGCGCTGGAGCGAGCTGGCCCATGGCTTTCCGTTTCCGGTGATCGCTCTGCCGGTGGGGGACGTTCACCGTCGCGTGAACGACTTCCTCGGCGACCGGCAGGCCGTCGTGCTCGATGCGCCCCAACTGGAGGACCATCCCCGCATCGCCCGCAGCATCATGAGGTACGCCGACGAGTGGATCGTGCCCGTGACCCCCGCCCCCATCGAACTGGACCGGATGGCACCCATCCTGGGCGAGATGGCGGACGTGCAGTCCCTGCGTGCCGAGCCGGCCCGCTCGGCGGTGCTGCTCAATCGCACCAACCGTCCCGATGCCACGCGCACCGGGCCCGATGCGGACGCTCGCGAGGCACTCACCGAGCGGGGTTTCGAGGTGCTGGACACCCACATCGCGCGGCTCGACCTGTACGCCCAGTCTTTCGGGAACTCGGTCCAGGCCAAGGGTTCGGCGTACATGGAATTCGCGGAGGAACTGATCAAGCGTCAGGATGAGGCATGAGCCAGCGCAAGGAGAGCTACCGCGCAGCATTGCGGCGCGGGCCGGATGTCTCGGCACCTCGGTCCACCAATGTCACCAGGTTGCAGAGCAGATACATCCGGGTGACCGTCGAGGTCGATCCCGACCTGCGAGGTGATCTGACGCGATGGATGGGATGGCCGGTCTCCTCGGCGGTGTTCGCCGGCGCCACCGTCTTGCGTACTCTGGCCGCCACCGTCGGCTGGGTCGCTCGGCCCGGAGGCCAGGCTTCGTCCGCCCCGCGCGAGGTTCCGGATTCGGGTCGCTGACCAGCCGGCTCGCACGGCGGGGGCCCTGCCTGGAGCTGCCGGCGCGCAGCCTGGTTCAACTCGGCGAAACGGCCTGTCCAAGACGGCTCTGACGCCGTAGCGCTCCAGCCGCGCCGAGATCATCTCACCCGCAGCCACGTCGGCCCCCGGAGCGTCAACGGGAGGACGCTCTGATCTGGGAAACGGGACCTGGTACAACCACTCAGCTCAGCTCAGCTCAGCTCAGAACGGCCCGGAGTGAGTA
>NZ_JAMJFM010000096.1:0-13802 GCF_023544705.1 Streptomyces sp. MCA2
AGGTGCCTCTTTCGGAAAGCTGTGGGACGTCAGAAGTGGGCGGCGCGCAGGGAGATGGCGGAGAGGCCGGGTGCGAGGACCGGGCCGAGGACCGGGCGCACCCGGCTCATCGGCGAACCGGGTCCGGTCTCAGACCTTGAGCGGCTTGATCGCGGTGGGCGCGTGCCCCGGCTCGGTCGCGATGTCCTCCCACTCGTTGACACTGGCGATATCGGAGCCGCTCATCGAGATGTTGGTGATCCGCTCGAGGATGGCCTCGACGACGACCGGGACGCGGTGCTCGGCCGCCAGCTTCTTGGCCTCCTCGAAGGCGGCGCCCAGCTCGCTCGGGTCGGTGACGCGGATGGCCTTGCAGCCCAGCCCCTCGGCGACCTTGACGTGGTCCACGCCGTAGACGCCCAGCTCCGGCGCGTTGATGTTCTCGAACTCCAGGTTGACCTGGAAGTTGATGTCGAGGTTGCGCTGCGCCTGACGGATCAGGCCCAAGTACGCGTTGTTCACCAGGACATGCACATACGGGATCTTGTGCTGGGCGCCGACGGCCAGTTCTTCGAGCATGAACTGGAAGTCGTAGTCGCCGGAGAGGGCGACGACCGGCGTCTCCGGGTCGGCGGTGGCCACACCCAGCGCGGCCGGGATGGTCCAGCCGAGCGGGCCTGCCTGGCCGCAGTTGATCCAGTGGCGCGGCTTGTAGACGTGCAGCATCTGCGCGCCGGCGATCTGGGAGAGACCGATGGTGGTGACGTAGCGGGTCTCCGGGCCGAATGCTTTGTTCATCTCCTCGTAGACGCGCTGCGGCTTCATCGGGACGTCGTCGAAGTGCGTACGGCGCTGGAGTTGCGCCTTGCGCACCTGGGTGGAGGCGGCCCAGTCACCGCGGTCGGGCAGCTTGCCTGTGGCCTTCAGTTCCTTGGCCACCTCGACGAACAGCTCCAGCGCGGCCTTGGCGTCCGAGGCGATGCCGTAGTCCGGGGCGAAGATCTTGCCGATCTGGGTCGGCTCGATGTCGACATGGACGAACTTGCGTCCCTGGGTGTAGACGTCCAGCTTGCCGGTGTGGCGGTTGGCCCAGCGGTTGCCGATGCCCAGGACGAAATCGGACTCCAGGAAGTTCGCGTTGCCGTAGCGGTGCGAGGTCTGGAGGCCGACCATTCCGGCGTTGAGTTCGTGGTCGTCGGCGAGGATTCCCCAGCCCATCAGGGTGGGGACGACCGGGGTGCCGGTCAGCTCGGCGAACTCGACCAGCAGCTCGGAGGCGTCGGCGTTGATGATGCCGCCACCGGGGACGATCAACGGGCGCTCCGACTCGTTGAGGAGCGTGAGCGCCTTCTCGACCTGGGCGCGGGTCGCGGCCGGCTTGAAGGCGGGCAGCGGCTCGTACGTCTCGGGGTCGAACTCGATCTCGGTCAGCTGGACGTCGATCGGCAGGTCGATGAGGACGGGGCCGGGGCGTCCCGAACGCATCAGGTGGAAGGCCTGCTGGAAGACGCCGGGGACCTGCGCGGCCTCCATCACCGTGGTGGCGGCCTTGGTGACCGGCTTGGCGATCGAGGCGATGTCGACGGCCTGGAAGTCCTCCTTCTGGATCACCGCGGTCGGGGCCTGGCCGGTGATGCACAGGATCGGGATCGAGTCACCGATCGCGGAGTAGAGGCCGGTGATCATGTCCGTGCCGGCCGGGCCGGAGGTGCCGATGCAGACGCCGATGTTGCCCGGGTGGGTCCGGGTGTAGCCCTCGGCCATGTGCGAGGCGCCCTCGACATGGCGGGCCAGCGTGTGGTCGATCCCGCCCGCGCCCTTGAGGGCCGCGTAGAACGGGTTGATCGCGGCACCCGGCACCCCGAAGGCGTTGGTCACGCCCTCGCGCTTGAGGATCTCCACCGCGGCGCGGGCGGCTGTCATTCGAGGCATCGAGTACTCCTGCGTCGACCTGTCACGGGCAAGCTCCGACGAAGGGCCGGAGACGCTTAATTCCGCATCATGGAATTAATGTTTTGCTTTATGGAAGGAACGTAGAACGCGGCGACCCCTCCGTCAAGGGGATGCCGGGCGGCCGACGCCGGGCGGTCCGCGACGGGGAGTGGTGCGGGCGCGGGTGCGGGCGGGTGACGTGAGGGCACGCGAGGCCTGGAGCGCGAGGGGAGCGAGGGAGCGGCCCGGGGGACGACGCACGCCCCACCCCGCGGACGGCGGCCCGGCAGAGGCCACCGACGGCACAAACCGGCCACCGACAGCCGGAGTTGCCCCGGCGTCACCCCGGGCGGCACCACGAGGCATGACAAAGCCCCACCGCACTCCCCCTGCGGTGGGGCTTGCCCCCCGTCGGTCAGCAGTTCCCGCCAAACCGGAATCTTCCCGCCTCGCCGCATCCGGCGACCATGACCAGCCCGCCCCCCAAGTGCCGCCATTCAGGAACGGCGGCGCGCCAGGCAATTCGCCGTCGCCCCGCCAGGGGCGAAGTCCGACGCCGCGGCCGGTACGCATCTCAAGCGGAAGCCAAGATCCCGCTCGCCGCGCCGGCCAAGACCGCGCGGAGCCGGACACTATGCACTGCTTGAACGTTGAATGAGCACTTTTCGACAACGCATGACATCGCTGTCAGCGGAGGCCCGAGCGGGGGCGCACGGAAGCGCCACGCTCACCAGGCCTTTCACGCTTCGATATCCACATCCACGGCGCAGGACCGGTGCGGCCGGCCCATGCGGCAAGCGCGCACCGGTCGTGGCGACGGATGCCGCGCCCTGCGCTCAAGGGCCCGTTCCAGTGCGCCGGAGCCCCTCGAATTGACCTTCCGTATATCTCCGAAAACCCGTCTCCAGCATCCGGCAGGAACAGGAAAAGCCCCGCCCGGTGACCGAGCGGGGCCCTCTTCAAAAGACCGCTACACGCGTCCTGCTGCACGCATCCCTCAGCGGATCGGCATTCCCGAAAGCGTACGAGCGATCACCAGTCGCTGGATTTCGCTGGTGCCCTCGAAAATGGTGTAGATAGCCGCGTCGCGGTGCATCCGCTCGACCGGGTATTCGCGGGTGAAGCCATTGCCGCCGAGGATCTGTACGGCCTGTGCGGTGACCTTTTTCGCGACCTCGCTGGCGAAGAGCTTCGACATGGAGCCCTCGGCGGAGGTGAAGGGCTTGCCGGCCACCGCCATCCAGGAGGCGCGCCAGACGAGCAGCCGGGCGGCGTCGATCTGCGTGCGCATATCGGCGAGCTGGAAGGCCACGCCCTGGTTGTCGATGATCGGACGGCCGAACTGGGAGCGGGTCTTGGCGTACTCCAGGGCCTCTTCGTAGGCCGCGCGGGCGGTGCCGACGGCCATCGCGCCGACCGCCGGGCGGGAGGCCTCGAAGGTGGCCATGGCGGCGTTCTTCACGCGCTCGCCACCGCTCTTGGCCTTCTCGCGGGCACGGGCGAGGCGCTCATCGAGCTTCTCCTTGCCGCCGAGCAGGCAGTGGCCGGGGACCCGGACGTCCTCCAGGACGACCTCGGCGGTGTGCGAGGCGCGGATGCCGTGCTTCTTGAACTTCTGCCCCTGGGAGAGGCCAGGGGTGTTCGGGGGGACGATGAAGGAGGCGTGCCCCTTCGAGCCGAGGTCGGCGTCGACGGACGCGACGACGACATGGACGTTGGCGATGCCGCCGTTGGTGGCCCAGGTCTTGGTGCCGTTGAGCACCCACTCGTCCTTGGCCTCGTCGTAGACCGCGCGGGTGCGCATCGCGGCGACATCCGAGCCGGCATCCGGTTCCGAGGAGCAGAAGGCGGCGACCTTCACATCGTTGGCGTCGCCGTACATCTGCGGGACCCAGGTGCCGATCTGCTCCTGGGTGCCGTTCGCGAGCACCCCGACGGCGGCGAGCCCGGTGCCGACGATCGACAGACCGATGCCGGCGTCCCCCCAGAAGAGCTCCTCCATGGCCATGGGGATGCCGAGGCCCGTGGGGTCGAAGAACTGCTGGGCGTAGAAGTCCAGGGAGTACAGGCCGATCTTGGCGGCCTCCTGGATCACGGGCCAGGGGGTCTCCTCGCGCTCGTCCCATTCGGCGGCGGCGGGGCGCATGACGTCCGCGGCGAAGCCGTGAACCCAGTCACGGACTTCCTTCTGCTCGTCGTTGAGCTCCATGGTGAACTCGGCCATGTCCCCTCCAGTGCTGCGCGCATTACGATGTTACTAGCGGTAACCCGCAGTGTGTTACTCGCGAGTAAGCTATGTCAACTCCTCTGGCGACATTCACGGGGGAGTTCGGGTGTTACGTTGCGCGAGCGCCACGGATTCACAAGGGTGGGGAGCACGACCATGGAAAGCACAGAACATCGCGGCCGCCAGCAGACGGCGACCGAGCGCAGACGGCGGGAGTTGTTGGAGGCCGCCGAGCGCATTGTGCTGCGCGACGGCCCGGACG
The DNA here is from genome assembly GCF_023544705.1 of Streptomyces sp. MCA2. Lineage (NCBI taxonomy): Bacteria > Bacillati > Actinomycetota > Actinomycetes > Kitasatosporales > Streptomycetaceae > Streptomyces > Streptomyces sp. MCA2. The sequence goes on from NZ_JAMJFM010000096.1 coordinate 4,401, forward strand.
CGTCGATGAACGCCATCGCCGCCGAGGCCGGTATCACCAAGCCGATCCTCTACCGGCACTTCGGCGACAAGGGCGGGCTGTACCGCGCGCTCGCCGTACGGCACACCGATGCCCTGCTGGCCAATCTGGCGACCGCACTGGACGCACCCGTCCTGCGCCGGGACCGGGTCGAGGCCACCCTCGACGCCTACCTGCTCGCGATCGAGGCCCGGCCGCAGGTGTACCGCTTCCTGATGCACCCCTCCGACGAGGACAACGCGTCCGAGTCCGGGTTCGACGTGGGACGGCACTCCGCACCGCTGCTGCGCCGGCTCGGCGAGGAGCTGGCCAAGGTGATCACCGACCGGCTCGACCTGGGGCCGGGCGGCGAGCTGACGGCACGCGTATGGGGCCACGGCATCGTCGGCATGATGCACGGCGCCGGTGACTGGTGGCTGCGGGAACGCCCTTGTACGCGCGAGCAGTTGGTCAAGCAGCTGGCCGACCTGCTCTGGGGTCAGCTGGTCGCGGTCGAGGACCGCGCGGGCGGCCCGGGCTTCTGAGCTCCGGGCCATGATGCGGCGGGAGGCGCCGCCCGCTCAGCGGCCGGACGCCCCCGCCGTCGCCGCCCACGGGGCCTTGGCCGCGGCGCGCAGCGCCCGGCGGCGGCGCAGCCCGGTGAGACGGTCGACGTACAGCCCGCCGTCGAGGTGGTCGCACTCGTGCTGGAGACAGCGGGCGAAGAAACCGGTGCCGGTCACCGTCCTGGGCTCGCCGGTGACGCTGAACCCGGTCACGACGGTGTGGTCGTGGCGCGGGGTGCCGGCCTCGATGCCGGGGACCGAGAGACAGCCCTCGGGACCGCGGACGACCGGGCCGTCGGCCTCGACGAGCCGGGGGTTGACGAGGTGCCCGAGATGACGGCGGTCCTCGTCGTCGGGGCAGTCGTATACGAACACCCGCAGCGGGACGCCGATCTGATTGGCGGCGAGGCCCACACCGTCCGCGGCGTACATCGTCGCGTACATGTCCTCGACCAGCCGGGCCAGCTCGCCGTCGAAGGCGGTGACCTCCTGACAGGGCCCGGTCAGGGCCGGATCGCCGAGCAGGCGCAGCGGGCGGGGACGGCCGGAACTGCCGGGGATGGTGCGGGGAGACATGGGGGTAAGGGTACGGTCCGGCGCGCCCGGGATGTCGCCGGACGGGTGGCGGGGTTCGGGCCCCGGGCCGGATCTCGATAGGCTGATCCCCGACCGAAGCCTCGGCCGGTCATCGGCTGCGGAGGAAGCGTTCCACCGGCAGCCTCAGGGCAGGCGGGCGCCGGATGCAAGGAGGATCAAAGACGATGGCAGGCAACACGGAGCCGCTGTCGCCGCGGGCCAAGCTGGCCGTGACGGCGGGCAAGGCCGCGGCGGCGGTGTCGCGCGCGGCGGGCCGCGGCAGCGGATCGGTGATCGGTGGCCGGGTGGCGCTCAAACTCGACCCCGACCTGCTGGCGCGGCTGGCCCGGCACTTGGACGTCATCCTGGTGTCGGCGACGAACGGCAAGACGACCACGACGCGGCTGATCGCGGAGGCGCTGCGGGCCAGCGGCCCGGTGGTCTCCAACGCGCTCGGCGCCAACATGCCGGCGGGCATCACGTCCGCGCTGGCCGGTGGATCGGACGCCCGCTACGGCGTCATCGAGGTGGACGAGAAGTACCTCTCCGGCGTGGCACGCGATGTGACGCCGAAGGCCATAGCGCTGCTGAACCTCTCGCGCGACCAGCTCGACCGCGCCGCGGAGACCCGGATGCTGGCCGAGCACTGGCGCGAGGGCCTGGCCGGTTCCAAGGCCCTGATCATCGCCAACGCGGACGACCCGCTGATCGTGTGGGCGGCCTCGTCGTCCGCGAATGTGGTGTGGGTCGCGGCCGGGCAGGAGTGGAAGGACGACGCCTGGTCCTGCCCCTCGTGCGGTGGCGTGATGCAGCGGCCGAGCGACGACTGGTTCTGCGGCGAGTGCGGCTTCCGCCGCCCGACGCCGAGCTGGGCGCTCTCCGGCGACCATGTGCTCGACCCGCACGGCAGCGCGTGGCCGATCAAGCTCCAGCTGCCGGGGCGCGCCAACAAGGCGAACGCCACCACGTCCGCCGCGGTCGCCGCCGCCTTCGGGGTGCCGCCGCAGGTGGCCCTGGAGCGGATGTACTCGGTGCAGGCGGTGGCCGGCCGCTATGACGTGGTCACGTTCATGGAGCGGGAGCTGCGGCTGCTGCTGGCGAAGAACCCGGCCGGCTGGCTGGAGACGTTCTCGCTGATCGACCCGCCGCCGACCCCGGTGATCATGTCGGTGAACGCGCGCGGCGCGGACGGCACGGACACCTCGTGGCTGTGGGATGTCGACTACACCCGGCTGGCCGGGCACCCGATCTTCGTGCTCGGCGACCGCAAGCTGGACCTGGCGGTGCGCCTGGAGGTCGCGGGACTCGACTTCCATGTGTGCGAGAGCCTCGACGAGGCGGTGGGCATGGCGCCGCCCGGACGTATCGAGGTCATCGCCAACTACACGGCCTTCCAGGACCTGCGCCGGCGCGTGGGCAACTGAGTGTGGTCCACCGACGCTACGGACAAGGACGAGCGAGCATGAGTGACAACAGCCTGCGCCTGGTGTGGATCTACCCGGACCTGCTGAGCACGTACGGCGACCAGGGGAACGCCCTGGTGGTGGAGCGGCGGGCGCGCCAGCGCGGTCTGGACGTCCAGCGCCTGGACGTACGGTCCGACCAGCAGATCCCCACCTCCGGCGACATCTATCTGATCGGCGGCGGCGAGGACCGGCCGCAGCGGCTGGCCTCGGAGCGGCTGATCCGCGACGGCGGGCTGAGCCGTGCGGTCGCCAACGGCGCGATCGTCTTCTCGGTGTGCGCCGGCTATCAGATCCTGGGGCACGAGTTCATCAATGACCTCGGGGAGCGCCAGGAGGGCCTGGGGCTGCTGGACGTGGTCAGCACCCGCGGCGAGGCCGAGCGCTGTGTCGGCGACGTACTCGCCGATATCGACCCGCAGTTGGGGCTGCCGCCGCTGACCGGCTTCGAGAACCACCAGGGCGTGACGCATCTGGGCAAGACCGCCCGGCCGTTCGCCAAGGTGCGGTTCGGCAAGGGCAACGGCGTCGGCGACGGCTACGAGGGCGCGTGGAACGACACCGTCTTCGGTACGTACATGCACGGGCCGGTGATGGCGCGCAATCCGCATATCGCCGATCTGCTGATCAAGCTGGCGCTGGATGTCAATGCGCTGCCTCCGGTGGAGGACCGCTGGTACGAGGCCTTGCGGCAGGAGCGGATCGCCGCGGCGACCCAGCCTGCTTGATACCGCTTCCTCCCGGTTCGGGCGGTTCGCCGATATACGGCATCCGCCGGAATTCAACCCTTTCTGTACGCCCGCAGTCCGCACTGCGGGCGTACGTGTGCCCGGCGGCCCCGCGCTTGTAGGGTGAGCGGAATCCAACCGGACGACGGGGTCCGGGCCCCCGGTTGAGTTGCAGAGGGTTTTTCGAGCAATGCGTATTGGTGTACTCACCTCCGGCGGAGACTGCCCCGGTCTGAACGCCGTCATCCGCTCCGTCGTCCACCGTGCCACCGCCGATCACGGCGATGAGGTGATCGGCTTCCGTGACGGCTGGAAGGGCCTGCTGGAGTGTGATTACCGCAAGCTCGACCTCGACGCCGTCGGTGGCATCCTGGCGCGCGGCGGCACCATCCTCGGGTCCTCGCGGGTGCAGCCCGCGCATCTGCGGGACGGTGTGGAGCGGGCCCGCGGCCATGTCGCCGAACTGGGCCTGGACGCGATCATCCCGATCGGCGGCGAGGGCACGCTGAAGGCGGCGCGGCTGCTGTCGGACGCCGGGCTGCCGATCGTCGGCGTACCGAAGACCATCGACAACGACATCGCGGTCACGGATGTCACGTTCGGCTTCGACACCGCGGTGGGTGTGGCCACCGAGGCGCTGGACCGGCTCAAGACCACCGCCGAGTCCCATCAGCGAGTGATGATCGTCGAGGTGATGGGGCGGCACACCGGCTGGATCGCGCTGCACTCGGGCATGGCGGCCGGTGCGCACGCGATCGTGGTGCCCGAGCGGCCCTTCGACATCGACGAGCTCACCGCGCGGGTCTCCGAGCGCTTCGAGGCCGGCAAGAAGTTCGCCATCGTGGTCGTCGCCGAGGGCGCCAAGCCGCGCGAGGGCACCATGTCCTTCGACATCGGCGGCAAGGACATGTACGGCCATGAGCGGTTCGCCGGCGTCGCCCGGCAGCTCTCCGTGGAGCTGGAGAACCGCCTCGGCAAGGAGGCCCGTCCGGTCATCCTCGGGCACGTCCAGCGCGGCGGCACCCCGACCGCCTACGACCGCGTGCTCGCCACCCGCTTCGGCTGGCATGCCGTCGAGGCCGCGCACCGCGGCGACTTCGGGATGATGACGGCGCTGCGCGGCACGGACATCACGCTGGTGCCGCTGGCCGAGGCCGTCGAGACGCTCAAGACGGTGCCCGTGGAGCGCTACGCCGAGGCCGAGTGCGTGCTGTGACCTCGCCGCCCGCGGCGTGAGGGTCCGCGCGGCACGAACCGCCCCCGGCCGCTCTCTCGGCCGGGGGCGGTTCTAGTCTTGTCGCCGGAGCATTGGTACGAATCAGGAGCGAGCGGATGGATCACAGCGGGCACGGCATGGACGGCATGAACATGGATCTGCCGCCGTTCACGCTCGCGCGAGGCCTGGAGTTCGGTGGTGATCCGTTCTTCCTCGTCAGCTGTCTGCTGGGGCTCGGGCTGTACGGCTGGGCGGTGATCCGGCTGCGGCGGCGGGGTGATGCCTGGCCGGTGGGCCGGACCGTCGCCTGGGCCGTGGGCGTGCTGTCGGTGGCACTGGTGATGTGCACCGCGCTCAACGACTACGGCATGGCGATGTTCAGTGTGCACATGGTCCAGCACATGGTCATCAGCATGCTGTCGCCGATCCTGCTGCTGCTCGGGGCACCGATGACGCTGGCGCTGCGCGCGCTGCCGGCCGCCGGGCGCGGCCGCAAGGGACCGCGTGAACTGCTGGTGGCGCTGCTGCACAGCCGCTACATGCGGATCATCACGCATCCGGCGTTCACCATCCCGCTGTTCATCGCGAGCCTCTACGCGCTCTACTTCTCACCGCTGTTCGACTTCCTGATGGAGTCCCGGGCCGGGCACATCGGCATGATGGTGCACTTCCTCGCGGTCGGCCTGGTGTTCTTCTGGCCGATCATGGGCGTCGACCCGGGCCCGCACCGGCCGGGTTATGTGATGCGGATGCTGGAGCTGTTCGCGGGGATGCCGTTCCACGCCTTCTTCGGCATCGCGCTGATGATGGCCTCGGAGCCGATGGTCACCACCTTCGTCAACCCGCCGGCCTCGCTCGGGATCGAGGCGCTGGCCGACCAGTCGGCCGCCGGGGGCATCGCCTGGGCCTTCAGCGAGATCCCGTCCGTAGTGGTGCTGATCGCCCTGGTCTTCCAGTGGTACAAGTCCGAGGAGCGTCAGTCGCAGCGCGCGGACCGTGCCGCCGACCGCAACGGCGACAAGGATCTGGCCGACTACAACGCCTATCTCGCCTCGCTCAACGCACGGGGGCAGTGACGGCGCGTCGCGACTCTGGCGGTACGGGCCGCGGCCGGGGACGATGGTCCCATGGCCGCGGCCCGTGGCGTTGGTGTTCCGGGCCGCCGTGAGGAGGTTGCGGGTATGCCCGGATCTGCTAGGACGATGGCCGTGTGCACGGTGGGCGGACTGGTGGTGGCGACCGCCTACACCGTGGCGATGGGCGGCAATGGCTGGCTCTGGTTCTCCTGGGTGGTGCTGGCTCTGGTGACGATCGGCGTGGTCGCGGCGCGGCCGGTCTGAGCGTTCCGGTGCCGGCGCCTCGGAACGCGGTGCGTCGTAATGCGGCGCCTCGTAATGCGGCGGCTCGGAACGCGGCGGCTCGGAACGCGGTGCCTCAGAAGCGGAAGAGCGGCCCGGTGGCGGAGTCCATCGAGCAGGCGTTGGGGAACTCCTTGTGCCAGTTCACCTGGGCACCGCGATAGGTGCCGGTCGCGGTCGCGGTGACCGGGTCGAACTCCCTGGTGCAGGTGCGCGGCTCGCCGGGCAGCGCGTCCATGTCCCCGCGGGCCCAGGCCAGCGCGTCGCAGGCGGCACCCGCGTGCGGATGTCTGCCGTGGATGTCCGGGCAGCTGAGCCGCACCCCGCGGCTCCAGGTGTTGCCGGTCCCGGACACCGTGAGGAGCAGGCCCTGATCGGCGGACGGCGGCTCGTCGGCGTGGGACGGGCCGACGGAGAGGGTGCCGAGCAGGACCGTGGACAGGGCGGCGAGCACGCTCACGGTCATGGTCGCGGTGGCAGGGGCGGATCGGCGTCGACGGCTCACGGGCATCGATGTCTCCTGGGAACACTCGGTGGGGTCGCATGCGGGAGCCTGACAAGGACGCGCGGCGCCCGGTGGCCCCAGGCCACCTCGCCGGGCCCCGGCGGGCAAGCGGCCACGCCGTGAGGTCGCCCGTACGGCCTGCGGCTGCCACCCCGGAGACAAGGGTGGCCGGCAGCGGAGGAGGCGGCGCCGCTGCCGGCCACCGGACCGGGGCTACCCCACGCGCTCGATCCGGGCGTTGCGGATCAGGAACTTCCCTGCCTCACGCACCTGTTCGAACGCCGCGTTGTTGAGCAGTGCGCAGCTGCCCGACGTCGAGGTCACGGAGACGGTCGTCGACTTGTTGTTGTCCAGGTTGGTCACCTTCAGTTTGGTCCCGGCGGGGAACTCGCTGCTGGATGCCGCAGGGGCGCCGCCCTCTCCGGAGAGGGTCACCGTCGAGCCGGCGCAGACCACCTCCCCGTCGGCGGCGGGCGGGTTGTCCCCTGCTGCGGGCGGGGCGGCGGAGGCGGACGAGTCATCGGACGCGGGCGGGTCGTCCGATGCGGGTGGGGCCGCGGAGTCCGACGGGGCGCCGGAGGCGGGCGGTTCGTTCGCCGCCGGTGGAGCGCCCGCGGCGGCGCCCCCGCCTTCTCCGCCGGAGCAGCCGGCGGCTTTCTGTTTGTTCTGGATCTCCTTGATCACGGCTTGGCGGTTGGCGATCCGGGCCTCCGACTGGGCGTCCGGGTTGGCCTTCTGGTCGGCGATGAACTTCTCGTTGTTGCTCAGGGCGGTGGCCAGTCCGTCGCACGCCACGGAGGCCTGGCTGGTGCCGGCGGTGGCGATGGCGATACCGCCGACCAGCGCGGCGGCACTGACACCGATGATGATCTTCTGACTCCGGCCGACTCTCTTCTTCCGGGACATCTCTCACTCCAATCATCGGCCTGGACCCTGGGCTCAGGCATGGTTGCCGGGCAGTACGCCGAGTCAACCCGCGCTCGTTCAAGGCAAGTTGAAAGTTGTCCACGGATGCCAAAGCGGATACCGAAAAGAAACACCGGCCTGCGATGATGCCCGGGTGCGCGTGCTGATGCCGGTCCCCGACCGCGATTTTGATGTCACCGAGGTGGCGGTGCCCTGGCGGCTGCTCACCGACGCCGGCCACCAGGTCGTCTTCGCCACCGAACGGGCCGGCACCCGGCCCGCGTGCGACCCACGGCTGCTGACCGGCGTCCTCTTCGGGCAGCTCGGCGCCGAGGAGGAGCCCAGGCGCTGCTACGAAGAGCTCACTCGCAGCGCGGAGTTCACCGCGACCGTCGGCTGGTCGGAGCTGACACCGGAGGCGTACGACGGGCTGATTCTGCCGGGCGGACATGCACCCGGAATGCGGCAGTACCTGGGCTCGGAGGTGTTGCAGCAGCAGGTCGGCAGGTTCTGGGCACTGGACCGGCCGGTCGGAGCCATCTGCCACGGCGTGCTGGTGCCGGCGCGGGCGCGGGAGGCGTCCACCGGCCGCAGTCTGCTGGCGGACCGGCGTACGACCTGCCTGCCGAAGTACATGGAACGGTCGGCGTATCTGGCCACGGCCTGGCGGCTCGGCCGCTACTACCGTACGTATCCGGCCTATGTGGAGGACGAGGTCAGGGCCGCACTGGACGGTCCGGACGCCCGCTTCGAGCGGGGGCCGAGGGTCCTTGCCAAGCGTGGCACCGCGACCGACGACTCCGCCGCGTTCGTCGTGCAGGACGGCCGCTATCTCTCGGCGCGCTGGCCGGGCGACGCCTACCTCTTCGGGCGCCGGTTCTGCACGCTCCTGGAAGCCTGACAGCAGGCCGGCCCCTGCTCGTCGATGGCGGCCGGAATGTGTGAGGGTGCTGTCATGAGCGACTCAACACCACACACCCTCAATGGATTTGCGAAGACCTTGGTCCGCCTCGGCATCGCGACGGAGGAGCAGGCAGCGGCCGGCCTGGCGGAGGCGGCCGGGATCGACATGGACCTCGACGAGGAATTCGAGGACGCCGACGAGCTGACCTTCCTCGTCGGCGAATGCGGCCTCGGCTTCCAGACGCCCGAAAAGGTCGGCGGTGATCTTGAGGACGGATATGAGGAGCTGCTGACAGAAGCGGCGGCGTGCTCGGGCGGTTCGGTGGTGGTGGACGACGTCGAGCTGGTGAAGGTCGAGAACGAGGACGGGGAGGAGGACGAGTACCTGCACTTCCGGCGCAACGGCCGGTCGATATGGCACGGGACGGAGCACCTCTCCGACAGCACCCGCTACATGGACTGGAATGCCGCCATGGACGCCATCGGCGACCTCGTACCCGGCAATGACGATCCACGGGCCTTCTGCCAGCTGGACGAGGATTCCTATGACGCCTGGTGGCTTCTGCTGACGCCCGAACAGGCCCAGGGCCTGGAGGAGTTCGGTCTGCCGATGCCGGTGCGACTCGGGAACCGGGTCCGCGACGGGAAGCCCACGGCGGAGCCCGAGACGCCCGCGTGGTACGTGGAGGACGACCGCCTGCATGCGAGCGAGGAGTCCCGCCGGCGTCTCGACGAGTGGCTGGCCCCCATGGACGCCGCACTGGACCGGTGGCGGACGGCCCATCTGCCCGGCGACTTCCCCTTCGACTACTCGCCGGACTCGCTCACGGCGCTGGAACGGCTTGTACTGGACCGCTTCGACGGCCTCGCCGCGCTTGAGGCGGCGGGCGAAGACGAGTTCTTCGAGGGCGCCATCAGGTACGTCGGTCAGACCGCGGTGCGGCTCTGGCCGTGCCGCTGGACCTACCGGCACTCCGACGACGACTCGTCGGTCTTCACCAACGAGCCGCTGATCCGCTCCAACACCCCGGACGGCTTCGGGGGCGGCTTCTCCCCTGACTACATCTTGCGGACCCTCGTGGAACTCCGCACGAACAGTGGCATGCGCGAGCGTATGGAATCGGTCGGGGAAGGGGTCGAGGACTACCGCAAGGCACTTGGCGCCCGCACGCGCGGGCGCTAGG
>NZ_JAMJFM010000097.1:0-13372 GCF_023544705.1 Streptomyces sp. MCA2
TCAAGCGGCGGGATGGCTGCCGTGGGGCCTGTCGGCTCCGTGGCAACTCGAAGAACCTACACGATCCGATGGGTGCGGCACGACTTGGGGGCACGTCCGCGATGGTTCGAGCTGTCCCGGACCGCAAGGTCACCGGACCACCTGGCCACTGGGGCACCCACAAGGCAGTCGTATTGCGATGGTCTGTCCCGGATCGGCGCACTCGCAACGGTAGGCCGCCTGCGAGGGGGACCGTGATGGACGCATTGAGCGTTGGTGCTGTCCTCCCCCTCAGCTGAGGGTTTCGCCGCTGTCCAGAAGGTGCGCCGAGCGCCGCCGCTGCGGCCGCGGCCGCGGCCAACAGTGCCTCGTCGATCTCGGCGGCCCCGTCGGAAGAGCTGGAGCATACAGACGAGGGCACCGCCTGAGACGCCTCAAGAGCTGTTCCTCATAGGACCAGAGGGCGCCCTAGTCCCTGGACCACGCCTCCCCTACTGGAGGTGCCAGCGCCCTGGTGCCTGGCACTGGAGTGCCAGGCACCAGGCGCCGAGGGTTGCGCCGTGCACCCGACCGACCGCGGAACCACGCCGCACCACGGCTTGCGGCGTGCTCACCACAAGGACGGCTGTTGGCGGCGTTCTGCCGCGTCGCCCATGCGCACATAGCGCGCACGGGGCAAGCCGCAGGTCAGGCTCCCTTAGTCGCCTTCTCCAGCACCACGACGCACTCCACATGGTGGGTCATGGGAAACAGATCGAACGCCCGCATCCGTCGCGGTCGGTAGCCCGCCTCGCTGAAGTACTTGAGGTCGCGAGCCAGAGCGGCCGGGTCGCATGCCACGTAGGCGATGCGGCGGGGGGTGAGGGAGGCGAGGTGGGTGACCGTCTTCTTGCCGGCGCCGGCGCGGGGTGGGTCGAGGACGACGAGGTCGACGTCGGTGATGCCGGTGCGGGGCAGGATCTGGTCGACCTTGCCGTGCTCGATGCGTACGCGGTCGAGGTCCTGGAGGTTGTGACGGGCGTCCTCGACGGCGCGCTTGCCGGATTCGATGCCGAGGACCGCGCCCTTGTCACCGACGCGTTCGGCGAGGGCGCCGGCGAAGAGACCGACGCCGCAGTACAGGTCGAGGGCCATATCGCCCTTCTTGGGCATCAGGCCCTGCATGACGGCCTCGACGAGGAGGTCGGCGGCCTTCGGGTGGACCTGCCAGAAGCCGCCGTTGCCGACCCGCCAGGTGCGGCCGGCGGCGCGTTCGCGGACGAAGGGGCGGCCGTGGACGCGGTGGACCTGTTCGTCCTTCTCCCCGATGCGTAGGACGGAGACGGGCTTGTCGAGTTCGACGATCGGGAGGCGGCCGCCGGGCTTGGGGGTGAGGATGACCTGGCGGTCGTGGGAGCCGGTGGCGGCGATTGCCTCGACGGTGGCGATCTGGGGCCACTCGCGCTTCTCGATGCCCAGTTCGGAGACCTCCGGGGCGGCGATCATGCAGTGGGTGACCGGCTCGACGTCGTGCGAGCGGTGCTTGCGCAGGCCCGCGTGGCCGTCGGCGTCGACGGCGTACTGGACGCGGGTGCGCCAGGCCGGCACCTCGCCCTTGGCGACCTTGTCGCCGGGGGCGGGCTCGACCGTGCCGTCCCAGTGGGCGTCGTCCGGCGACAGCCCGGCCAGCCGCTCCAGCTGTTCGGCGATGACCGAAGCCTTCAGGCGGCGCTGGGCGCCGGGGGCGGCGTGCTGCCAGTCGCAGCCGCCGCACTTGCCGGGGCCGGAGAACGGGCAGGGGGCCTCGACCCGGTCCTTGGAGGGGGTGTCGATCGAGACGGCGTCCGCGCGCAGGAAGCGGGCGCCCTCCTCACCGTCGGTGACCCGGGCCGTGACGCGCTCGCCGGGCAGGGCGTGCCGTACGAAGAGGACCTGGCCCTCGTCGGTGCGGGCGATGCAGTGGCCGCCGTGTGCGACAGGGCCGACCTCGACCTCGTACTCCTCGCCGACCAGCGATTTCTTCGGTTCTGCCTGCATGGCGGGAGGGCTCCTGAGGTGGGTGGTGCCGGGGCGGTACGGCGGGATGCCGACCGTCAAGTCTACGTCCCACCGTGTCATGCCCCGGCCCTGTGATTCGCCCAGGTGGTGCCCGTAGGGGGCACTGCCCCGTGCTTCGTGGAGGTCGTGACCCGTAGGGGCGTGCCCTCCCTACGGACTGCTCGGCAGCCGTGCCCCGCGGCGGGTGGCGCGGCCCGCACCGCTCGTGGGTTTGCGCCGCCCGCGTCCCTAGCCCGTCGCGTCCTGCCCGGCAGCCGCGCCCTCGCGGGCTTGTGTGTGGCCCGCACCTCTCGGGGCTTGTGCTGCCCGCACCCCTGGCCCGGTCGCCGTCCCGCCCGGCAGCCACGCCCCGCCTACTTCTTCGTGGCCGCCTTTTCCTTCTTCGGCTGGGCGACCGGTCCGCGGCGGACCGCACCCGGGGCGTTCCACTCCGCGCGCTTGCGGGCGCGCAGCTTGGCGGCCTCGGAGGAGTCCAGCTGCCAGGGCACGGAGGTGACCATGACGCCGGGGGTGAACAGCAGCCGGCCCTTGAGGCGCAGGGCGCTCTGGTTGTGGAGGAGGTGTTCGTACCAGTGGCCGACGACGTACTCCGGGATGTAGACGGAGACGGCGGCGCGCGGGCTCTCCCGGCGCAGCGACTTGACGTAGTCGATGATCGGCCGGGTGATCTCGCGGTACGGGGAGGCCAGGACCTTCAGCGGCACCTCGATGCCGCGGCGCTCCCACTCCTCCCGCAGGGCCTTGGTGTCGGCCTGGTCCACGTCCACGCTGACCGCTTCGAGGGTGTCGGAGCGCATCAGCTTGGCGTAGTTCAGGGCCCGCAGGGTGGGCTTGTGCACCTTGGAGACCAGGACGAGGGAGTGCACCCGGGAGGGGCGGACCACGTCGTCGTCGGGGGTTTCCTCGGCGGCGATCTCGTCGGCGACCCGGTCGTAGTGGCGGCGGATCGCGGACATCGTCACGAAGAAGATGACCATGCCGAGGAGCGCCACCCAGGCGCCGTGGGTGAACTTCGTCAGGAGGACGACGACCAGGACCAGGCCGGTGAAGAAGGCACCGAAGGCGTTGATGGCGCGGGAGCGGTGCATCCGGCGGCGCTTGGCCGGGTCCTGCTCGGTGAGCAGGTGGCGGTTCCAGTGACGGACCATGCCGATCTGGCTGAGCGTGAAGGAGACGAAGACGCCGACGATGTAGAGCTGGATAAGGCGGGTGGAGTCCGCGCCGTAGAGGTAGACGAGGATCGCGGCCGCGCCGGCCAGCAGGACGATGCCGTTGGAGAACGCCAGGCGGTCGCCGCGGGTGTGCAGCTGGCGCGGCAGATAGCGGTCCTGGGCGAGGATCGAGCCGAGCAGCGGGAAGCCGTTGTAGGCGGTGTTGGCGGCCAGGAACAGCACCAGGGCGGTGGCGGCGGCGAGCACGATGAAGAGGAACGAGCCGTTGCCGAAGACCGCGGAGGCGACCTGCGAGATGACCGGGTCCTGGGTGTAGCCGGCGCCGAGCGGCTTGCCGTTCTCGAACAGGTCCTTGGCGGGGGTCTCCGCCATCCTGACGTGGGTGGCCATGGCCAGGCCGATGATGCCGCAGAACATGGTGACGGCCAGGCCGCCCATGAGGGCCAGGGTGGTCGCGGCGTTCTTGGACTTCGGCTTGCGGAAGGCCGGGACGCCGTTGGAGATCGCCTCGACGCCGGTGAGCGCGGCACAGCCGGAGGAGAAGGCCCGCAGCAGCAGGAAGACCAGGGCGAAGCCGGCCAGGCCGCCCTGTTCGGCGTGGATGGTGAAGTCGGCGGTGGGGGCCTTCATGGTGTCGCCCAGGACGACGCCGCGGATCACACCCCAGATGATCATGATGAAGACGCCGGCCACGAAGACGTAGGTCGGGATCGCGAAGAGCTTGCCCGACTCCTTGACGCCGCGCAGGTTCATCAGCGTCAGCAGCACGATGATGGCGACCGCGCACAGGGTCTTGTGCTCGACGACGAACGGGATCGCGGAGCCCAGGTTCTCCACTCCGGAGGAGATGGAGACCGCGACGGTCAGTACATAGTCGACGAGCAGTGCGCTGGCGACCGTGAGACCGGCCTTGGGGCCGAGGTTGGTGTTGGCGACCTCGTAGTCACCACCGCCGCTCGGGTAGGCGTGCACGTTCTGCCGGTACGACGCGACGACGGTGAACATCAGCACCACGACCGCGACCGCGATCCAGGGGCTGAAGTTGTACGCAGACACACCCGCGACGGACAGGACGAGCAGCACCTCGCCCGGCGCATAGGCCACGGAGGAGAGCGGGTCGGAGGCGAAGACGGGGAGTGCGATGCGCTTGGAAAGCAGGGTCTCCCCGAGCTTGTCGCTGCGCAGTGCGCGCCCGATCAAGATCCGTTTGGGCACGTCGGTCAGTTTGGACACGCAGAGGATGCTAAGCCTTCGTCAAGGCCTAAGCCCACCCGCTACCGGAACGGGTGGCTTGGACGGGGAGCGCGGCGGCGCGAGCGGGGCGCGTCCGGCCTGCTGAGGGGGCCTCGCACCCCCTCGCCTCCACAAGATCCGCACGTCGGGCGCACGGCATGTCCCCGGCAGCCCGTCCCCCGTGGGATTCGTCACGGAGATGACGCGAGCCGTCACGAGAATGACGAGGCCCGTCACGAATTGACGTCACCCGTCACGGAGCGCGACGTGCGGGTCACAGTGAGGTGACCGTGACGGGTCATGGCCTGGTCATGTGGAAGGTCGTGGGACGGCTGGAAGGTCGTGGGACGTCGCTGCCGCAGTCACCGCAGTCACCCCTGGCGTGCCACGGCGCCCGCGGGCCGGGGACGCCGGGCGTGCAGATCGCCCAGCCCCTGCCGGGTGGCGACCAGCAGCACCCGGTCCTGCGGCCGGAGGACATAGCCGTCGCCGAGCTCGTGCGCCAGATGCGCCGGCTCGCGCTCGGCGTCCGGCGAGGCCGCGGCGGGCGTGCCGTCCGTCTCCGGGCCGTCGGGGGCGGACGTGTCGACCGCCAGCACCCGCAGCCGCCCCGGCCGGAGCACCTCGGCGACCGTGCGGCCCTCCAGCGCCGTATGGCCGCGTACCTCGACGCGGGCGACCAGCAGGACCTGGCGCTCGACCGGGATGGCCCCGAGGATCTGCCGGCCCATCATCGCGCCGGCGAAGGCGGGCGCGGCCAGATACGTGACGCTCCGGCTCCGGGTCAGCGCCCGCGGATGGGCGGCGCGCAGGGTGCGGTAGACGGCCGTGGCGAACCGGTCGTCGAACAGCCGCAGGGTGACCCGCAGCCGCGGCTTGACCGAGCGGGCGTAGAGGGCGGCCTCCAGATTGGTGGTGTCCTCACTGGTCAGGGCGAGCAGGGTGGCCGCCCGCTCGATCATCGCGGCTTCCAGGACACCTTCTTGTGTGACATCGCCCAGTACGGTCGGCACCCGCAGCCGGCGGGCCAGCGCGATGCCCCGTGCGTCCGGGTCCCCCTCGATACACACCACGGGGATGCCCATCTCGTGCAGCCGCGCCAGTACCCGGGTGCCGACCTTGCCGAGGCCGAGCAGCACCACATGACCCGACAGACCGCGCGGCGGGCGGCGCAGCGCCGAGGCACTGCGGAAGGTGCCGAGGCCCTCGAACGCCGCCGCGACCAGCACCGGCAGCAGCAACAGCCCGGTCAGCCCGGACAGCAGTTGCAGCACCTTACGGGGCGTCGGATCGTGGATCGCCGGCTCGTTGATCGCAAAGAGGTCCAGCAGCGAGAGGTAGGCGGCGTGCACCGGATCCTCGCCGGTGGTCAGGGACCCGGCGACGGCGAGCGCCACCACCGCGCCGACGACCCCGGCCAGGGACCAGCGCAGCCGCCGGGAGAAGAGCGAGGCGAGCGGCGCGCCCCGGCCGCGCAGTCCGCGGGGGCGCACCGGCCGCCCCGTATAGGAGACGGTCTCCAGGACGACGGTGCCGCAGCCGACGGCTTCCGCTGCCGCGGCGTCGTCCGGCAGCAGCACGGGCCCCTCGTCGCCGCGAGCCGAACTCGGCGCCTCCGCCGGGTCATTGGCGGAGGCGGACAGCAGCGCCAGGGTGCACAGCCCCGGACCGCCGGGCCGCCCCGGAGGCACCGGCGCACGCTCCACAGCGCGCAGCAGCAGCCCGTCCGCCTCGATGACCTTGCTGGTCCCGGCGACCGCGGTGGCCGCCAGCGCGGGGGCCACGGTGTCGGCGTCGGACAGCACGGTCGTGGACGCGTCGTCGGCCTCCGCGTCCCCGGCGTCCTCGGTGCCCAGTGCGGCGACCGCCGCCGCCTGGTCGAGCAACTCCTCCAGATGCTGGCCGAGTTTGCGGTTGTAGAGCCGGATGACCAGCCGCAGCCGCGGGTTGAGCCGGCGGGCGCGCAGCGCGGCGTGGATATTGAGCTCATCGTCGTCATAGACCAGCGCCAGCGCGCCCGCCTCGACGATGCCCGCCTCGGCCAGCGCCGCGTCATCCGGCTGCGCCGCTTCCAGGACCCGTACGGTCTCCTCCGGCGGTTCCGCGCCGTCGGCGGCCTCCTCGGGCGGCAGCGGCGTCGTACGCGTCATCGCCGCCGACACCCGGCCCAGCAGCGCGCCGGCCCGTTCGAGGGCGCGGGCCGGTGGCGGAATACGGGGGCGGTGCCGCTCGCGGGCGGAGGGGACGACGAGCGTCACCCGTTCGCCGTAGACGTCCCGGAGTTCGGCGGCGAGCCGATGCGCCAGGGCATCGTCGCCGCAGACCACCATGTGCGGGGTGCAGTAGCCCTGTTGGGGCTGGAGAGGCAGGTTGGGCACACCTCGTAGCCTGCCTTACGGGCGCCGGACGGCGCAGCACGGCGCGGGATGCCGTCGCGCGGACGGGGCGGATCCGCATCCGACCACGGCCCACCGCGCCCCGTACCAGGAGCGCCATTACGGCTACGGTTGTACCGGACCACGGTGCGCCCAGCGCCCCCGCTGACGCGCCCGGTCCTGTCACGAGCCGTGGCTCCGTGTCGCCGGTACTGGGAGAAGAAAGTAGTGAGCAGGGTGTTTGTGCAGGTCAGCGCGCTAGTACAGGGCACGGGGTAATCAGCATGCACATCGTCATCATGGGGTGCGGGCGCGTGGGCTCCGCGCTTGCGCAGACCCTGGAGAGCCAGGGGCACACCATCGCCGTGGTGGACCAGGACCCGACGGCGTTCCGTCGCCTGGGTTCGTCCTTCGGCGGCCGCCGGGTGACCGGCGTCGGCTTCGACCAGGACACGCTGCGCGAGGCCGGTATCGAGGAGGCGGGCGCGTTCGCCGCCGTCTCCAGCGGTGACAACTCCAACATCATCGCCGCCCGGGTGGCCCGTGAGATGTTCGGTGTCGAGAATGTGGCGGCCCGTATCTACGACCCGCGCCGCGCCGAGGTCTACCAGCGTCTCGGCATCCCGACCGTCGCCACCGTCCGCTGGACGGCCGACCAGATGCTGCGCCGGCTGCTGCCGTCGGGCGCCGAACCGCTGTGGCGGGACCCCAGCGGCGGCGTCCAGCTCGCCGAGGTGCACACCGCCGCCTCCTGGGTCGGACACAAGATCAGCACCCTCCAGGAGGAGACCGGCGTCCGCGTCGCCTTCCTCACCCGGCTGGGCGAGGCGATGCTGCCGACCTCGCAGACGGTGCTCCAGGAAGGCGATCTGGTGCATGTGATGATGCGCACCGACGAGGTCGAGAAGGTCGAAGCGGCATTCGCCACGGGTCCTGAGGGGGCGCACGCATGAGGGTCGCGATTGCGGGCGCCGGCGCGGTGGGCCGTTCCATCGCCGGCGAGCTGCTGGAGAACGGGCACGAGATCCTGCTCATCGACAAGGCGCCGACCGCCATCTCGGTCGAGCGGGTGCCGCTGGCGGAGTGGCTGCTGGCCGACGCCTGCGAGATCACCTCGCTCGACGAGGCGGCGCTCCAGCGCTGCAACGTCGTCATCGCGGCGACCGGCGACGACAAGGTCAACCTCGTCGTCTCGCTGCTCGCCAAGACCGAGTACGGCGTGCCGCGGGTGGTCGCCCGGGTCAACAACCCGAAGAACGAGTGGCTGTTCAACGAGTCCTGGGGCGTCGATGTCGCGGTCTCCACGCCGCGTCTGATGTCGGCCCTGGTCGAAGAGGCGGTGAGCGTCGGTGACCTGGTACGGCTGCTGCGCTTCAGCCACGGTGACGCCAACCTCGTCGAGTTGACGCTGCCCCCGGAGGCCGCGCTGGCCGGCACCCGGGTCGGCGATGTCGAGTGGCCCGAGGACACCTCCCTGGTGACGATCATCCGCGGTACGCGGGTGCTCACGCCCAACAAGGAGGACGCGCTGGAGGCCGGCGACGAGCTGCTGTTCGTCGCGGCCCAGTCGCGCGAGGAGCAGCTGGAGGACCTGCTGTCGATGCGGCGCGAGGACGCGTAGCACCGTCCGGCGGTCCGCCGGGCACGCGGCGCACGGCGGCCGTCCGCCGCCGGGGCCGCACCACCGGCCGGACACCAAACGCCGGGGGCCCGGGAACCAAACGGTTCCCGGGCCCCCGGCGTTGGTGTGCGTGCCGTCCGCCGGTGTGTCAGCGCCGGTGACGGGCCCGCCGCGGCCGCTCGCTGGCGGCGTCCTCGGCGGCCTCGGCCGCCATGCCCTGGTAGAGGTCGTCGGCCACCCGGTCGAGCACCTCGCGCTCGCCGCGGCGCCGCTCCTCCGCCTCCTGCTCGGCCTTCTCCTTCGCCTCCATCTCCGCGAAGACGTCGATCGGCGGCGGGGCCTTCGCCAGGAAGACCCACGTGAGATAGACCGCGAGCAGGAACGGCGGGATCTTCAGCGCGATCAGCACCCAGCCGAGCTGGGTGGTGTCCGCCCACCAGTACAGCGGGAAGAGGATCGCGCACTTGGCGAAGAGGATCAGTCCCCAGGCCCAGCTGGCCTTGGCGTACGCCTTCTTGCGGCCCGGGTTGCGGGTGCGCCAGGAGAGGTTCTCCTTGAACACCGGCCCCAGGATCAGCCCGATCAGCGGGACACCCGCGAGCGTGGTGAGCATGTAGGCGAGGGCCAGCCCGAGGGTGTAGAGCATGCCCGGCAGGTAGAAGTCCTTGGCGTTGCCGGTCATCATCGCGAAGACCACGCCGAAGGCCACGCCGAAGACGCCGCTGAAGGCGTGCTTGACGGTGTCCCTGCGGATCAGGCGGACCGCCGCCAGCACCAGCGAGACGGCCAGTGCGGCGATCGCCGAGATGTGCAGGTCCTTGTTGAGCGTGAAGATCGTGACGAACAGCAGGCCGGGGACCACGGTCTCCACCATGCCGCGCACGCCGCCGAACGCCTCGAACAGCGCCGCCTCGGTCACCTGCCTGCCGTCGGCGGCTCCTTGGGCGCCCTGGTCGGGCGGAACGGGTGTGGGGTCTGCGGAGGCATCGGGGGCGGCATCCGCGTCAGTGGTCGGTCGGTCGTGAGACGTCACCGGCTACTCCTGTCCGAGCGGTCGGAGTTCGTACTTCGGATTGAAGAGCACCCGGCGTCCGTGGCTCAGGGAGACCCGGCCCGAGGCGATGAGCTTGCGGCCCGGCTCGATCCCGACGATGGAGCGGCGTCCGAGCCACACCACGTCGAGCGCCGCGGAGCCGTCGAACAGCTCCGCCTCGAGCGCGGGCACACCGGCACGGGGCCGCAGCGTGACATGCCGCAGGGTGCCGGTGACCTTCACTATCTGCCGGTCGTCGCAGTCGCAGATACGGGTGCACCCCGCGTCCTGCGCATCCTGCTGTAGCTCGGCGGACTGCAACTCCTCCTCGGAGGAGGACAGCCTGTCGAGCAGCCGGCGGAAGCGACCGGCCGGCTTCTCGGAACGGGTCCCAGCACTCATAGCCCCAGCGTACCGGTGGCCGGGTTCCGGGATCACGGCCCGCACACGGAGTTCGCACCCGCCTCACAAAGCCGCGCCCGGCCGCGGGGGCCTGCGGGCCCGGCCGAAGCCGCCGCCTCACTGCTCGAAGCGGTACCCCATCCCCGGCTCCGTGATGAAGTGCTTCGGGTGCGAGGGATCGCTCTCCAGCTTGCGGCGGAGCTGGGCCATGTACACCCGCAGATAGTTGGTCTCCGTGCCGTACGAAGGCCCCCAGACCTCCTGGAGCAGCTGCTTCTGGCTGACGAGCCGGCCCGCGTTGCGGACCAGGACCTCCAGCAGATGCCACTCGGTGGGGGTCAGCCGGATGTCCCGGCCGCCGCGGTTGACCTTCTTCGCGGCGAGATCGACGGAGAAACCTTCCGTCTCCACGATCACCTCGGCGTCGGCAGGACCGGTCGGCTCGGCCCTGCGCACCGCCGCCCGCAGCCGGGCCAGCAGCTCGTCCATGCCGAACGGCTTGGTGACGTAGTCGTCCGCGCCGGCGTCCAGCGCCTCCACCTTCTCGTCGGAGGTCTGCCGCGCGGAGAGCACCAGGATCGGCACCCGCGTCCAGCCCCGCAGCCCCTTGATCACCTCGACGCCGTCCATATCGGGCAGGCCGAGGTCCAGGACGATGACATCGGGATGGCGGGCGGCCGCGAGCTTGAGCGCGGTGGCCCCGTCGGGGGCGGCGTCGACCTCGTATTTGCGCGCCTTCAGGTTGATCACGAGGGCGCGGACGATCTGCGGCTCGTCATCGACCACAAGCACCCGGTTCACTGGCGTTCTCCTCGTGGTGTCGTCTGCCGGCGGGGCGGGCCCGCCGGGCGTGGGGGGAAGGTGGTCCGTGCGGCCCGGCTCATGTCGTGGCCTGGGCGGGGAGGTCGGGCGTGATCTGCGGGCCGCCGGGGGCGGCCCGGAGGGTGAGGACCATCGTCATTCCGCCTCCGGGGGTGTCCTCCGCGGCGAGCGTGCCGCCCATCGCCTCCGCGAAGCCGCGCGCCACGGCCAGCCCCAGGCCCACGCCGGCACCGCGCGGAGCGTCGCCGTAGCGCTGGAAGGGCTCGAAGATCCGGTCCTTGGCGCTGTCCGGCACGCCCGGGCCGCGGTCGGCGATCCGCAGCTCCACCCGCTCGCCGAGCGCACTGGCCGAGACCAGCACCACCGCGCCGTCCGGGCTGTACTTCACGGCGTTCTCGACGAGATTGGCCACCGCGCGCTCCAGCAGCCCCGGATCGACGGCGACGATCGGCAGCTCCTCGGGGATGTCGAGGGTGACGCTGTCCTCCGGCACGCCGCCGAGCGCCATCGGCACCACCTCGTCGAGGTCGGTCTCGCGGATCAGCGGGGTGACCGTGCCGGTCTGGAGCCGGGACATGTCCAGAAGATTGCCGACCAGGTGATCCAGCCGGTCGGCGCCCGCCTCGATCCCGGCCAGCAGCTCCGCCTCGTCCTCCGGGGACCAGGCGACGTCGTCGGAGCGCAGGGAGGTGACGGAGGCCTTGATGCCGGCCAGCGGGGTCCGCAGGTCGTGGCTGACCGCGGCCAGCAGCGCCGTTCTGATGCGGTTGCCCTCGGCGAGCGCCCTGGCCCGCTCGGCCTCGCCCACCAGCCGCTGCCGGTCCAGTACGACGGCGGCCTGGGCGGCGAACGCGGCCAGCACCCGGCGGTCCTCCGCGGGCAGCACCCGGCCGGTCAGCGCCAGCGCCATGTGGTCGCCCACCGGCATGTCGACATCGGCGTCCTCGGGGCGCAGCAGCGGCGTGCCGTGGTCACTGCCGGCCCGGCCCGCGCAGGTCCACGGTTCGACGTCGCCGGCCCGCTCCAGCAGCGCCACCGTCTCCATGCCGAAGGTCTCCCGCACCCGCTCCAGCAAGGCGTCCAGGGTCGTCTCACCACGCAGCACACTGCCCGCGAGGAACGACAGGATCTCCGACTCGGCGCGCAGCCTGGCGGCCTGGTGGGTGCGGCGGGCGGCGAGGTCCACCACGGAGGCGACCGAGACGGCCACCGCGAAGAAGATCACGATCGCGACGAGGTTCTTGGGGTCGCTCACCGTGAGGGTGTGGGTGGGAGGGGTGAAGTAGAAGTTCAGCAGCAGCGAGCCGGCCGCTGCCGACGCCAGCGCCGGCAGCTGCCCGCCGAGCAGCGCGGCCACCACGGTCAGGAAGAGGAAGAGCAGCACGTCGTTGGCCAGACCGGGACCGTTCCCGATCCCGGTCAGCAGCAGCGAGAGCAGAACCGGGCCGGCGACGCCGACGAGCCAGCCGGCGATGATCCGGGTCCGCCCCAGCCGCGCACCGCGCGCCACCGGCAGCCCCCGGCCCTTGGCGACCTCGTCATGGGTGACGATGTGCACGTCGAGATCGGGCCCGGACTCGCGGGCGACGGTCGCCCCCACACCCGGCCCGAAGATGTACTGCCAGGCCTTGCGGCGGCTCGACCCCAGCACGATCTGGGTGGCGTTCACCCCGCGCGCGAAGTCCAGCAGCGCGCTCGGTATGTCGTCCCCGATGACGTGATGGAAGGTGCCGCCCAGATCCTCCACCAGCGTCCGCTGGACGGCGAGTTCCTTCGGCGAGGCCGAGGTCAGCCCGTCGCTGCGGGCGATGTAGACGGCGAGCACCTCGCTGCCCGACCCCTTGGCCGCCACCCGGGCCGCGCGGCGGATCAGCGTACGGCCCTCGGGCCCCCCGGTCAGTCCGACGACGATGCGCTCACGCGCCTGCCAGGTGGAGCGGATCGAATGCTCCGCCCGGTACTCCTGCAAATACTCGTCCACCCGGTCGGCGACCCACAGCAGTGCCAGCTCACGCAGCGCCGTGAGGTTGCCCGGCCGGAAGTAGTTGGACAAGGCGGCGTCCACCTTGTCGGACTGGTAGATGTTGCCGTGCGCCATACGACGGCGGATCGCCTGGGGCGACATGTCGACAAGCTCGATCTGGTCGGCCCTGCGGACGATCTCGTCCGGCACGGTCTCCCGCTGCCGCACGCCCGTTATCGACTCGACGACATCCCCGAGTGACTCCAGATGCTGGATGTTCACCGTCGAGATCACATCGATCCCGGCTTCCAGCAGCTCCTCGATGTCCTGCCAGCGCTTGCCGTTGCGCGAACCGGGGACGTTCGTGTGCGCGAGCTCGTCGACCAGCGCCACGGCCGGCGCGCGTTCCAGGACCGCGTCCACGTCCATTTCGGTGAAAACCGCGCCACGGTACTCCAGCTCGCGGCGCTGGATCTGCTCCAGCCCGTGCAGCATGACCTCGGTACGGGTCCTGCCGTGATGCTCGACGAACGCCACGACGGCGTCCGTGCCCCGCTCCACGCGCCGGTGCGCCTCGGACAGCATCGCGTACGTCTTGCCGACGCCCGGTGCCGCGCCGAGATATATCCGTAGCTTGCCGCGTGCCATGGCCCCATTGTCTTACGTGAAAGCCGCCCCCACCGGGCTGAACCTGCTGCGACCCTACCGACCGAACAAGGGGGCAAAAGGGGCATT
>NZ_JAMJFM010000098.1:0-12074 GCF_023544705.1 Streptomyces sp. MCA2
GCCCCGCCCCCGCCGGTGGCCCATCGGCCGGCAGCAAACGGCGCAGCAGATCCATCCGGTCCTCGTCGGACAGTGCCAGCCGCTCCCAGAACCACGGCCCGAAGGCCTCCAGGCCCGTGTGCACGAAGCCGCCCGCCCGCAGGGACCGTTCCGTGATCCGGTCGGCGAGCAGCCGCAGGACGCCCGTGTACGGCCTCGCGTCGGGGACCCGGAGCAGCACGCCGGACAGCAGATGAGTGGCCCACCAGCGGCCGTCCACGGCCCCCGGGGCGGGTGCGCCGGCGGCGGGGGCGGTGGCCATCGGCACCAACTCCGCCAGCCGGAAGGTCAGTTGCACCGCGCCCTCGCGCCGTCCGAGCAGCAGCAGCGCCTGGACAGCCGGCCCGGCACGGTGTCCGGGCGTGGGGAGCAGATCGAGGTCCACATGGGCGCCCTGCAACCACTCCGCGAACTCCTCGTGCGCGAAGCGGTATCCGGACCCGGCCGGGACCAGCAGCCCCTCGGCCAGCACCGCGGAGGCCCAGCCGGGCTCCCGCGGGAAGACAGCCTCGAAGGACGTACGGTCCAGCGCGCCCGGCCCGGGGCCGAGAGCCCGGCGGGCCGCCTCGTGCACCTGGCCGGCGACCTGGGCGGCCAGCCGGCGCACGGCGGTGCCGCGCAGCGCGGGGCGGTGCGCGGCCGCGAGCCGTACGGCGATGCGCAGACACACCAGGTCCAGGTAGGCGTCGAAGATCTGATGACGGTCGGGCGCGCCGAGGCCGCCCGCATCGTCCCCCCGTCCGGCCTCGTCCCCCTTGGGGAGCGCCGCGCCGACCTCCGCGAGCAGGCGCAGGGCCAGCGGGTGGCGGGCGTCCGCCGCGGCCGGTGCGCCGGGCGGCAGGCCGTAGCGGCAACGGGCGCGCTCCGCCGCCTCCTCGGAGAGGTCACCGAGCTCCACACAGGCGGGCAGCGCGGGCGCCGGACGGCACGGCCGGTGCAGCAGGCCGGGCGGGAAGAGCGCACCGGCCCGCTCCCAGTACTCGGGGCGGCAGGCGATCACCAGCCGCACATCGGCCGTACGCAGCCAGTCGGCCGTCGCCTCGGTCCACCCGGCCAGCCGCTCCCGCCGCGCCAGGGCCGACGGCATCTCCTCCGGCCCGTCGAGCAGCACCAGCAGCGGACGCCCGGCCGCCGACGCCGCCCGGGCCACGCCCTGCGAGGTGGTGTCCGCCGGGTCACCGGCCGTACGGCCCGCCCCGGCGACGGTCCGGGCGGCGGACCGCAGCGCCCGCTCGACCGCGGTGTGCACCCCGTCGTCGTCGGACCGCAGCTCCGCGCCGCGCAGCCAGACGGTCGGAGCCGGTTTTGGACCCTGTGCCCGGCGTGCCGCGAGCCCGGCCAGCTCCGTGCTCCGTCCGGTCCCCGGCTCCCCCACCAGGGCCAGCACGCGCACCTCTGCGCTCTC
Source organism: Streptomyces sp. MCA2 (assembly GCF_023544705.1). Lineage (NCBI taxonomy): Bacteria > Bacillati > Actinomycetota > Actinomycetes > Kitasatosporales > Streptomycetaceae > Streptomyces > Streptomyces sp. MCA2. The sequence continues at coordinate 1,445 of NZ_JAMJFM010000098.1, forward strand.
GTGGCCTTCCCCGAAGCGCGCGAACTCCGCGACGGTCTCCGGCCGTTCGACGGGCTCCCGCCACAGCCGCAGGCGCTCGGCGGAGCCCATCGACACCTCGGCGAGATGCCGCGCACCGGCCGGATTCAATTCACTGCCGTAGGCCGGAACGGTCGCCGCGTTGCGCTCCAGCAGCGCGGCCAGCGCGCCCTGGGGCGCGGCCTCGGCGACCGCGCGCAGCGGAATCGCGAAGCCGCCCGCCCGGCGTCCGAACGCGCTCTCCCCCGGTCGGGCACGGCCGGGCGCCTGGGGATGCAGCGCGGTGCCGAGGACGCCGAGCACGGCGCCCGTCCGGGCGTCCAGCACCGGCCCGCCGACCGCGGGGCCGCCCAGCCGCAGCGCCTCCCGGCCCCCGGCGCACAGTCCGAGCTCCAGCGTTTCGTCGAGGAGATGGACGCGCTCGGTGGCCGTGTACATCACCCCGGAGCCCGGCCCGACGACGGTGCCGTCGAGCCAGCCGCCCGCCCAGAGCCGTGCGGTGGTGCCCGCGGCCGGCCGGCCGACGGAGATCGGCAGCGGCGCGAGCCGGTGCGGCCCGAAGCCCCCGGCCCGTACGAGGGCGAGCCCGGCCTCCGGAAGGGGCGTGAGGGCGTCGGCCGCCACCACGCAGGTCCAGCCGCCGCCCCCGGCCGCGCCGCCGCCGGCGCCGTCCGCCATGGGCTGGAGCACCAGCTGTGTCGCCCCGTCCACCGCTTCGTGGCTGGTGATCACGGTGCCCTCGTGGTCCGCGAGGAACCCCGTACCGCGCGTCCGGCCTGCCAGATCACGGATCCGCACCAGTGCCGCGTCCACATCGGCATCCAGCAGTGCCATCGCCGGTCCTCTCGCCCTGTCCAGTCCTCCGAACGGTAGGCAGGCGGTGATCGTCTCGACAGGGACCCGTTCCAACGCGCCCCCCTCCACGCCTTGCTTCACTTCGAGCGCCTCACCGAATGAGTGAATAGCCGGACCGCGCCGGTGAGGGAGGGAGAGAGGCGGCGGGAGCAGAGGTCCCCGCACGCCCTGCGAAAGGCCTCTGCACGCCCATGCGAAAGGCCGGGCCCGGAGCGCTTCAGCACGCCTCCGGACCCGGCCCCGAGCGCCAGGTGACCCGACCGCCCGTAGGCGGTCCGGCCCTAGACCGCGAACACCGCCAGGCTCTTCGCCTTCCCGCCCTGGTTCTCCACCAGCGCGAGGAACCGGCCGTCCGGTCCGAACGCCGCGATCGGGCCGGGGCCCTCGAACAGCGGCATCGGGATCCGCGCGCCGTTGAGCAGCAGCCGGGCCTGCGCCTCGGCGACGTCCCAGCGGGTGAACGCCGCGGCGGCCGCCTCACCGAGCGGCATGACCGGCAGGCCCTCCCCCTCGGTGTCGTCCACGGCGGCCTGGAGCTGTTCGAGCGTGCGCGCCCGGTCCAGCTTGTACGGGCCGACGCGGGTGCGGCGCAGCGCCGTCAGATGGCCGCCGACCCCGAGCCCCTCGCCCAGGTCACGGGCCAGGGCACGGATGTACGTACCGGACGAGCACTCGACGGAGACCAGCAGATCGGTCACCGGGGTGCCGTCGTCGGCCTCGGTCTCGTGCGCGGAGTGCACCACGAACGAGGAGACGGTGACCGGCCGGGCCGGGATCTCCACGTCCTCGCCGTCGCGCACCCGCGAGTACGACCGCTTGCCGTTGATCTTGATGGCGCTGACCTTCGACGGGACCTGCATGATCGCGCCGGACAGCCGGCCGACGCCCGCGTCGATGTCCTCGCGGGCGAGACCGTGCGCCGCCTTGGACGCGGTGAGCTCGCCCTCGGCGTCATCGGTGATCGTCGTCTGGCCGAGCCGGATCGTGCCGACGTACTCCTTCTCCGTCAGCGCGAGATGGCCGAGCAGCTTGGTGGCCCGCTCGATGCCCAGGACGAGCACGCCCGTCGCCATCGGGTCGAGCGTGCCGGCGTGCCCGACCCGGCGGGTGCGCGCCATACCGCGCATCTTTGCCACGACGTCGTGCGAAGTGAAGCCGGCCGGCTTGTCGACGATGACAAGGCCCGCCCGTCGCCCCCCACCACCCTTGCCGGAGAGCGCATCGCGCTCGCCCCTTTGGATGGGCTTATTGCTCTCACGCTTCATTCTGCCGCGGTGCCCTCGTCGTCGTCCTCGCCCGGCTTGCGGTACGGGTCGGCCTCGCCGGCGTACTGGGCGCCCGAGGAGACCTCGCGCACCGCGGCGTCCGAAGCCCGTGCCTTGTCGAGCAGGTCGTCGATCGTCTTGGCGTTCTCCGGCAGGGCGTCCGGCACGAAGGCCAGGGTGGGCGTGAACTTCGTCCCCGCCGCGGCCCCGACCGCGGAGCGCAGGATGCCCTTGGCGCTCTCCAGCCCGGCGGCGGCGCTCGCACGCTCCTCGTCATCGCCGTAGACCGTGTAGAAGACCGTAGCCTCCCGCAGGTCGCCGGTGACCCGGGTGTCCGTGATGGTCACGTGCGAACCGAGCCGCGGGTCCTTGATACCGCGCTGGAGCTTCTGGGCGACCACCTCCCGGATGAGGTCCGCCAGCTTCTTCGCCCGCGCATTGTCGGCCACTGGTCCGTCTCCTTCTTTCTTCCACAATTGTGCTTCCACCGGCGGCGGCCTGCCCGGTCCCCGGGTCAGTCGTCGTCGCCGTGCAGCTGTCGGTGTACCGACAGCAGCTCCACTTCGGGCCGTGCGGCGACCATGCGCTCGCAGCGGTCCATGACATCGGTGAGATGCCCGGCGTCCCCGGAGACCACCGCCAGGCCGATGGTGGCCCTGCGGTGCAGATCCTGGTCCCCGACCTCCGCGACGCTCACCGCGAATTTGCGGTGCAGCTCGGCGACGATCGGGCGGACGACGGAGCGCTTCTCCTTCAGCGACCGTACGTCGCCGAGAAGCAGGTCGAAGGACAGCGTCCCTACGTACATGCAAGACGGGTCAAGCCACCCGTGGGGCCTTGGGGGCACCTCCCGGCGTGAGCTGGGAGGCGTTCGTTTCATGGGAACCGTACACGGAACGGCCGGGGCCGATCGACGGAAATATTCCGCCGACCGGCCCCGGTCCCGCGTGTCGCCCGGCCGCCGCCTCCGGCGACCGTGCTACACGCGGGCAGTCACGCGCATGATCAGCCGCGCGGCTTCTCGCGCATCTCGTACGTCGCGATGACGTCGTCGATCTTGATGTCGTTGAAGTTTCCGAGGTTGATACCGCCCTCGAAGCCTTCGCGGATCTCGGTGACGTCGTCCTTGAAGCGGCGCAGGCCCTGGATGTTGAGGTCCTCCGCGACCACCTTGCCGTCGCGGATGAGGCGCGCCTTGGTGTTGCGCTTGACCTCGCCGGAGCGGATGAGCACACCCGCGATGTTGCCGAGCTTGGACGAGCGGAAGATCTCGCGGATCTCCGCGGTACCGAGCTCGACCTCCTCGTACTCCGGCTTGAGCATGCCCTTGAGGGCCGCCTCGATCTCCTCGATCGCCTGGTAGATGACCGAGTAGTACCGGACGTCGACGCCCTCGCGGTCGGCCATCTGCGTGGCACGGCCTTCGGCGCGCACGTTGAAGCCGATGACGATCGCGTCGGAGCCGGACGCCAGGTTGATGTCGGACTCCGTGACCGCACCGACGCCGCGGTGCAGCACGCGGATGTCGACCTCTTCGCCGACGTCGAGCTGGAGCAGCGAGGACTCGAGAGCCTCCACCGAACCGGACGCGTCGCCCTTGATGATGAGGTTGAGCTGCTGCACCTCGCCGGCCTTGAGCACCTTGTCGAGGTCCTCGAGGGACACCCGGCGGGTGCGCTTGGCGAAGGCGGCGTTGCGCTCGCGCGCCGCGCGCTTCTCGGCGATCTGACGGGCCGTACGGTCCTCGTCGACCACCAGGAAGTTGTCGCCGGCACCCGGGACGTTGGTCAGACCCAGGACCAGGACGGGGGTCGACGGACCCGCTTCCTCGACGTGGTTGCCCTTGTCGTCGAGCATCGCCCGGACTCGGCCGTACGCGTCGCCGACCACCATCGTCTCGCCGACGCGCAGCGTGCCGCGCTGGACCAGGACGGTCGCCACGGCGCCGCGGCCACGGTCGAGGTGGGCCTCGATCGCGATGCCCTGCGCGTCCTGCTCCGCGTTGGCGCGCAGGTCGAGCGAGGCGTCCGCGGTCAGGACCACGGCTTCGAGCAGCTGCTCGATGTTCAGGCCCTCACGAGCGGAGATGTCGACGAACATGGTGTCGCCGCCGTACTCCTCGGCCACCAGACCGAACTCGGTGAGCTGACCGCGCACCTTGGTCGGGTCGGCACCCTCGACGTCGATCTTGTTGACCGCGACCACGATCGGCACGTCGGCCGCCTTGGCGTGGTTCAGGGCCTCGATCGTCTGCGGCATGACACCGTCGTTGGCCGCCACCACGAGGATCGCGATGTCGGTCGACTTGGCACCACGGGCACGCATGGCGGTGAACGCCTCGTGACCCGGGGTGTCGATGAAGGTGATCCGACGCTCTTCGTCGTTGACCTCGGTCGCGACCTGGTAGGCACCGATGTGCTGGGTGATGCCGCCGGCCTCGCCCGCGATGACGTTCGTCTTGCGGATCGCGTCGAGCAGTCGCGTCTTACCGTGGTCGACGTGACCCATGACGGTCACCACCGGCGGACGCGCGACGAGCATTTCCTCGCCGCCCTCGTTCTCACCGAAGTCGATGTCGAAGGACTCGAGAAGCTCGCGGTCCTCCTCCTCCGGGCTGACGATCTCGACGACGTAGTTCATCTCGTCGGCGAGCAGCTGGAGGGTCTCGTCGGTGACCGACTGGGTCGCGGTGACCATCTCGCCCAGGTTCAGCATGACCTGGACCAGCGACGCCGGGTTGGCGTTGATCTTCTCGGCGAAGTCCGTCAGCGAGGCACCGCGCGACAGGCGAACCGTCGCACCGTTGCCACGGGGCAGCATGATGCCGCCCACCGACGGGGCCTGCATGGCCTCGTACTCCTGACGCCTCTGCCGCTTCGACTTGCGGCCACGACGCGCCGGACCGCCGGGACGGCCGAACGCACCCTGCGTGCCACCACGGCCACCGGGACCGCCGGGACGGCCGGCGAAGCCGGGACGACCGCCGAAGCCGCCGCCACCACCGGGACCGCCGCCACCGGGACGACCGGCGAAACCGCCGCCGCCACCCGGACGACCGCCGCCACCGCCACCGGGACGACCGGCGAAGCCGCCGCCGCCACCGGGACGACCGCCGCCGCCACCGGGACGACCGGCACCGCCGGGACCGCGACCGCCGCCACCGCCGCCGGGGCCCGGACGCGGGCCGGCAGCGGGACGCTGCGGCATCATGCCCGGGTTCGGGCGGTTACCGCCGCCACCACCGGGACGCGGGGCGCCACCGGGGGCCGCACCCTGCGGACGGGGCATGCCACCGGGGGTGGGACGCGCGCCGCCCTGGCCGCCCTGCGGACGGGGAGCACCCTGGCCGCCGCCCTGCGGACGCGGGCCGCCGGGACCACCCTGGCCACCGGGACGCGGGGCGCCACCGGGACGGGGGGCCTGCGGACGGGCCATGCCCGTGGAGCCACCGGACGTGAAGGGGTTGTTGCCCGGACGGGGGCCGGACGGACGGCCACCGGGACGCGGGGCCGGACGCTCGCCACCGGGGCGCGGAGCGTTACCGCGGCCCTGGCCGCCCTGACCACCCTGGCCGGACGCCGGACGGGCCGGACGCGGACCGGGGGCACCGGGACGGGGAGCCGACTGACCGGCGGCGGGAGCGGCCGGCGCGGACGGCGGAGCCTGGAACTCGGGCTGCGCGGGGGCGGCCGGAGCGGGCTTGGGTGCCGGAGCCTTCGGGGCCGGCGTGGGCCGCGGGCCCGGGGTGGGGCCGGCGGCGGGAGTGCTCTTGGGAGCCACCGGGGCCTCGGGGGCCTTCGGTGCCTCGGGGGCTGCCGGAGCCGCGGGGCCCGGCTTGGGGGCGCCCGGCTTCGGAGCAGCAGGACGTTCCCCCGCTGCCTTGGCGGCAGGGGAGGTGGCCCCAGCCTGCGCCGGAGACGGCGCGGACGGCTTCGCGGGGGCCGACTTGCGCGGCGCCGCGGGCTTACCGGCGGCGCGGCCATTGCCGCTGCCTGCCTGGAAAGCGTCGGTCAACTTGCGAACAACCGGCGCCTCGATCGTCGAGGACGCCGAACGGACGAATTCACCAAGTTCTTGGAGCTTGGCCATGACGACCTTGCTCTCAACGCCGAACTCCTTGGCGAGTTCGTATACCCGGACCTTAGCCACTTCGCTCCTTCTAGGTCCGGGTTTGTCCACCGGACCGTCGCTACTTCATGGGCGTACTCATCGCGTACTCATCGAGTGCTCATCGCAATCTCGACCTACTTCCGACTCGCGAGGTACCTGACCGCACGGTTTTCCGTGCGCTGTGCGTTTCTTGCTGCTGTGCGTTAGTGCAACGGCGGCTGCTCGACGGGCTTCCGCTCGAGGAACCGACGGAGATCCGTCGTGTCGAACGGCCCCCGGGCCCGGTAGGCCCGGTTGAACGCCCGGCGGCGAACCGCCAGGTCGAGGCAGACCAGTGTCGGGTGCACGTAAGCACCCCGGCCGGGCAGCGTACCGCGAGGATCGGGGGCACACTCACCCTCGTTCTCCACGATGCGCAGCAAATCGCCCTTGGCCGCTCGCTCCCGGCATCCCAGACAGGTGCGCTCAGGGCATGCGCGGGCATGCGTCCGGCCAGACACTGCTTAAGTCTACCTCCCCGCGCCGACCCGGCCCCGATGGGGTAAAGGCGGAACGGCTGCTCAGAATTCCGGGCGGAGCGCCGCAGCACCACCGATTTTCCGGTGCCGCGGCGCCACTGTCCGTTTTGTACGGTCTCAGTCCTGCGGTGCGACCTGCTCGGTGTCCGGGCGGATGTCGATCCGCCAGCCCGTGAGACGGGCGGCGAGCCGGGCGTTCTGCCCTTCCTTGCCGATGGCCAGCGACAGCTGGTAGTCGGGGACCGTGACCCGGGCGGAGCGCGCCGCCAGGTCCACGACCTCGACCTTGCTGACCCTGGCCGGCGACAGCGCGTTCGCCACCAGCTCGGCCGGGTCGTCCGACCAGTCCACGATGTCGATCTTCTCGCCGTGCAGCTCGGCCATCACGGCGCGCACCCGGCCGCCCATCGGGCCGATGCAGGCACCCTTGGCGTTCAGGCCCGAGCGGGTGGACCGTACGGCGATCTTGGTGCGGTGGCCGGCCTCGCGGGCGATGGCGGAGATCTCCACCGAGCCGTCCGCGATCTCCGGGACCTCCATGGCGAAGAGCTTCTTCACCAGATTGGGGTGGGTGCGCGACAGCGTCACGGACGGGCCGCGGACACCCTTGGCCACCCGTACGACGTAGGAGCGCAGCCGGGTGCCGTGCGCGTAGTCCTCGCCGGGGACCTGCTCCTGCACCGGCAGCATGGCCTCCATCGGGCCGATGTCCACCAGCACGTTCTTGGGGTCCTTGCCCTGCTGGACGACACCGGTGATGACATCGCCCTCACGGCCGGCGAACTCGCCGAAGGTGATCTCCTCCTCGGCGTCCCGCAGCCGCTGGAGGATGACCTGCTTGGCGGTCGTCGCCGCGATCCGCCCGAAACCGGAGGGGGTGTCGTCGAAGTCGCGGGGCTCGGCGCCCTCCTCCAGGTCCTCCGGGTCCTCCTTCGCCCACACCGTCACATGCCCGGTGTTGCGGTCCAGCTCCACCCGCGCCCGCCGGCGGCTGCCCTCGGTGCGGTGGTAGGCAATGAGGAGGGCCGACTCGATCGCCTCGACCAGCAGGTCGAACGAGATCTCCTTCTCCCGCACCAGTCCCCGCAGGGCACTCATGTCGATATCCACGGCTACGCCTCCTCCTTGTTCTCGTCGATCTTCTCGTCGTGCTTGTCCGACTTGTCGGCCTTGCGGTTGAACTCCAGCTCGACACGCGCCTTGGCGATCTCGTCGAAGGAGAGGCGGCGGGCGGTCGGCTTGCGGCCCTTGACACCCGGCACCTCGACGTCCAGCCCCGCGTCGTCGACCGCGATGATCCGTGCCACCAGCTCCCCGCCCTCGTGGAGTTGGGCCTTGATGAGGCGGCCGACGGCGCGGCGGTAGTGCCGCAGCTCGGTCAGCGGCCGGTCGGCGCCGGGAGAGGTCACCTCAAGGGTGTACGGGGCGCCGCCCATCGCATCGGAGTCGTCCAGGACCTGGGAGGCCTCGCGGCTCAGCTCGGCACACTCGTCCAGCTGGACGCCCTCGTCGGAATCGACCACGATCCTCAGCACCCGCCGCTTGCCTGCCGGTGTCACCTCGATCTCTTCCAGATCCAGGTCTCGCGCGGCGACGAGCGGTTCAAGCAATCCGCGCAGCCTCTCGCTCTGGGTGGTGCTCATCCGGGTGACTCCTCGGCCGCGTGTGCTGTTGTGGGTGGGTCGCGTGTCGGGTCAAAGCCTATCGGTTCCGGCGGGGTACTGACGATTCGGTGGGTGGTCACGGATACTCTCGCCTGCGGTGATCACTACGAAAGACCCCGGGAAGTGCAACGTGCCGAAAGTGGCGCTCACGCGCAGAAGGACCCTGCTGGCCGGCGCCGCCCTCGGGGGCATGGCGCTGCTCACGGGCTGCTCCGAGGAGCCCGGCCCCGACCGGGCCGAACACTCCTCCGCCGCCGACCGGCTGCGCGAGCGCTCCGCCCGCGACAGTACGACCCTGCTGGCGCGCTATGACGCGACGCTGGCCGCGCATCCGGCGCTGGAGTCGCGGCTGCGCCCGCTGCGCTCCGAAGTCGCCCGGCACGCCGAGGCGTTCAGTGACGAAGGGGCCGCACCCTCGCCCGGCGGCGGCGCCTCCGACGGACCGGCGCGCGACGCCGGTGTGCCCGCTTCCGGTGCGTCGCCGCACGGCTCCCGGCGCCCGTCCGACCCCCAGGTTCCCCAGGACGAGAAGGGCGCACGCGCGGCCCTCGCCGAGGCGGAGCGCAAGCTCGCCGATGTCCGCACCAAGGCACTGACCGCCGCGCCCCCGCAGTTGGCCCGGCTGCTCGCCTCGGTCGCGGCGGCCGGAGCGGCCCATGCGTATCTGCTGGCGGAGCCGGCCGGATGACGGGCACGGCAGCACGGCAGCGGACAGGGAACGGCGAAGGGGCGTGCGCATGAGGGCCACAGCGGTTCACGGCAGGAACAGGCGCGAGGACGAGGACAGCGGGCACGACGAGCTGACGGCCGTGCAGGCGGCGCTGGCCGCCGAGCATGCGGCGGTCTACGGCTACGGCGTGGTCGGCGGCCGGATCGCCGACGACCGGCGCAAGGAGGCCCAGGCGGCGTACGACGGGCATCGTGCGCGCCGGGATGCGCTGCGCCGCGAGGTGCGCGACCTGGGCGGTACGCCGCGGGCCGCGGCCGCCGCCTACGAGCTGCCCTTCCCGGTCCCGGACGCGGCCGCCGCGGCCCGGCTGGCGGCGGAGCTGGAGGACCGGCTGGCCGCCGTCTACGCGGATCTCGTACGGTCCGGCGGCAGGGCCCGGCGCACGGAGGCGGCGGCCGCGCTGCGCGAGGCGGCGGTGCGGGCGGTGCGCTGGCGCGGCAGCGGCGTAGCCTTCCCTGGGCTCGTGGAGCGGGCCGCGGCCGCCGCACCGACCGGCGCCGCGAGCGCCTCCGCCGGCGCGCTCTGAACGACCGGCCGCGGTGCGGTCACGGCCCCAGGAAGGGGACAGCTCAAGCATGGCAACGGCACCCATCGAACCGCCGCAGCGGTTGGTGAGTTCGCTGAGCGGCGATCCGGAAAGTCCCGTGCGCAAGTGGCTCGACGCGCTGCCGACGCTGGTTCAGCAGCGGCTGGACGCCTGGGATCTGACGCTGGAGCGGGTGCACGCCCCCGGTGGCCGCAGCAGTCTGCTCGCCCTCGTACGGCAGCAGGACGGGACGCCGGCGGCGCTCAAGTTCCCGGTGCCCGGGCGGGTGTCCGCGCACGAAGGGGCGGCGCTGGAGGCATGGGACGGCTGGGGCGCGGTGCGGCTGCTGCGGGCCGACGACACGAGCGGTGCGCTGCTGCTGGAGCGGCTCCAGGGCGCGGTGTCGCTGCGGTCGCTGCCGGAGGCCAAGGCGTTGCTGGAGGCGGCCGGTACGGTGCGGCGGCTGTGGGTGGCGCAGGGTGCCGGGCATGCCTTCGAGACGCTGTCCGGGCGTACCGAGGAGGCCGTGGAGGCGCTGCGGACGGCCGGGGCGCTGGCCCCGGCGGCCGGGCCGCTGGTGGACCAGGCGCTGGAGCTGCGGCGCGCCCTGGCGGAGGGGTCCGACGAGCAGTTCCTGCTGCACGGCACGTTCCGGCAGGGCAAGGTGCTGGCCGGTGAGCGGTCGCCCTGGCTGGCGGTCGGCCCGTCGCCGGTGGTCGGCGAGCGGGCGTACGACCTGGCGGCGCTGGTGCTGGACCGGTTCGAGGATCTGATGGCCGGGTCGGGCGCGGCCGCCGCGGCCCGCCGCCGGGTGGCCAAGCTGGCCGATTCCCTGGAAGTGGACCGGGACCGGCTGCGCGACTGGACGCTCTACCGGGCGGTCGACACCGGCGTGCGGGAGGTGGCGGTGGGCGAGCGGCAGCGCGGCGAGCTGCTGCTGGAGT
>NZ_JAMJFM010000099.1:0-11304 GCF_023544705.1 Streptomyces sp. MCA2
GGTCCGTCAGATCTCGCCGCGGAGCTTGGCGAGCGCCTCCGCGAGGATCGCCTCACCGTCGGCGTCGCTGCGGCGCTCCCGGACGTAGGCGAGGTGGGTCTTGTACGGCTCGGTGCGCGGCGGGTCCGGCGGGCTGTCCCGGTCCTTGCCTGCCGGGAAACCACAGCGCGGGCAGTCCCAGGTGTCGGGAACCTGCGCATCGCCGGCGAAGCTGGGCTGCGTCTCGTGCCCGTTGGAGCACCAGAAGGAGATGCGGATGCGCGGCGCGGACTCGCCGCGCTCGGCCTCCCCCATCGGCCCCGCCCCGACCCGACTTCCTCGGATCGCGTTGCCACTTGCCACGGTCGTAACTCCCTGCGTAATGGTGCTGCACAGCCTCTCGCAGCAGCTGCGCTGCGGAACGCCCCAGTCTACGTAAGGCCCAACGCGCGTCCAGTGGCTGGAGTTACCCGTCCGAGGACGCCACCCTGATGATAAGCCGCTCCTCCGACGCTGTGTCAGCTGCCGAGCTTCATCAGGATGCCCAGCACGACAATGCAGGCGAACCACAACAGACCGATCACGATGGTGATGCGGTCGAGGTTGCGCTCGGCGACCGAGGAGCCACCGACCGAGGACTGCATACCGCCACCGAACATGTCGGACAGGCCGCCGCCCTTCCCCTTGTGCATGAGCACCAGCATCATCAGCAGCAGGCTGAAGACGATGAGGGCGATCGAGAACCCGATGACCACGGCTGGACCAACTCTCTAGGACTGACGGACGGACGTATGGATCACGATATCCGCAACAAACGCTGCGGGGCCGGGGACGGCGCTGCTGCACCGGTCCCGGCCCCGACAGGGTACGACGAGGGCTCCCCCTCGTCATAGTTGCTACTGGTCGCGGAAGCGGACGATCTTCACAAACTCTTCCGAGTCGAGGGCCGCGCCACCGATCAGCGCGCCGTCGACGTCGGGCTGCGCCATGATCGCGGCGACATTGCCGGACTTGACGGAGCCGCCGTACTGGATGCGGACCTTGTCGGCCAGCTCCTGGCTGTAGAGCTCGGCGAGGCGGCCGCGGATGGCACCGCAGACCTCCTGCGCGTCCTCGGGGGTGGCGACCTCGCCGGTGCCGATGGCCCACACCGGCTCGTAGGCGATCACGATCGTCTCGGCCTGCTCCGCCGGGACGTCCGCCAGACCGCCGTCGACCTGGGCGAGGGTGTGCGCGACCTGGTTGCCGGCCTTGCGGACGTCCAGGCCCTCACCGACGCACAGGATCGGGGTGAGGCCGTGCTTGAACGCGGCCTTGACCTTGGCGTTGCAGATCTCTTCGTTCTCGCAGTGGTACTGGCGGCGCTCGCTGTGGCCGACGGTCACGAAGGCGCACTTGAGCTTGGAGAGCATCGCGCCGGAGATCTCACCGGTGTAGGCACCGGAGTCGTGCGCGGAGATGTCCTGGGCGCCGTACTTGATCTTGAGCTTGTCGCCGTCGACCAGCGTCTGCACCGACCGCAGGTCGGTGAAGGGCGGCAGGACCGCGACCTCTACGGCGTCGAAGTCCTTGTCGGCAAGGGCGAAGGCGAGCTTCTGGACGTGGGCGATGGCCTCGAGGTGGTTGAGGTTCATCTTCCAGTTGCCCGCCATCAGCGGGGTGCGGCCGTTGTTCAGAGCGGTCACGTTGTTCAGTCCTCCAGTGCGGCGAGGCCGGGGAGCGTCTTGCCCTCGAGGTATTCGAGGCTGGCGCCACCACCGGTCGAGATGTGGCCGAATGCGTTCTCGTCGAAGCCCAGCAGACGTACGGCGGCGGCCGAGTCACCGCCACCGACGACGGTGAAGGCGTCCGAGTCCAGCAGGCCCTGCGCGACGGCCTTGGTGCCGCCGGCGTAGTCGGGGTGCTCGAAGACGCCCATCGGGCCGTTCCAGAAGACCGTGCCCGCGTCGGCGCACTTCGCGGCGTAGAGCTCGCGGGTCTTCGGGCCGATGTCCAGGCCCTCCTGGTCGGCCGGGATGGCGTCCGAGGCGACGACCTGGGGGTGAGCCGGGGCCTTGGTCTTCAGGTCGGGGAACTCGGCCGAAACCAGTACGTCGACGGGGAGCACGAACTCCACGCCGCGCTTCTCGGCCCGTGCCAGGTACTCCTGGCAGGCCGGGACCTGGTCCTCCTGGAGCAGCGAGATACCGACCTCGTGGCCCTTGGCCTTGAGGAAGGTGTACGCCATACCGCCGCCGACCAGGATGCGGTCGGCCTTCTCCAGCAGCTGGTCGATGACGGCCAGCTTGTCGGAGACCTTGGCGCCGCCGAGCGCGACGACGTACGGGCGCTTGACGTCATCGGTGAGCTTCTTCAGGACCCGGACCTCGGTGGCGATCAGATCGCCGGCGGCGTGCGGAAGGCGCGCGGGCAGGTCGTACACGGAGGCGTGCTTGCGGTGCACGGCACCGAAGCCGTCGCCCACGTAGAGGTCCGCGAGGGCGGCGAGCTGGTCGGCGAAGGCACCGCGCTCGGCGTCGTCCTTGCTGGTCTCGCCCGGGTTGAAGCGAAGGTTCTCCAGCACGGCCACCTGGCCGTCGGCCAGGCCCGCGGTCACCGAGCGGGCGGACTCGCCGACCGTGTCGGTGGCGAACGCCACGGCCTGACCGAGGATTTCACCCAGCCGCTCGGCCGCGGGGGCCAGCGAGTAGGCCGGGTCCGGGGCGCCCTTGGGGCGGCCCAGGTGGGAGGCGACGATCACCTTGGCGCCGCGCTCGACGAGCTTGGCGATCGTCGGGGCGACGGCGCGGATCCGGCCGTCGTCGGTGATGCTGGTGCCGTCCAGCGGCACGTTCAGGTCGGCGCGGACGAAGACCCGCTTACCGGCTACCTGGAGGTCGTCGATCGTCTTCATGAGGAGTGACTCCATCACATGGGTCGGTCGGTCGCGGAACGGGGCCCGTACGACGCCTCATCGCGTCGCACGAGCCCCGTCCCCACATCTCGGTGTCCCGGGTGTCAACCAGGGATCAGAGCTGGCCGCCGACGAAGGTGGTCAGGTCCACCAGGCGGTTGGAGTAGCCCCACTCGTTGTCGTACCAGCCGACGACCTTGACCTGCTTGCCCTGCGACATCGTCAGCTGGGAGTCGAAGGTGCAGGAGGCCGGGAAGTTCACGATGTCCGAGGAGACGATCGGGTCCTCGGTGTACTCGAGGATGCCCTTGAGCTGACCCTCGGCGGCCTTCTGGAAGGCGGTGTTGATCTCGTCCTTGGTGACCTCGCGGTCGAGCTCCAGGACCAGGTCGGTGACCGAGCCGGTGGGGACGGGCACGCGCATCGCGATGCCGTCCAGCTTGCCCTTGAGCTGCGGGAGGACCAGGGCGGTGGCCTTGGCGGCACCCGTCGAGGTCGGGATGATGTTCTCCGCGGCGGCGCGGGCGCGGCGCAGGTCGCTGTGCGGGAAGTCCAGGATGCGCTGGTCGTTGGTGTACGCGTGGACCGTGGTCATCATGCCCTTGACGATGCCGAAGTTCTCGTCGAGAACCTTCGCCATCGGCGCCACACAGTTGGTGGTGCAGGAGGCGTTGGAGATGATGTGGTGCTTGGCCGCGTCGTACTGGTCGTTGTTGACGCCCATCACGATCGTGATGTCCTCGTCCTTGGCGGGCGCGGAGATCAGAACCTTCTTGGCGCCGGCCGCGAGGTGCTTCTCGGCGTCGGCCTTCTTGGTGAAGATGCCGGTCGACTCGATGACGATGTCGGCGCCGAGCTCGGCCCAGGGGAGCTTCGCCGGGTCGCGCTCGGCCATCGTCTTGAAGGTCTGGTTGCCGACCGTGATGGTGTCGTCGGTGTGGCTGACGTCCTGCTTGAGGCGACCCAGGATGGTGTCGTACTTCAGCAGGTGGACCAGGGTGGCGTTGTCGGTCAGGTCGTTGACACCGACGATCTCGATGTCCGCGCCCTGCTCCAGGAGCGCGCGGAAGTAGTTACGACCAATGCGGCCGAATCCGTTGATGCCTACGCGGATCGTCACGAACCGATCTCCTCGTTGGTACGCCGGCGCAGTTACCGGCGAGCTGTATGGGATGTCCCCGACCGCCTCCGACCCTACCCCCTGTAAGAGACGTACGTGACATTGACATCGGCCTCGAAAGGTGCTCAAGTGAGCGCCCTTCAGCCCCTCTGACGACCGCTCCTGCGTGCCCCCGTCACCACGTCCGCATACGGCGGCGCCCCCGGCGCCCGGTGCGGGCGCCAGGGGCGCAATACGGCGAAGGACCGGCTCCCGTTCAGCCGACCATGCCCTCGGCGAGTTCCTCGGTGAGGTTGGACTCGGTGCCGGGGATACCGAGGTCCTGGGCGCGCTTGTCGGCCATCGCCAGCAGCCGGCGGATCCGGCCGGCGACGGCGTCCTTCGTCAGCGGCGGGTCGGCGAGGGCGCCCAGCTCCTCCAGCGACGCCTGCTTGTGCTCCATGCGCAGACGGCCGGCCGCCGCGAGGTGCTCGGGGACCTCCTCGCCCAGGATCTCCAGGGCCCGCTGGACCCGGGCGCCCGCGGCGACCGCGGCGCGTGCCGAGCGGCGGAGGTTGGCGTCGTCGAAGTTGGCGAGGCGGTTGGCGGTGGCGCGGACCTCGCGGCGCATCCGCCGCTCCTCCCACGCGAGCACCGACTCATGCGCGCCGAGCCGCGTCAGCAGCGCGCCGATCGCGTCACCGTCCCGGACGACGACGCGGTCCACGCCGCGCACCTCACGGGCCTTCGCGCCGATGCCGAGCCGGCGGGCGGCGCCGACCAGTGCGAGCGCCGCCTCGGGCCCGGGGCAGGTGACCTCCAGCGACGAGGAGCGGCCGGGTTCGGTCAGCGAGCCGTGGGCCAGGAAGGCCCCGCGCCAGGCCGCCTCGGCGTCGCAGGTCGCGCCGGAGACCACCTGCGGGGGCAGACCGCGGATGGGGCGGCCGCGGCCGTCCACCAGGCCGGTCTGGCGCGCCAGCTGGTCGCCGCCGGCCACGACCCGTACGACGTAGCGGCTGCCGCGCCGCAGGCCGCCGGGGGCCATCACCACCAGGTCGGAGCTGTGCCCGAAGATCTCCAGGATGTCCTTGCGCAGCCGCCGGGCCGCGATGCCCGTATCCAGCTCCGCCTCGATCACGATGCGTCCGCTGACCAGATGCAGACCGCCCGCGAACCGCAGGATCGACGAGACCTCCGACTTCCGGCAGCAGGTCCGGGTGACGGGGAGCCGGGAGATTTCATCCTTCACCGCTGCCGTCATCGCCATGGGCCGATCCTTCCATGCATCCGAAAAATACGGTCGTACGCGGCTGCCAGCAGCTCCGGGTCGTGCCGGTCGGGGGCTTGCCCGGTGCTGGACCGGGTGTCGTCTCCTTGTGCGGCGACCGCCGCCAGCTCGACCTCGCTGCCGACCAGCTGCTTGGCGGCAACCGTCAGACCTTCGATGTCGGGCACGGCGGCCTTGTCGGCCAGCACCACGTCGAAGGCGAGTTTAGGGGCGTGTCGGGCCAAAACCTCCAAATGACGCTGCGGGGAGAAGCCATCGGTTTCGCCCGGTTGGGGCGCAAGGTTGAGCGAAAGGACTTTTCGGGCCTTGGTCTCCTCCAGCGCCTCGCGCAGCTCCGGCACCAGAAGATGCGGGATCACGGAGGAGAACCAGGAGCCCGGGCCGAGCACCACCCAGTCGGCGTCCCGCACCGCGGCGACCGCCTCGGGGACGGCCGGCGGCTCCTTCGGCACCACATGGACGGACTGCACCTCGCCGCGGGTGAGCGCGACGGTGGCCTGGCCGCGGACCGTGGTGATCGCGTCAGGACGGTCCGGTTCATGGCCCTTGACCTCGGCCTGGAGTTCCAGGGGCACCGCCGACATGGGCAGCACCCGGCCGTGCGCGCCGAGCAGCTTGCCGACCAGGTCGAGCGCCTGGACGTGGTCGCCGAGCTGCTCCCACAGCGCGACGATCAGCAGATTGCCGACCGCGTGGTCGTGCAGCTCGCCCTCGCTCTGGAAGCGGTGCTGGATCACCTGGGACCAGGTCTGGCCCCAGTCGTCGTCGCCGCACAGCGCGGCCAGCGCCTTGCGCAGATCGCCGGGCGGCAGGACGCCCAGCTCGTCGCGGAGGCGGCCGCTGGAGCCGCCGTCGTCGGCGACCGTGACCACGGCGGTCAGGTCACCGGTGATGCGGCGCAGTGCGGTCAGTGAGGCGGACAGGCCCATGCCTCCGCCCAGGGCCACCACCTTGGGGGTGGCCCCCTTCGTCATACGGCCGCTGGGGACAAATCGCCGGACCCTGCGCAGCCGTGGTGCCCGCGCGCTCACTCGCGCCCCATGTCCCGGTGGACGACGACGGTTTCCACTCCCTCGGAGACCAGGCGCCGGGCCAGCTTCTCGGACATCGCGACGCTGCGGTGCTTGCCGCCCGTACAGCCCACGGCGATGGTCACATAGCGCTTGCCCTCACGGCGGTAGCCCTCGGCGACGATCCGCAGCAGCTCGGCGTAGCCGTCCAGGAATTCCTTGGAGCCTGGCTGGCTGAAGACGTAGCTGGAGACCTCGTCGTTGAGACCCGTGAAGGGGCGCAGCTCGGGGACCCAGTGCGGGTTGGGGATGAAGCGGCAGTCGATGACCATGTCGGCGTCGACCGGCAGGCCGTACTTGAAGCCGAAGGACATGACCGTGGCGCGCAGCTCGGGCACCTCTTCGCCGGCGAACTGGGCATCCATCTTGGCGCGCAGTTCGTGGACGTTGAGGCTGGAGGTGTCGATCACCAGGTCGGCGTCGCCGCGCAGCTCGCGCAGCAGATCGCGCTCGGCGGCGATGCCGTCGACGATCCGGCCGTCGCCCTGGAGGGGGTGCGGACGGCGCACGGACTCGAAGCGGCGCACCAGGGCCTCGTCGGAGGACTCCAGGAAGACGATGCGGCGCTTGACGTTCTGCGCGTCGAGGGTGGCCAGCGATTCCTTGAGGTTGGCGAAGAAACGGCGGCCGCGGACGTCGACGACGACCGCGATCCGGGCGACATTGCCCTGCGAGCGGGCGCCCAGCTCGACCATCGGCGCGATCAGCTCGGGCGGGATGTTGTCCACCACGAACCAGCCGAGGTCCTCCAGGCACTTCGCGGCGGTGCTGCGGCCCGCGCCGGACATCCCGGAGATGATCACCAACTCGGGGATCGCGGCGCTCTCGCCGTTGTCGGTCGTGCCCGTACTCACCTGTGCACCGTCTCTCTCGGTTTTCTGCGCTTCATGCGGTGTGCTCATCGTTCCTGCCCCCGTTCTGCCGACAACGCGGCCGGTGGGACCCCGTCATCCTCAATGATCTCTCCTGTGGCGGTGTTCACCGCGGGGGCGGACGGTGCCGCCCCGGCCAGGGCCGCGGCGACCGTCTCCGCGGTCTTGCGGCCGACGCCCGGGACCTCGCAGATTTCGTCGACCGTCGCGGCCCGCAGCTTCTTCAACGAGCCGAAGTGCTTGAGCAGTGCCTGGCGGCGGGTGTCGCCCAGCCCGGCGACGGCGTCGAGCGGCGAGGACTTCAGCCGCTTGGTGCGCTTGCTGCGCTGGTAGGCGATGGCGAAGCGGTGCGCCTCGTCGCGGACGCGCTGGAGGAGGTAGAGGCCCTCGCTGCTGCGCGGCAGCACGACCGGGTCGTCCTCCTCCGGGAGCCAGACCTCTTCGAGGCGCTTGGCCAGGCCGCAGACGGCGACATCGTCGATACCGAGCTCGTCCAGGGCCCGGCGGGCGGCCGCGACCTGCGGGGCGCCACCGTCGACGACCACGAGCTGGGGCGGGTAGGCGAACCGCTTGGGGCGGCCGTCCTCGTCGGTCGGGCGGCCGGCCATCGGGTCCGGCTCCAGGTCGTCCGTGCCCGCGGTGACGGTGGCGGCCGTGGCGCCGTTGTCGTCCACGCGGGCGTCGTCGGACGGCTCCTCCGTCCACTCGCCGGACTTCTGCTTCTCCTGGAGATAGCGCTTGAAGCGGCGGCCGATGACCTCGTGCATGGACCGGACATCGTCCTGGCCCTGGAAGCTCTTGATCTGGAAGCGGCGGTATTCGCTCTTCCGGGCGAGACCGTCCTCGAACACCACCATCGAGGCGACGACGTCATCGCCCTGGAGGTGGGAGATGTCGAAGCACTCGATGCGCAACGGCACCGCGTCCAGACCGAGTGCCCCGGCGATCTCCTCCAGGGCGCGGGAGCGGGTGGTCAGGTCGGAGGCGCGCTTGGTCTTGTGCAGGCCCAGCGCCTGCTGGGCGTTGCGGCCGACCGTGGCCATCAGGTCCTTCTTGTCGCCGCGCTGCGGGATGCGCAGCGAGACCTGGGAGCCGCGGCGCTCGGAGAGCCACTGCGCGACCGGCTCGACGGGCTCGGGCAGCGCCGGGACCAGGACTTCCTTGGGGACGGCGTCGCCCCGCTCCTCGCCGTAGAGCTGCTGGAGGGCGTGCTCGACGAGGCCGCTGGTGGTGACGGCCTCGACCTTGTCCGTCACCCAGCCGCGCTGGCCGCGCACCCGGCCGCCGCGGACGTGGAAGATCTGGACGGCGGCTTCGAGTTCGTCCTCGGCGACCGCGATCAGATCGGCGTCGGTGGCGTCGGCCAGCACCACGGCGCTCTTCTCCATGGCCCGCTTGAGCGCCCCTATGTCGTCCCGCAGCCGGGCGGCGCGTTCGTACTCCATCTCCTCGGCGGCCTCCTGCATCCCGCGCTCCAGGCGGCGGATGTAGGCGCCGGTGCGGCCGGCCATGAAGTCGCAGAATTCCTCGGCGAGTTCGTGGTGCTCCTCGGGGGAGATCCGCCCGACACAGGGGGCCGAGCACTTGCCGATGTAGCCGAGCAGACAGGGGCGGCCGATCTGGGCGGAGCGCTTGAAGACACCGGCGGAGCACGTCCGTACCGGGAAGACGCGCAGCATCAGGTCGACGGTCTCGCGGATGGCCCAGGCGTGGCCGTACGGGCCGAAGTAGCGCACGCCCTTCTTCTTGGCGCCGCGCATGACCTGGACGCGGGGGAACTCCTCGTTGAGGGTCACCGCGAGGTACGGATAGCTCTTGTCGTCGCGGTACTTGACGTTGAAGCGCGGGTCGAACTCCTTGATCCAGCTGTATTCGAGCTGGAGCGCCTCGACCTCGGTGGAGACGACGGTCCACTCCACGGAGGCGGCGGTGGTGACCATCGTGCGCGTCCGCGGATGGAGGCCGGCCAGGTCCTGGAAGTAGTTGGCCAGGCGCTGGCGCAGGCTCTTGGCCTTGCCGACGTAGATGACCCGGCCGTGTTCGTCGCGGAACTTATAGACCCCCGGCGAGTCGGGGATCTGTCCCGGCTTGGGTCGATAGCTGCTGGGGTCTGCCATGCACACCACCCTACTGACCGCGACCGACAATCACCGTGCCCGGACCACCCCCGCTCCGGGACCGGCGGCGCCGGTCAGCGGGGCCCGGCGGCCGGGAGGCGGGGGACGGCGGCCGGGCCCGGGCGCCGGGAGCCGGTGACGCTCCTTGCGGCCGGGCTCCCGGGGGGCGGGCGGTACGTGCTGCGTCCCCTGCGGACGGCAGCGGGGCGGCTGTGGACGGGCGGCTGTGATCGGCTGCGGGCGGGCGGATGCGGACGGCTGTGGTCATCCGTGCAACGACGTGCGACGTAGCAGACCGGCGCCGTCCCGTGGACGCGATCCCGCAGCAGGAGCGCTTCCGGCCAGGCCCCACCGGGACGGCACGTCAACGACGTGACAGGCCGTCAATGAGCCGCACGGACCATCGGGATGGGGCGCCCGTCGGCGCGCAGACGCGGCGCAAATACCGTCAATCCCGGTAGTCGATCTTGTGGGCGCTCGCCGGAATGACGCGGAAGTGAGTGCCGTCCGCGGCGCGGCTCGGCAACGCTGTCCGCGTGACTTCAGAACGCGTCCCCGCGCCGGACGGGAGAGCGCGCGCCCGGCGCGCGGACCATCGGCTGCAGGCCGGGCACCGGCACCGCCCTGGGGACGGGGGCCCCACCGCGCGGGGGCGCCGTCCACCGCCCTCCCCCGGGCCTGTGACCTGCCCGGAGCTGCCGTGACGGCCCCGGAGGGCGGGCAGGCCGCCCTGCGCAAGGCCGCCCGGCGGGCCCGGCGGCTGGACGCACGGGACCCGCTGGCGCCGTTCCTCGGCCGTTTCGCCCCGGTACCGGACGGCCGGCTGTTCCTCGACAGCAGCTCACTGGGCCGGCTGCCCGCCGCCACCCCGGAGCTGCTGGACCGGGTGGTGCGCGGCGACTGGGGCGACCGGCTCGCGCAGGGCCGTGCGCCGTGGCGGGACCTGCCGCAGCGGATCGGCGACCGGATGGCCGCGACCGTGCTCGGCGCCCTGCCGGGCGAGGTGGTGGCCGCCGACTGCACCAGCGTCAACCTCTACAAGCTCACGGTCGCCGCGCTGGAGGCACGCCGCGGGCGGCGGACCGTGGTGGTGGACGACGACAACTCCCCCACCGACCGCTATGTCGTGGCCGGGGTCGCCGCCGAGCACGAGCGGGCGCTGCGCACCGTGCACACCCACCCGGAGACCGGGCTCGACATGGCGACACTCCGGGCTGCGGTGGACGAGGACGTCGCGGTGGTCGTGCTGTCGCTGGTCTCGCACCGCTCCGGGGCGCTGCTCGACATGGCCGAGGTGCACGGGATCGCGCACGCCCAAGGGGCGCTGGTGCTGTGGGACCTCAGTCATGCGGTGGGCGCGGTGGACCTCCAACTGGCCGCCACCGGGGCCGATATGGCGGTCGCCGCGACGTACAAGCATCTGATGGCGGGGCCCGGCTGCCCGGCGCTGCTGTACGTACGGCGGGATCTTCAGCCGTACGCCGTGCAGCCGGTGCACGGCTGGTACGGGCATCGCGAACAGCTCGCCGGGTCCGTGCCGTACGACCCCGATCCGACCGTCCGGCGCTTCTTGACCGGCACCCCGCCCGCACTGTCGCTGGCCGCCGCGGAGCCCGCGCTGGACCTGCTGGCCGAGGCGGGGATGGCCGCGGTACGGGCCAAGAGCCGGGCGCTGACGGGGTTCCTGACGGAGCTGGCCGGGGCCGCGCTGGAGCCGTACGGGCTGCGTCCGGCCGGGCCCGCCGACCCGGAGCGGCGTGGCGCCCATGTCGCCTACCGGCATCCGCGGGCCGGGGAGCTGGTGGCGGCGCTCGCCGGGGCGGGCCTGTTCGTGGACCACGTTCCCCCGGACCGGGTACGCCTCTCCCCCGGGCCGCTGTCGACCCGCTTTGCGGATGTCCTGGAGGCGGTGTGCCGGTTCCGGGAGGTGCTGAGCGGCTCCGACCTGGCGGGGGTGGCCGCCGGCACGGGCGAGTGGGGGGTGTG